>JADCEL010000020.1 GCA_020250125.1 Rhodobacter sp.
ATCCGGTCGGGCAGTCCGGGCAGCACGGGCGCATCACCAACGTCGCGGGTGGTCAACCCGGCCGCCCGGATTTCCGGCGTTTGCTTGTCAATCCCGATGTGACTCCTGCGCCACACGCGGCGCCAGAGCGCTGCGGTATCTGCGGGCCGGTTCCCGGTCTTGCAGGCGGGGGGTGTGGGCCTGCTCATGCCCTTCAGCTGCCACGCTGGATTCACGAGATGAATCCCTCACCGGATATGTGCGACAGAGCCGGTCAAAATCAGCATCAAGGCGCGACAGCGCGTCAGTCACCACCTGCCGGACCTTGCGCAGCGGGTGATGCCCGGGAATGCGCGCCTCAAGGCCCACACAGATGAACAGCGAACCCGCCGCCCCGTCCGTTCCCCGCAGGATCACCCCCGCGAACGCCGCAGCAGGGGTGAAGCATGTTCCTCAAACCACGTCGGGGGGAGAGTTCTTCAGCAGCCTGTTTAGGCCGCGCGGGCAGGGGGCTTTGCCCCCGTCGCGGCCCTCTGGGCCGCGCCTCCCCCAGGGTATTTGCGCCAAGAAGAAACCCTTACGGAAGGCTGGCGAAAAAGGCCGTGACCGCAGCGGCAATCACCGGGGCTGCTTCTTCATGGATCAGGTGGCCCAGTCCGGCAAACTCTTCGACGCGGGCCTGTGGCATGCGCGCGGCGGCGTCGCGGCTGCAGGACGGCGGCACGGCGCGGTCATTGCTGCCGGTCAGGAACAAGGTGGGCGTGGCAATGGCAGGCAGGCGGGCGATCAGGCCGTCCAGCTGCCACTGCGCCATCATCGCCAGGGTGCCGTCGACATGCGCGGGGTCGCTGACCAGCCGTCCGTAAAGCCGCCGCCCCTCGGGGTCGATCCGTGATCCGGTGGCAGAGAGCAGCCGCCCGACCTGCGCCTCGCCCCCCGCCAGCCGGGCAAAGATCGGCGGCACCAGCGGATTGAGCGCCAGCAGACGCGCCAGGATCGGAAAGACCACGCCGGGCACCCCTTCGAAATTCCCGAGGGCTGCGTTGATGCCGACCACGCCGGCCGGTTTAGCCGTCAGGCATTCGGTCAGGCGCAAGGCCAGCGCGGCCCCGGCGGAATGGCCGACAATGCCATGGGGCACCCAATCCTGATCGGCCAGCAGCGCGGCCAGGTCTTCGGCCATCGCATCCAGCCCAAGGCGCTGGCGGTTGCCCTGCCGGGTAAAGCCCTGTCCGGGCAGATCGGGCATGATCAGGGTGAACCGCGGTGCCAGCAGCGGGGCCAGCGCCCGCCAGCTGTGGGTTGACGCACCCGCACCGTGCAGCAGCAGCACAAGCGGCCCCTGTCCCATCCCCTGCACATGCCACAGATGGGGCCGGACATGGACAGCGCGCGACGCCGCGCGCATCGGCCAGTCGGGGGGAACCCGAACGGGGATCGGGGCGAAGGCCATGTCAGCCGTCCAGCGCCGCAGACAGGGCCGCCGACAGCCGCCGCGCCCCGGCGCGGGGCAGGGCCAGAAAGCGGGCCTCCATCTGCCCGGCCAGCATCTGCAGCCAGGGGGTGGGGCGGTTGCCGGTATCCACCACCAGCGCGGGCAGCCCCTGTGCCCGGATCATCCGCGCCATCGCTTCGGCATCCGCCTCGGCCCGGGCGCGGCCCGGCTGGCCGTCGCGCGCGATGTTGGGGCGGCCGTCGGTCAGCAGCGCCACCGTTGGCGTCATCCCCCGCGCCCGCGCCTGCAGGCCAAGCTCCAGCGCCGACGCCAGCCCCAGCGCCATCGGGGTTGCCCCGCCGCCGGGCAGGGCGGCCAGGCGGCGTTTCGTCTGCACCAGCGACCGGGTCGGCGGCAGCAGCAGTTCGGCCGTGCTGCCGCGAAAGGCGATCAGCGCCACATGGTCGCGCCGCGCATAGGCCTGGGCCAGCAGCAGTTCCACCGCACCCTTGGCCTCGGCCAGCCGCGCCAGCGCCGACGAGCCGGAGGCATCGACAGTAAAGATCAGCACCCGGTCCGACCGTTCCTGCGCCTGTTTGAGGCGGATGTCGCCGGGGCGCAGCTCCAGCAGCCCCTGCCGCCCGGTTGCGGCGCGCCGGATCGCCTGCCAGGGGGCGGCGGCGCGCAGGGTTGCCACAAGGTCAAGCCGTGCCGAACCGTCCAGCTTGCCCGGTCGGGCGGGCAGGGGCCGGCCGCGCCGGTTGCCGCGCCGGGTGGCCCCGGTGCCGGTGGCACCCCTGGCCTGCCTGGCTGCGCGCCCGGCGGCAAGGCGGGCGAGCAGATCAGCGGGCAGGGCGGTGCGGATTGCCTCGAGCAGGATCTCCTCGGGCAGGGCCTGCGACTTGTCCGGGGGCGGGCTGCCCTGCGCCGTGTCTTCGGGGGCCGGGGGCGGGTCCGGGCCTTCGTCCGGATCATCCCCGTCCTGCGGGGCGACGGTTGCCCGATGCGCCAGCGTCAGATCGGCCGCCAGACGCAGATCCTCTGCGGTCACGTCAGCGCGCCCGTCCAGAGCGGCGGCGGCGCGGGCGGCGGCAGCGGCGTGGCGCGGCGCGCGCAGGCTGTCGATCCCCGCCATCGCCGCCGTGCGCACCAGCGCCTCCAGCATGGCGGGGTCAAGCCTGGCACCGCCCGTGCCGCCGGACAGCGGCCCGACATCATCGCTGTCGCCCCAGGCGACACCGTCGAGGTCGGCAAAGAAAGCCAGCCGGTCGGCCAGCGCCGGTGCCAGCCCTTCGGACACATCCGCGCCTTCGTCGATGGCAATCAGGGCGTGGCGGCCCTGGTCCAGAAGCTGCGCCAATCGCGCGGCCAGGCCCGGCGGGCAGCGTTCGGCCATGGACAGCACCAGCACCGACGGACGCGCCAGCAGCCCGTCGCGCAGCACCATCTTCCCGCCTGAGAGCGTCGCGGTCAGATCGAGCCCGCCATCCAGCGCCTCATGCCCCATCGCCGGATGCAGGCGCACCACCGGCAGCGGCAGGCTGCCCAGCCCGGACAGCAGCCGCTCGCGCACCGGCCCCGCCCGCGCCCGCAGCCATATCCCGCCCAGGGCCGCAGGATGGCACCCCAGCAGCCGCAGGGCCAGGGCGGCGCGGTCAAAGGGCGCAAGCGGGCCGGTCAGGGCAGAACCTCGTCCAGGATGCGGGCGACGCGGCTGCCTGATCCGGCCTCGTCCAGCGGATCGCGCCGCAACCGGTGCGACAGCGCCATCGGTGCCACGGCCTTCAGATGCCTGCGGTCCACCGCCGTTGCCCCGTCCAGCGCGGCCAGCGCGCGTGCCGCCCGCAGCAGGGTCAACTCGCCCCGCAGCCCGTCAGAGCCAAGCGCGATGCACAGGGCGGCGCAGTCCTTCAGCGCCGCTTCGGGGGTGGCCAGCAGCGGCAGCTTCCTGCGCGCGGCAAGAATCTTTTTCTGCAGGCTTGCATCCTTCTTGCGCCAGTCGCCCATGAAGGCGTCAAATCCGGTGTCATAGGCATCGCGCCGCCGCATCACCTCGACCCGGGTTGCCACATCCTGCGGGCTGCGCACCTCGACGCTGAGCCCGAAGCGGTCCAGAAGCTGCGGGCGCAATTCGCCCTCTTCCGGGTTGCCCGAGCCAACCAGGACAAAGCGTGCCGCATGGCGGATCGACAGGCCTTCACGCTCCACCAGATTCTCGCCCGATTGCGCCACATCCAGCAAGAGATCGACGATGTGATCCTCCAGCAGGTTGACCTCGTCGATGTAAAGATAGCCCCGGTTGGCCCGCGCCAGCAGACCCGGCTGAAAGGCTTTCTCGCCGCGCGTCAGGGCGCGTTCGATGTCAAGCGCGCCCACCACCCGGTCTTCGGTTGCACCCAGCGGCAGGTCAATTACCGGGGTTGGCCGCCTGACCTTGCGCCGCGCGCCAAGCCCGGCCCAGTCCGGCACGTCTTCGGCCCGTGCCGAATTCACCGGGCAGCCTTCGATCACCTCGATCTCTGGCAGAAGGGCCGCCAGCGCCCGCACGGCGGTGGACTTGCCCGTGCCGCGGTCGCCGAACACCAGAACGCCGCCGATGCCGGGATCGATGGCGGTCAGCACCAGCGCCTGCTTCATCGCCTCCTGTCCGACGATGGCGGTGAAGGGGAAGGGCTGTTTCATGCGGCAGTCTCCAGCGGGGCCAGCGGGCTTTGCCCGTTCCAGGTGCCCGCATCGCCAAGGATGCGGAAGCGGGCATAAAGTTCCTCGCGGAACCAGTTTTCCTCGCGCACGGCGCGGATCGCGCGGGCGTGCGGCCCGTCGGCGCGGGCGAAGGCCGCCATGCTGGCGGCATCGGGCCAGATGCTGAAGGTGACCTGATGCATCAGGGGCACCTCGCCGATGCCGATCTTGAACAGCACATTCGCATCCCGCCCGATGGTGGCCGAGATATCCGGGACGCGGTCCCAGAACTTCAGCGCCCGCGCCGGCCGGATGGAGGCGCGCGTCAGCGCGGCAATCGGCCCCGCTGCGGCCCCGATCTGCGACCACGGGCAGCCCGCCGCTGCCAGCCCGTCAAAGGGGGCGACACCGCCCCACAGCCCGCGCGCCGCCAGCGGGTCCAGAAACACGGTCCAGCTTTCATCGGCATGGTCCGCCCAGCGGCGATAGACCGGCGCATGGGCAACGCGCTGGCGCGCCACCGCTTCGCTGTCCCAGGTGGCCAGAATCGCCCAGACGGCGGTGTTCGGCACCGGGGTGAAGCCTTCGCCGGTGCCCGATCCGCACAGCTTCCAGAACCTCAGGCCCGGCGTGCGCGGCAGCGACCAGCGCGCCAGCCCCATCTGGCCCAGCACCCAGGCGCGCGCCGACAGCGCGCCAAAGCGATACAGCGACAGGCTGGCGCAGTGCATGGGCGACCCTTCTGCAGGCGGGTGTCAACCGCAATTGACATATGATTGCCGCGTGACCGTGTCGATGGCAACGGGAAAGCGCAGCCGAAATCCCCATATTGTAAATGAAACTGGACAGTGTATCGTCAAGACATGCTGACAGACCAAAACACAGACCCTGACCCGGACCAGACCGGACCCGCACCCGGAACCGCCATCGTGATCGGGGCCGGGATGGGCGGGCTTGCCGCAGCCATGCGTCTTGGCGCCAAGGGCTACCGGGTAACGCTGCTTGACCGGCTGGACGTGCCGGGGGGGCGCGGGTCTTCGATTACCCAGGGCGGCCACCGCTTTGATCTGGGCCCCACCATCGTCACGGTTCCCCAGGGCCTGCGCGATCTGTTCGCGCTGTGTGGCCGCAGCTTCGACCGCGAGGTCGATCTGCGCCCGCTGGACCCCTTCTATGAAATCCGCTGGCCCGACGGGTCGCGCTTTGCCGCGCGGGGCGGCACCGACGCCATGCGGGCCGAGGTGGCGCGCCTTTCACCGGGGGATGCGGCGGGCTATGAGAAATTCCTGACCGACAGCGAACGCCGCTACAGCTTCGGATTCGAGGATCTGGGCCGTCGCCCGATGCATGCCCTGACGGACCTGCTGAAGGTGCTGCCGACCTTTGCCCGGCTGCGCGCCGACCGGTCGGTCTATGCCCATGCCGCATCACGGGTAAAGGACGAACGGTTGCGCATGGCCCTGTCCTTTCATCCGCTGTTCATCGGCGGCGATCCGTTCCACGTCACATCCATGTATATCCTGGTCAGCCACCTGGAAAAGGAATTCGGCGTCCACTATGCCATCGGTGGAGTTGCCGCCATTGCCGGGGCGATGGCGCGGGTGATCAAGGATCAGGGCGGGCGCATCATCCTGGGGGCCGAGGCGGACGAAATCCTTGTCCGCAACGGCCGCGCGCAGGGCGTGACGCTGACGGACGGGCGTGTTCTGTCGGCACCGCTGATCGTGTCGAACGCCGATGCCGGGCATACCTATGACCGCCTGCTGCGCAACCGGTCGCGCAGGCGCTGGACCCCGGCCCGGCTGAAGCGCACGCGCTGGTCGATGAGCCTGTTCGTGTGGTACTTCGGCACCGAAGGCACCGGCGGGATGTGGCCCGGTGTCGGGCATCACACCATCCTGAACGGGCCGCGCTACAAGGGGCTGCTGCGCGACATCTTCCTGAAGGGCAGGCTGGCCGGGGACATGAGCCTGTATGTCCACCGCCCCGGCGTCACCGACCCCACCGTGGCCCCGCCGGGGGGGGATACCTTCTATGCGCTGTCTCCGGTGCCGCATCTGGGCCATGCCGGTGCGGTGGACTGGCAGGCAGAAGCCGAACCCTACCGCCAGAAGGTTCAGGCGGTGCTTGAAGATCAGCTGCTGCCCGGTCTGGGGCGGCATCTGACGCAATCGCTGGTCTTCACCCCGGAAACCTTCCGCGACCGCTATCTCAGCCCCTACGGCGCCGGGTTTTCGATCGAGCCGCGCATCCTGCAATCGGCCTGGTTCCGCCCGCACAACATCAGCGAAGAGGTGCCCGGCCTCTATCTGGTCGGGGCGGGCACCCACCCCGGCGCGGGCCTGCCCGGCGTCATCGCTTCGGCCGAGGTGCTGGACCGGATGATCCCTGCGGCCCCGCCGTGCCCTGTGGCACAAAGGCTGGCCGCAGAATGATCGGCACCGGCGACATGGCGCATTGCCGCGCCGCGATCCGCAGCGGGTCGCTGTCCTTTCATGCCGCCTCGCGCCTGCTGCCGCCGCGCGTGCGCGATCCGGCGCTGGCGCTTTATGCCTTTTGCCGGCTTGCCGATGACGAGGTCGACGAAGGCCGTGACAAGACCCGCGCGGTTCTGACCCTGCGCGACCGGCTGGACCTGGCCTATCGCGGCCAGCCGCGCAACGCGCCCGAAGACCGGGCCTTTGCGGCATTGGTGGAAGATTTCGCCATGCCCCGCGCCCTGCCCGAGGCCCTGCTGGAAGGCCTGGCCTGGGATGCCACGGGGCGGCACTACGACACGCTGTCGGGTGTGCTTGACTATTCCGCCCGTGTCGCCGCCGCCGTGGGTGCGATGATGTGCGTGCTGATGCGCCTGCGCGACGGCGATGCGCTGGCGCGGGCCTGCGACCTGGGTCTGGCGATGCAGCTGACCAACATCGCACGCGATGTGGGCGAAGATGCGCGGGCGGGGCGGCTTTACCTGCCGCGTGACTGGCTGCGCGACGAGGGCCTTGATCCGGAACGTTTTCTGGCCAATCCCATGCCCGATCTGCGGATCGCGCGCCTGACCCGCCGCCTGCTGGCCGAGGCCGAGGGGCTGTATATCCGTGCCGAGGCCGGCATCGCCGCCCTGCCGCTGGACTGCCGGCCGGGCATCTTCGCGGCCCGGCACATCTATGCCGGCATCGGCCGGGCGGTGCGGCGGAACGGCTTTGACAGCATCACGCGCCGCGCCCGCACCGGCAGGGCCGCCAAGATCGGCTGGCTGGCGCTGGCGCTGGGGCAGACGGCGGCCACGGTTGCGCTGCCGCGCGCGCCACGCCTGCACGCCGCACCCGCGCCCGAAACGGCCTTCCTTGTCGCTGCCGCCGCGCGCGTGCCGCCGACACGGGGGCGGGCCGAGGCGTTGCTGTCCGTCCTGGCCCAGCTGGAGGCGCAGGACAGGCGCAGACAGGACCGGGGCACATTCTTGTCGCGGGGCGCGGTCTAGGCTACATCCGACCTTTCTGCGCGGGGGCGTTCGATGGATTACGGTCTGTTCTTCACCTATCTGGCCGCCTGCGGTGCGGCGGCGGCGACCGGCGCGCTGTTCAGCCCCGGCGACTGGTACAAGACCATCCGCAAGCCGGACTGGACCCCGCCCGACTGGCTCTTTCCTGTGGCCTGGACCACGCTTTATCTGTGCATGTCGCTGGCCGCGATGCGCATTGCCCAGTCGGGTGATGTCCGTGCGCCGCAGGCGCTTGGGTTCTGGACCATCCAGATCACGCTGAATGCGCTGTGGTCGCCGGTGTTCTTCGGGCTGCGCCGGATGCGGGCCGCGCTGATCGTGGTGTCGCTGCTTTGGGTCGCGGTCGCGGTGACACTGGTTGCCTTTTTCCGCATCGACTGGATCGCGGGCCTTCTGTTTGTGCCCTACATCGCCTGGGTCAGCACGGCCACTGCGCTGAATGCCGCCGTCCTGCGGCGCAATCCGGAGATGGCATAGACCGCAGCCCCGCAGGCCCCCCCCGAAAAGGCCGGTCGCCCCGGCCCCGGTCGCCGCCGTTGCGTGCGAGACGCGCCGCGCCTGCTAAGGCGCGGCAGGCATTTTCCCGCCGCCGTGACGATCATCCGCCGGGCCGGTCCTGCCGAAGACAGCGCCCTGCCGGTTGCGCCGCATGTCGGGCGGCCGGGGGACAAGGCATCAGGCCAGATCGGTCCGGATGGCGTCAGAACGGAATTTCATCGTCCAGGTCGCTGCGACCGCCCCCGCCACCGCGCGGTGCGCTTGCGCCGCTGGTACTGCCGCGATCATCGCCATATCCGCGATCCTCGGCGTAACCGCCGCCGCCACGCTCCTCTCCGCTGCTGCTGCCGCCGCCCTCACGCCCGTCCAGCAGGGTCAGCGAACCGCTGTAGGGGCGCAGCACCACTTCGGTGGAATAGCGGTCGGCGCCCGACTGGTCCTGCCACTTGCGGGTTTCGAGCTGGCCTTCGATATAGACTTTCGATCCCTTGCGCAGGTATTGCTCGGCGACCTTCCCGATGTTTTCGTTGAAGATTGCCACCGAATGCCATTCGGTCCGTTCCTTGCGCTCGCCCGTGGTCTTGTCGCGCCAGGTGTCCGATGTGGCGATCCGCAGGTTCACCACCTTGCCGCCATTCTGAAACGACCGAACCTCGGGGTCGCGCCCCAGGTTGCCCACCAGAATGACCTTGTTCACCGATCCCGCCATGCGCCTCTCCCTGTGCTTCTTGACCGATCTGACGACAGTCTCGCCCGGTATGGTTAACAAAGCCTATACCGATACGCCGGTTTCCCTGCAACTCGGGTTGCATCTGACAGGCCCCTTTCCGCGTCACCGCCGTGGCGGGGCTGATCCGGCACCCGTCACCACCCTGTCTGATCCGGGACCCTGACGGTTGACGCTGCGGCGGCCACAGGCGCGGATCGGCGGCGGCCGCAGGCGGTGATCCGCGCCCGCAAGCAGGCATCGGCTGCGACCCCTGGGAACAGGCGGTTCACCCGGATGCGCAGGCAGGCCGCAACCTGCTGGAAACCGGCGCGGTTTCAGGTATAGTTCTGCCGCGAAAGGTGTGGCGGGACATGCGGCGGATCACATTCGGGATCATGACGGTGCTTTGCGCCGGGATATTCGGGCAGGCCGGTGCCGAGGGGCTGCGGCACATGCCGTCTTCGCAAAACCGCATGGAGATGTTCAAGGCACAGACCAGGCTGCTGGATACGCGTCTGGCCCGGCAATACGATGCCTCTGTTCGGCTTCAGCCGAAACGGGCGGGCGCTGACGCGGCTGGTCTTCCGCGCTATGCGGGGCGGTACAAGGGCGAATATCTGGAACTGGCAAAAGCCGCCGCCCGCAGGCATGGCGTGCCCGAGGATCTGTTCCTGCGCCTTGTGCAGCAGGAATCCGGCTGGAACCATGTCGCGGTGTCCACCAAGGGGGCCACAGGGCTGGCCCAGCTGATGCCCGGCACGGCGGAACTGCTGAACGTCGATATCAACGATCCGCAGGAGAATCTGGACGGGGGTGCCAGGTATCTGCGCCGCATGTTTGACCGCTTCGGTGACTGGAAGCTGGCGCTGGCCGCCTATAACGCCGGGCCCGAGGCTGTCGAGGAACATGACGGCATTCCCCCCTATCCCGAGACGGTGGATTACGTTGCCTCGATCATGGGGCGCTGACCGGCGGACAGCCTGCGGCGCTATTGCGCCGCGATCCTGATCACCGGCTCCATCCCTGCCAGAACGTCATCCGACAGGTGGCATTTGATCTGATGGTCGCCCGCCAGCACGCGAATCGGCGGCATCACGGTGTCGCACAGATTGCCCGGCACCTGCGATTTCCAGCGGCAGCGCGTCTGGAACGGGCAGCCCGGCGGCGGATTCATCGCCGACGGAATATCGCCTTCCAGCACGATGCGCTTTTTCTTCACCCGTGTGTCGGCAATCGGCACCGCCGACAGCAGCGCCTCGGTATAGGGGTGGTAGGGGGGCGAGAACACCTGATCGGTGGTGCCCATCTCCACCACATGGCCCAGGTACATCACCATCACCCGGTCGCTCAGATAGCGCACGATCGACAGGTCATGGCTGATGAACAGCAGGGTGGTGCGGTTCTTGCGCTGGATTTCCATCAGAAGGTCGGTCACCGCCGCCTGAACGGACACGTCCAGCGCCGAAACCGGTTCGTCCGCCACCACGATCCTGGCACCGCCCGCAAAGGCCCGCGCGATGCCGACGCGCTGTTTCTGGCCGCCCGACAACTGGCGCGGCATCCGGTCGGCAAAGGCGCGCGGCAGTTTCACCAGATCGAGCAACTCCAGCATCCGGTCGTGCCGTTCCGCGTCATTGGCACCCTGGCCGAAAATCTCCAGCGCCCGGATGATCTGGCGGCCCACGGTCATCGACGGGTTCAGCGTGTCGAAGGGGTTCTGGAACACCATCTGCACCGACGACACCGTATCGGTGCCGCGTTTTTCGATGGGAATGTCCTGAATGTCCTGATCGAACAGCATGATCTTGCCCGAGGTTGCCGTTTCCAGCCCCATCAGCACCTTGGCGAAGGTGGATTTGCCGCAGCCGGATTCGCCGACGATGGCCAGGGTCTCGCCCTCGCGCGCCTCGAAACTCAGCGTCTCGTTCGCCTTGACGACCTTTTTCAGGCTGCCGCCGAACAGCCCGCCCGACACCTCGTAATACTTGCGCAGGTCGGTCATCTTCAGCACGACCTCGCCCACCGGTGTCCTGGCCACCGCCTTGGCCGCGACCGGCGGCTTGTCCCAGTCGATCTCGGCAGCGCGCAGGCAGCGCGTTTCATGCCGGTCCCCGCCCGGCAGCAGCACCATGGGAATCTCTTGCCCGTCGCAGCGCCCGGCCTGGAAATAGGTGCAGCGCGGCCCGAAGTTGCAGCCCGGCGGGCGTTCGTGCGGCAAGGGGAAATTGCCGGGAATCGACACCAGGGGATGGGTGTTCTTGTCTGCCCCCGGCAGGGGGATCGACCGGAACAGGGCCTGGGTATAGGGGTGGCGCATCCGGTCAAAGACCTGCGCCACGGCACCGGTTTCCACCGCCTCGCCGGAATACATCACGCAAAGCCGGTCGCAGACATCCAGGATCAGGCCCAGATTGTGACTGATGAACAGGATCGAGGTGCCGTATTTCCGCCCCAGATCCTTGACCAGATCGACGATCCCCGCCTCGACCGTCACATCCAGCGCCGTGGTTGGCTCGTCCAGGATCAGCAGCGCCGGTTTTGACATCAGGGCCATCGCAATGACGATGCGCTGCTGCTGGCCGCCCGACAGCTGGTGCGGATAGGCCTTCAGAATCCGGTCCGGGTCGGGCAGGCGCACATCTGCCACGATCTGGCGCGCCAGGTTCCAGGCCGCCTCCCTGCCGATCCCTTCGTGGATCATCGGCACTTCGGCCAGTTGCGCGCCGATCCGCATCGCCGGGTTCAGCGATGCCATCGGTTCCTGATAGATCATCGCAATTTCCGACCCGCGGATCAGGCGCAGCGCCTCGTCATCCATCGTGGTCAGATCACGCCCCTTGAAGCGGATCGACCCGCCGGTGATCCGCCCGTTCTTGCCCAGATAGCGCATCACCGCCAGCGCCACGGTAGATTTGCCGCAGCCCGATTCGCCCACCAGCCCCATCGCCTCGCCCGGCATGACGGTGCAGGAAAAATCCATCACCGCCGGAATCTCGCGCAGCCGCGTGAAGAAGCTGATCGAGAGGTTCTCGATTTCGAGGATGGGTTTGGACGGGTCCCAGTTATCCATCGCTCTTTCCTACCCTACTGCCCCAACTGCGAAGCAAAGTGCTGACAATCCGGAAGCTGCGGCTCCCCACCTATTCCAGCGCGACGATGCTTCTGCCCACTGTCGCTCTTCTCCTCCAGTGCCGCCCCATTTCGTCGTAAACGCCTTCGGGGGAAGCTTCACACGAGCACTCATGAACCACAGTCCTGATGCAACAAGGGCGAAAAAAATACCTGCGAAGTTCGCCATCCCATAGAGGCTCATGCTCACTAGTCCTTCAGGCTTTCTTCCCGCAGGCCGTCGGCCAGCAGGTTCAGGCCCAGAACCAGGCTCATCAGCGCCAGTGCGGGCACGATGGCAGGGTGGACAAAGATTGACAGCAGCCGGCGGCCCGCGTTGATCGTCGATCCCCAGTCGGGGCTTTCCGGCGACAGGCCAAGGCCAAAGAAGCCAAGCGTGCCCAGCAGGATGGTGGTGTAGCCGATCCGCAGGCAGAAATCGACGATCAGCGGCCCGCGCGCATTGGGCAGAATCTCCCACAGCATGATGTACCATGGCCCTTCGCCGCGCGTCTGGCTGGCCGCGACATAGTCGCGTGTCTTGATGTCCAGCACCAGGCCGCGGACGATACGGAACACGGTGGGCGCGTTGACGAAGACCACCGAGACGAAAACGATCAGGATGTTGCCCGGCATTTCCAGGGCATCGGCCTGCGGCGGCAGCAGGTCGATTCGGGTGCCGGGCGACGACAGCAAAGACAGGTACAGCCAGCCGCCGATCACCGCCACCAGCCCGACCAGAAGGTTGCGCAGCGCCGGCTTGACATAAAGGCGCGAGTTGATCAGCACCGTCAGGAAGATCAGCGGGAACAGGAACAGCACGACGCCGATGTACTGCGGCAGCCCCGATTGGACGATTTCCGGCGTGACCAGCAGGTAGAACAGCAGGATCACCGGGAAGGCCAGGATCAGGTTCGCCAGAAACGACAACCCCGTGTCGAGCTTGCCGCCGTAATAGCCCGCCGGCAGGCCCAGGGTAATGCCCACCATAAAGGCAAAGACCGTGGCCATCGGCGCGATCTGGATCACCAGCACCGATCCCGCCACCATGCGGCTGAACACATCGCGCGCCAGATTGTCGCCGCCGAGCAGGTAATAGGCCCCCTCGGCCCCCTTCTGCGGAAATCCGGGCAGGGCGTTCTTCATGCCCGACACCTGGGTCAGGGGATCATGCGTCATGATGACCGCCGAGAAGAGCGCCGTGAACACCCAGAACATCACCAGACCGAAGCCGATCATGCCCACCGGGCTGTCATGGAGCTTGCCGTAAAGCCCGAGCCTGCGCTTGAAGCGGACAGAGACGGCAAAGGTCAGGATCAGGGCCGCCCAGACCGGCCAGAACTGCCAGGCCATGCGGCCAAAGATCTGGCCCCAGGAAAGTGCGTCCACCAGAGGCCTCCTTACGAAACGCGGATACGGGGGTTCAGGAAGACATAGCCGATATCCGAGATCAGCTGCGTCATCAGAACCACAAAGACGGCCACCACCGAACCGGCCAGCAGCAATTCGATGTCGTTATTGCCGGCCGCCTGGACCAATGTCCAGCCGAAGCCCTTGTAATTGAACAGGGTCTCGACAATGACGACGCCGTTCAGCAGCCAGGGGAATTGCAGCATGATCACCGTGAAGGGCGCGATCAGCGCGTTGCGCAGCGCGTGTTTCATCACGACATTGCCAAAGGACACACCTTTCAGCCGCGCGGTGCGGATATACTGCGCTGTCATCACCTCGGTCATGCTGGCGCGGGTCATCCGGGCGATATAGCCGATGCCGTAAAGGGCGATGGTCATCACCGGCAGGCCGAAGTTCCAGAAGGTGATGCCGCTGTCCAGCGCGCTGGTGGCGGTGCCCATGAACAGGGTCTTGCCGGAAATCCAGCCTTGCTCTGCCAGCCAGGGCGACAGCCCGGTGCTGGACGAGGCGAAGAGCGCGATCAGCACCACGCCCGAGACATATTCCGGCGTGGCGGTCGAGGCGATGGAAAAGACCGACAGGCCCCGGTCCAGCCGCGATCCTTCGCGCATCCCCGACAGCACGCCGATCAGCAGCGAGGCCGGTACCATGACGATCATGACCCACAGCATCAGAAGGCCGGTGGCGCCCAGCCGTTCTGCAATGATCTGCGAAACAGGCTGCTTGAACACGGTGGAAAAGCCCCAGTCGCCCTGCAACACACCGCAACGCAGGGGTGCCGTTGCCGGGTCTTGCCCGCGTTCGATGCAGCGGCCTGTGGTCACGCCATCTTCGGTACGGGTCCAGCCGGGGGTCAGGCCCAGCCATTCGCCGTAACGCACCAGCACCGGCCGACCGTAGCCGTTGCGTTCGATCCAGCTTTCCACATCGGCATCGCTCATCCGGGAAGATGCCTCGGATTTGGCAAGCTTTTCAAGGTTGGGGGGAAGATTGGTCAGGTAGAAGACAACAAAGGTCAGGCACAGCGCCGTCAGAACCATCGTCAGAACGCGCCGGATCAGGAAAACAGGCATTTGGGGGCATCTCCGGCTTTGGCCTTGCCGTCTTCGGGCGAAATATGCCGCACAAGGCGCGCAAACAGCGCGGGCGGCACAGGCCGCCCGCGCCGGGTCGTCACGGACAGCCGGTCAGGCCGCGATCCACCACTTGTAGTGGTGGTGCTCGAAGATCGGGTGCGCATCGGCACCACGGACATTGGCATTGGCATGGCGGAACACCGACCGCCAGAACGGCTGGATCAGCACGCCCTGTTCCTGCATGATCATTTGCAGGCGTTCCATGATCTTGCGGCGCTCGGACGCGTCGGCAATCGCCAGGGCCTTGGTCAGTTCGGCATCGAATTCGGCGTTGGAAAAGGCGGTTTCGTTCCAGGCCACGCCCGATTTATACGCCAGCGCCAGGATCTGGACGCCAAGCGGGCGCATGTTCCATTCCGTGGCAGAGAACGGGTATTTCAGCCAGTCGTTCCAGAACGTCGATCCGGGCAGGATCGAGCGTTTGATGTTCACGCCCGCGTCCCGCAGCTGTGCGGCAACCGCATCGCAGGTTGCCGCCTGCCAGTTGTCGTCAAGCGAGATCAGTTCGAATTCGGTATCGGCATGGCCCGCTTCGGCAAGCATGGCTTTCGCTGCGGCCGGATCGACCACAAGGGGCGGAAGCTGTGCATATTCCGGGTGAATCGGGCAGACGTGATGGTTTTCGGCCACCTGTCCCAATCCGGCAAAGCCAAGTTCCAGCACAACGTTGTTGTCCACCGCCAGCTGCAACGCCTTGCGCACGGCAAGGTTGTCATAGGGTGCGACGGCATGGTGGAAGCGCACGGCAAGCGTGCCTGCGGTGATCGCTTCGGTCTTGGTCCAGCCGATGCCGTCGAACACCGCCACGAAATCGCCCTCGGTGCGGTAGGTTGCATCGATCTCGCCGGATTGCGCCGCCGCAAGGACCGCAGCCGGATCGGTGCCGTAGTCGATGTATTCGATCCGGTCCAGATAGGCGCCTTCGCCCCACCAGGTGTGGTTTGTGTTGCGCACCAGGGTCTGGCGCACGCCAACCTCGTTCGTTTCCGGCAGGTAGGGGCCGGTGCCGACCGGGTTCAGCGAAGGATCGCCGTTGTCATAGCTCTGGTGCACGATCGCGGCGGGATAATCGCTCATCCCGGCGATCAGGCTGATGTCGGGGGCGGGCAGGGTCAGCGTGACGGTCAGCGGGCCGGTGACGGCAATCGCCCCGGCACGGGCCTGCTTTGTCGTCTCGTCCACAAGCCCGCCCATCCGGGTTGCCATGGAATTGCCTTCGACGGTGGCATCGCACCAGCGCGTGATGTTGAAGGCCACGTCTTCGGCCGTGAAATCGTCGCCGTTGTTCCACTTGACGCCCGGGCGGACATTCAGGGTGTAGACGCTTGCGTCGGCATTGGTGGACCAGCTTTCCAGCAGACGGCCCACAATGGTTCCGTCACGTTCATACTCGACCAGGTATTCCAGCCAGCCGCGGCTGAAGTTTGCCAGTTCCGACCAGTCCCAGGTGCGCGGGTCTTTCAGCGCCCTGGTTTCCATGTTCATCCGCAGCGTTCCCCCTGTGACTGGGGTTTCCTGCGCGCGCGCTTCCGGCGCGGCAAGGCCCAGCAGGCCATAGGCGGCAACGGCGGATACGCCCAGCGCCGAGGACCGCGTCAGAAACTCGCGGCGCGACAGCTTTCCGGCTGCCACTTCTTCCGCATACATAAGCGCCGCCGGATGTACCCGCAGGCCCAGTTGTGTGTCGTCTTTCATTGTCTTCTCCCTGTCAGAACATGTCTTCCGTCACCGCATGGGCCCGGCGGACCTGCCGGATGCGGTTTCCTGCCATGTTTGCCCGGACCATTCCGCACAGAATGACCTGCCGCGTCAACGTCCGCCTTCGCCGTTCCGCTGCCTGTTTGCGACACCGGCGTTCCGGCGTCAGGGCGCGCGCCGGAAGGCCGAGGGTGTTTTGCCCGTCTGATGCAGGAAGGCGCGGGTAAAATAGGATGGCGAGGTGAACCCGAGATCCCGCGCTATGTGACTGACCGGCCGGTCGGTTTCGGTCAGCATCCGCCGCGCCTCGAACAGCAGCCGGTCCTGCAGCAGCGCCGAGGCGGGGCGTCCGCAGGTGCGCTGGCAGCAGCGGGTCAGATGAGTGGGTGTCACGCCCATGGCTGCGGCATAGTCGGCCACGCCGCGCCCCGAGCGGAAATCACGCTCCAGCAGCGCGGTGAATGCCATCACAAGCCGGCGGGCGGAAACGGGGGCCACCACCGTCTCTGGCGGCATCCGCGCGGCCTGCCGTTCCAGCCAGACGCCCAGCAGGCCCAGATGATGCCGCACCGCCCGGTCATGGCCGGGCTCGGGGCTGTCCAGTTCGCGCTGTATGCTGTCCAGGCACTGGTTCACTTCCACCTGCGACTGGCTGTCACGGATGCGCAGATGCAGGGGTGTGACCGGCAGGGCAACATCACTGTTCCGGC
Organism: Rhodobacter sp.; assembly: GCA_020250125.1. Classification (GTDB taxonomy): domain Bacteria; phylum Pseudomonadota; class Alphaproteobacteria; order Rhodobacterales; family Rhodobacteraceae; genus Aliitabrizicola. The sequence continues at coordinate 16,859 of JADCEL010000020.1, forward strand.
CGAAAAAGACGGCAGTGCCAAAGACCTGCGGGCCAACTTCAAAGCCGTGCATCGTGCCTGCGGGAATGAGGACCGCGTTGTGCGGGGTATAGCCGCGCGTCACGCCCGCCACGGTGATCCGCCCCTGGCCCTTGGTGAACCACAGCAGCATCGGCTCGGACAGGGACCGCATCGCTTCCACGCGCCAGCGCCCCCCCGCCGCAAGACGGGGAATCGCCATCAGCCGCGCCTGCGGACCCGGGGAAAGGTCTTTCATTCGTCGCATCCGGATTTGCCGCCGTTTACCATATCAGCACCCGCTGTGCGCACCCAAGCGGAAATCCACAGACGGCGCCGATGCTGTGGCATCGCTGCACGGGCAGCGGTCAGGCCGGGGCGATCCGTTGCCATGCCGCCATGCGGCTGCGGAACCAGGTGCGCTGGCGCTTGGCATATTGCCGCGACGCGGTCTTGGCCGCCGCCACGGCCTGTGGCAGGCTGCACTGCCCGCGCAGATGCGCCGCCAGTTCCGGCGCGCCGATCGCCCGCGTCCAGGGCGCGTTGGTCCGCCAGACCGGTAACAGGGCCCGCACCTCGTCCAGTGCGCCCGCCGCCATCATCGCGTCGAATCGGCGGTCGATCCGCGCCGCCAGCCAGTCACGCCCGGGGTCCAGCAGCAGCGCCTCGGCACGGTCCGGCGGCAGCAGCGGCGGCCCGGTATCGGCCTGCCAGTCGGCCAGACCACGCCCGGTGGCCCGCAGCACCTCCCAGGCGCGCTGCACCCGCGCGGGGTTGCGCAGGTCGATCCGCGCCGCTGTGGCGGGGTCAAGCTCTGCCGTCATCGCCCCAAGACCGGCATCGCGCAGCCGGGAATCGGCCTCTGCCCTGATGCCGGGCGGGATCGGCGGCACCTCGGCCAGCCCTTCGGTCAGCGCCATGAAGTACAGCCCGGTTCCGCCCACGATCACCGGGCGCAGCCCTTCGGCCAGCACCGAGCGCACCTCGCGCAGCCAGTGGCCCGCCGAATAGGCCTGTTCGCGCCCGACATGGCCGTAAAGGCGGTGCGGCAGTGCCGCTTCGGCCGCCGCTGCCGGCCGCGCCGACAGGAGCTGCCAGCAGTCATAGACCTGCAACGCATCCGCATTCACGATCACCCCGCCGCCCGCTGCCACGATTCTTTCGGCCAGGGCCGATTTGCCGCTGGCTGTCGGCCCGGCGATCAGGACCGGGCGGTCTGAAGGGATGTCGGATAACGCCACGTCGGTCCCCAAGGCTTCGGCCCGCAAGCCCCGTCTTTTTCGCAAGGATACCGCGCTGGCGCGGCGGGGGTGCGAAACGCCCGCCGCCACCGTCACGGCAGGGCACCTGCGGCGCTTGCGGGAAACCGCAGCTTCCCCGTTGTACCCGATCCGGTTTTCCGACATTTTGCGCCGCAGTCAAACAGGAATGCAGGAACGGGGGCAGGCCATGACCGGCGCGGCGGCCAAAGGCGGCGAAGCAGGCATCATGCGCTACAGGCGCGTCCTTCTGAAAATCTCGGGCGAGGCGCTGATGGGCGATCAGGGCTACGGGCTGCATCCGCCCACCGTGAAGCGCATCGCGCAAGAGGTGAAGTCGGTCCATGATCTGGGCGTCGAGATCTGCATGGTGATCGGGGGCGGCAATATCTTTCGCGGCCTGCAGGGCTCGGCCCAGGGCATGGAACGCACCACGGCCGATTACATGGGCATGCTGGCCACGGTGATGAATGCGCTGGCGATGCAGGCCTCTTTGGAACAGATCGGCATCTTCACCCGCGTGATTTCGGCCATTCCGATGGATCAGGTGTGCGAGCCCTATATCCGCCGCCGCGCCGTGCGGCACCTTGAGAAAAAGCGCGTCGTCATCTTCGCCGCAGGCACCGGCAACCCCTATTTCACCACCGATACCGCCGCGACGCTGCGGGCCAGCGAAATGGCCTGCGAGGCGATCTTCAAGGGGACCAAGGTTGACGGCGTCTATGACAGGGACCCCGGGAAACACCCTGATGCCAGGCGCTATGACACGGTAAGTTATGACGAGGTGCTTCAGAAGCACCTAGGCGTGATGGATGCCTCGGCGATTGCGCTGGCGCGCGACAACAATCTGCCGATCATCGTCTTCAGTCTGGACGAACCCGGCGGCTTCCGTGGCATTCTCAGCGGGCGGGGCACCTATACGCGGGTGCAGGGCTGAGGCTATACCCATGCGCGCCCGGCGCTGCTATAGAACGCCAAAAACGCCTTGCCGCCCAGAAGAAGGGATTTCCTGATGAGCCAGGACGCCACCGAGATCGATCTTGATGCCCTCCAGCGCCGGATGGACGGGGCCATGACCGCATTGCGCGCCGAATTCGCCTCGTTGCGGACGGGCCGCGCTTCGGCCTCTATCCTGGAGCCGATCCAGGTCGATGCCTATGGCCAGATGACCCCGATCAACCAGCTTGGCACCGTCAACGTGCCCGAACCGCGCATGGTGGTGATCAATGTCTGGGACAAGGGCATGATTTCAAAGGTCGAACGCGCGATCCGCGATTCGGGCATCGGCATCAATCCCGTCGTTGACGGGCCGCTGATCCGTCTGCCGATCCCGGAACTGAACGAAGAGCGGCGGCGCGAGCTGACAAAGGTTGCGGCCCAATACGCCGAACAGGCCAAGGTCGCCATCCGCAATGTGCGCCGCGACGGCATGGACCAGATCAAAAAGGCGAAAGCCGCCGGCCTGTCGGAAGACGACCAGAAGATGTATGCCGACGAGGTGCAGGAGCTGACGGACAAATCGATCGCCGTTGTGGACCGGGCGCTGGAATCGAAACAGGCAGAGATCATGCAGGTCTGACCTGCATCTTCGCCGCGCCGGAAGGGGGCAGGACCTTGGCCTTGGCCGAACAGCGCGACGCCCGCCCGCCCGAGCGGCGCGCGGACCATGTCGCGATCATCATGGACGGCAACGGCCGATGGGCGACAAACCGGGGCTGGCCCCGGCTTGTCGGACACCGCAAAGGCGCCGAGCGGGTGCGCGAGATCGTGCGGTCCGCGCCTGACCTCGGCATCCGCTGGCTGACCATCTATGCCTTTTCCACGGAAAACTGGAAACGCTCCACCGAAGAGGTGCTGGGCCTGATGTCGATCTTCGCGCGCTACATCGAGCGCGAGGCAGACCGGCTGGCGGCCGAAGGGGTTCGGATGCGCTTCATCGGGGACCGTTCGCGGCTGGACCCGAAGCTGCAACGCCTGATGGCCGGGATTGAAGAGCGCACTGCCGGTCTGTCGCTTCTCAATCTGACGGTTGCGATCAATTATGGCGGGCGCAACGAATTGCTGCGCGCCGCGCGCAAGCTTGCCGACAGGGTCGTCCGGGGCCAGGTGGCGGTCGAGGCTGTTGACGAGGACATGCTGGAAAGCTGCCTCGACACCCATGATCTTCCCGACCCCGATCTGGTGATCCGCACCAGCGGCGAGACCCGGATTTCCAACTTCCTGCTGTGGCAGTCGGCCTATTCCGAATACGAATTCACCCCCACGCTGTGGCCCGATTTCACTGCGGCAGAGCTTGCCGCGATCATCGGGCGGTATGGTGGCCGCGAACGGCGCTTCGGTTCGGCGGCCCCGGCATGACCGCAACCGGCACCTGGGCTGATCTTGGGCCGCGCATGGTCTCGGGGGCGGCGATGGTTGTGGTCGGCGCTGCGGCTGTCTGGGCCGGCGGCTGGTGGTTTGGCACGCTGGCGATTGTGGCCGCCGGGCTGATGATCTGGGAACTGGCGGCGATGATCCGCCCGGATCAGCCTGTGGCGGCACGGCTTCTTGGGCTGGCCGCTGCATCGGGGGTGCTGCTGGCCCTTGTGGTTCCGGGTGTCACGGGCCTGGCCATTCTGGCCGTGGTGGCACTGTCCGGCGCCGTCCTGCTGCGCAGCCACGCCGCGATCTTTGCCATTTACGGTTTTGCCATCCTGCTGGCTGCCTGGGGGCTTGTCGGCTTTCGCGCCGATTATGGCATGGTCTGGCTGATCTGGCTGGTCCTTGTCGTTGTCGTCACCGATATTGCCGGATACTTCGCCGGCCGCACGTTCGGTGGCCCCAGGTTCTGGCCGGCCGTCAGTCCGAAAAAGACCTGGTCCGGCACGATTGCCGGCTGGATCGCCGCGGCGCTGGTCGGGCTGGTGTTCCTGCGCTTCACCACCGCCGGGCCGGACCTGCCGTGGATTTCCGCCGCCCTGTCGCTGGCCTCGCAGATGGGCGATATCGCCGAAAGCGCCATCAAGCGGCGCATGGGCGTGAAGGACAGCTCGCACCTGATTCCCGGTCACGGCGGGCTGATGGACCGCTTCGACGGGCTGCTTGGGGCCGCGCTGCTGATGCTGCTGGTGGCGCTGATCGTCGTCGTCCCCGAGGTGCGCCCCTGATGCGGCGGATTTCGGTTTTCGGTGCCACCGGCTCGATCGGGGAAAACACGCTGGACCTGCTGACGCCCGGCAGCGTGCAGGTTGTGGCGCTGACCGGGGGCAGGCAGGTGGACCGGCTTGCCGCCCGGGCGCGCCGCTTTGATGCGGATATCGCCGTCACCGCCCACCCCGAATGCTACGGCGCGCTGAAGGACGCCCTGGCAGGCACGCGAACGCAAGTGGCCGCAGGCGCCGCTGCCGTGGCCGAGGCCGCCGACCGGCAGGCGGACTGGGTGATGTCCGCCATCGTCGGGGCGGCGGGTCTGGTTCCGGGCATGCGGGCGCTGGCCCATGGCGGCACCCTGGCCCTGGCCAACAAGGAAAGCCTGGTGACGGCGGGTCCGGTTCTGATGGCAGCCGCCGCGCGGCACGGGGCCACGATCCTGCCGGTGGACAGCGAACATTCCGCCGTCTTCCAGGCCCTGACAGGCGAAGACCCCGCAGCGGTGGAACGGGTGATCCTGACCGCCTCGGGCGGGCCGTTCCGCACCTGGCCGGCAAAGCGCATGGCGGCTGCCACCCCGGCAGAGGCGGTGGCGCACCCGAACTGGGCGATGGGACGGCGCATTTCCGTCGATTCCGCCTCGATGTTCAACAAGGCGCTGGAGCTGATCGAAACGCGCGAGTTCTTCGGCTTTGATCCCGACCGGATCGAAGTGATCATCCATCCGCAATCCATCGTACACGCCCTTGTCGGCTTTCGCGACGGGGGCATGATGGCCCATCTCGGGCCGGCCGACATGCGCCATGCCATTGGCTACGCGCTGAACTGGCCGCGCCGCGATCATGTGCCTGTCGCGCGGCTGGACCTTGCGGAACTGGCGCAGCTGACCTTCGAGGCCCCCGATGAGGCGCGCTTTCCCGCGCTGCGGCTGGCGCGCGCGGTGATGGAGGTGCGCGGCCTGTCGGGCGCGGTGTTCAATGCCGCAAAGGAGGTGGCCCTTGATCACTTCCTTGCGGGCGGGGTTGGATTTGCCGACATGGCAGCCATAGTTGAGGTTGTGCTGGACAGGCTTTCCGGCGAGATGCGCCGCGAAAACACCCTTCTGACCCTTGAGGACGTGATTGCGATGGACCATCTCGCCCGCAGGACCACCGAAGACACGGTTCGTCACCGTCATTGGCAGAGGTAGAACTTGGATTTCTTCGCGTTGATCCCGTCGTTCGGCGGCTTTGTCTGGACGCTTCTTGCGTTTGTCGTCGCCCTGTCTGTCATCGTCGCGGTGCATGAATACGGCCATTACATCGTGGCCCGGTGGTCGGGGATCGATGCCGATGTCTTTTCCATCGGTTTCGGTCCGGTGCTGATGTCGCGGACCGACCGGCGCGGCACCAAATGGCAGGTGGCCGCCTTGCCCTTCGGCGGCTTCGTCAAGTTCAGGGGGGATGCCAATGCCGCGTCTGCCAAAGACGCGGCGGCGATGAGCGGGCTGAGCCAGGCCGAACTGCGCCGCACCATGCATGGCGCGCCGCTCTGGGCGCGGTCGGCCACGGTTGCCGCCGGCCCGGCCTTCAACTTCATGCTGTCGATCCTGCTTTTTGCCGGTTTCTTCCTGTGGCAGGGAATCGCAACAGACAAGCCCGTGGTGGGCCAGGTCAAGGCGATGCCCGGCTTTGAAACGGCGCTGAAGCCGGGTGACCGCATTCTGGCCGTGGACGGGCAGGAGACGCCTGATTTCGAAACCTTCGGCAAGGTCACCGAAGCGCTGGAACCCGTGACCCCGGTATCCTACCGCGTGCAGCGCGGTGACCAGGTGCTGACCCTGGACGGCCCGTTCCCCTTTCCGCCGGTCGTGGAGTCGGTGCAGCCGACCTCGGCGGCGATGCAGGCGGGTCTTGCGGCGGGCGATGTGATTCTGTCCGTCGACGGAACGCCTGTCACGGCCTTTGCGCAGATGCGCGAGGCGGTGGGCAATTCCGGCGGCGCGCCGCTTGCCCTGACTGTCTGGCGCGCGGGCGAGGTTTTCGACGTCTCGCTGGAACCGCGGCGCATGGATATTCCGCTGTCGGAAGGCGGTTTTGAAACGCGCTGGCTGATCGGGTTGACCGGGGGGCTGGTTTTTGTGCCGGAAACCCGCACACCGGGTCTGTCCGAGGCGATCAGCCTCGGCGCGCAGCAGACCTGGGGGGCGATCACCCTGACGGTTTCGGGCCTTGTCCATATGATTACCGGGGCCATCAGCACCTGCAATCTCAGCGGTCCGATCACCATCGCCGAAACCTCCGGCGCGGCGGCCACCCTGGGGCTGGCCAGTTTCCTGTGGTTCATCGCAGTGCTTTCGACCGCCGTCGGGTTTGCCAACCTGATCCCGGTTCCGGTACTGGATGGCGGCCATCTGGTGTTTCACGCGTATGAGGCGGTGACCGGCCGTCCGCCGTCTGACAGGGCATTGCGCATCCTGATGGCGGGGGGGCTTGCCGTGATCATCTCTCTGATGCTGCTGGCGCTTTCGAATGACATCTTCTGCCCCTGAACCGATGTCAGCGCCCTGTTGGTCCCGGTGATGCCGCAGCCCGGCGGCAGACCGGCCCCAAACCGAAGGAAAGAAGAACGCGGCGGGCAGGCTGTGCCTGGCGCGGATCGGGGCCCTTCGCGTGCCGCCGGTCTGAACCGGGGCAGGATTTTCGGGCACGGCGCCATCATGGCCGGGCTTCCCGACGGGGCCTCAGCGGGGCCTGCCGTTGCCCGTCACCGATGCCTTGATCCCGCAAGGCAGCCCCCGGCACAGCCTGCCCGCAGACTTCCGCCGTGCTGCGCCACAGGCTTTTGACAACCCCGGTCAATACCGGTAGTCAGAAGTCCTTGGGCAAGACGGGGTGGTTCGGACGATGCAGCAGAAGTCAGCCGCAAGGGCGACCGGCACAGTCATGGGCCTGCATCCGCAACGTCATCTGTTTCTGGCGGCTTCAGCCCTGATTTCAGCCTTCTGGCTTTTGTTTGCAACCTCTGCCGTGGCGCAGGATTACCAGTTCTCAAGCGTCCGCGTCGAGGGCAACCAGCGCGTCGACAGCGCGACCGTGCTGCGCTATGCGGGAATCACTGTCGGCCAGACCCTGACAGCGGGGCAGTTGAACGACGCCGTTCAGGCCGTGACAAACTCCGGCCTGTTTGAGACGGTCGATGTCGAGACAGAGGGCGGCGTGCTTGTGCTGCGCGTCAGGGAATTCCCGACGATCAACGTCATCAGCTTTGAAGGCAACAGGCGCCTCACCGACGAAGAGATTGACGCCGTCGTTCAATCCGAATCGCGCCGCATCTATTCGCCCGCGCAGGCCGAGGCTGATGCCGCCGCAATTGCCGAAGCCTATACGGCGGCGGGTCGCATCGCGGCGACGGTCACCCCCAAGATCATCCGCCGGTCCGAAAACCGCGTGGACCTTGTGTTCGAGATCACCGAAGGCCGCGTCGTCGAGGTGGAAAGGCTGGCCTTCGTCGGCAACCGTGCCTTTTCCGACCGCCGCCTGCGCCAGGTGCTGGAAACCAAGCAGGCGGGCCTGCTGCGGACCTTCATCCGGGCCGACACCTTCATTGCCGACCGGATCGAGCTGGACAAACAGCTTTTGCGCGATTTCTACGCCGCGCGCGGGTTTGTCGATTTCGAGGTGCTTGACGCCACCTCTGCCGTCTCGGCAGAGCGTGACGGCTTTTTCGTTACATTCACCCTGCGGGAAGGCCAGAGATTCAGTGTCGGCAAGGTCGACACCATCAGCGAGATTCCCGAGATCGATCCTGTGCCCTTTGCCGATGTGGTGCGCCTGCGCCCGGGCGTGACCTATTCCCCTGCCGTCATCGACAACAACATTGCGCGGATGGAAAACCTTGCCCTGCAGCAGGGCCTGAATTTCATCCGCGTGGAACCGCGCGTCACCCGCAACGACCGCGACCTGACGCTTGATGTCACCTTTGCCATCACCCGCGGGCCGCGCATCTTTGTCGAACGCATCGACATCGAAGGCAATACCACCACCCTGGACGAGGTCGTCCGGCGCGAGTTCCGCACGGTCGAAGGCGATCCTTTCAACCCGCGCGAAATCCGCCGTGCCGCCGAACGCATCCGCGCCCTTGGCTTTTTCTCGGATGTGCAGGTCGACAGCCAGCCCGGCACCGCTGAGGATCAGGTCATCGTCAACGTCGATGTGGTGGAGCAACCGACAGGCACGCTGTCGCTGGGGGCCAGCTTTTCGGTGTCCGACGGGGTCGGGCTGAACCTTGGCTTTACCGAGACGAACTTTCTTGGCCGGGGTCAGACCGTCGGACTGAGCGTTTCGGGCGGCGCGGACAACCTTGATCTTACAGCCAGTTTCTTCGAGCCGGCCTTCCTCGACCGGGACCTTGGCTTCCGGCTGTCCCTCTTCTCGTCCAACACAGAGCAGTTCAACGCCTTTTACAACACCGATGTTATCGGCGGGCGCACCTCGCTGTCCTTCCCGGCGGGTGACTACTCGCGCTTCGAACTGCGCTACCTTCTGAAACAGGAAGAGCTGACCGATGTCAGCGTCAACTCCTCGACCATCCTCAAGCGTGACGAGCTTCGCGGTCCGCTGGTCACAAGCGCGCTTGGCTATCTGTACGACTATGATACCCGGACCGGGGCGCTGAATCCGCTGGGCGGTGTGCAGTTGCGCTTTGGTCAGGATTTCGCCGGGGTCGGCGGCGATGTGCAATCGATCACCACCTCTGCCCTGGCCAGAATCGAACGCCGTGTCCTGAACGAAGAGGTGACCTTGCGGGCCACGTTCGAGGCAGCCGCGCTGAACATGATCGAAGACGACAGTCGCGTGACCGACCGTTACTTCGGAAACGGCGAAATCCGCGGCTTTGAAACCAATGGCATCGGTCCGCGCGACCTGACGGCGGTGAACCAGGACGCGCTGGGCGGCAACTATTCCGCCGTGGCCCGCCTTGAGGCGGAATTCCCCCTGGGCATCCCGAATGAATACGGCCTGAAGGGCGGCATCTTCATGGATGCAGGCTCTGTCTGGTCGCTCAACGATATCCAGGGAACGGCCGGACCTGTTGATGACAGCTTCCATCTGCGCGCAGTTCTGGGCGTATCGGTGTTCTGGACCACGCCGATCGGCCCGCTGCGCTTCAACTTCACCAGGGCCATCGTTAAGGAAGACTACGACAGGGAACAGAATTTCGACCTGACCGTGTCCACGACCTTCTGATGCGTCCGTTCTGCCTGATTGCCCTGTCTCTTGGCCTGCTGGCGGCCTGTCCGGCCGGGGCGCAGATGTCGCTGGGCGAACCGGTTGCCACGGCCGGCCCGATTCTGACGCTTGACCAGAATCGGCTTTATGCCGACTCGCGCTATGGGCGGCAGAGCCAGGCCGCGATCGATGCCGAGGCAAAGGCGCTGGTCGCAGAAAACCGCAGTCTGGAAGCCGCGCTGGAGGCCGAGGAAGCCGCGCTGGCGGAACGGCGCCCCGGCCTTCCCGCCGCCGAGTTCGAAACCCTTGCGCAGGCCTTTGATGCCAAGGTCAAGGAGATCCGCCGGGCACGCGATGCCAGGGCGCGCGATCTGTCGATGCGGCAGGAACAGTCGCAGCGGGCCTTTCTGCAAGAGGTTGTCCCGATCCTAAACCAGATCCGGACCGAAATGGGGGCCGAGCTTATTCTTGATCGGGCCCTGGTGATCTGGTCCAGTCCCAGCATCGACATCACCGATCTTGCGATCGAGCGCATTGACCGGACGCTGCCGGATACGGGGACGGTTCCCGAACCCGCCGCCGATCCGCCGCCCGCCGCCAGCCAGGACTAGGACCGCCGTGCTTGTTTCGGCGGGCCAAGGTTGCTAACCATCGGCAGAGTTGCGCTGCGGCGCAATCCCCTTGACGTCGCAAGGAGTGCGCGATGCCTGATTCCGCCGTTGCCCCGGCCCCGACCACTGCCGATCTTGCCCTGATCCAGCGGATCATTCCGCACCGCTATCCCTTCCTGATGATCGACAGGGTGCAGGACATCGTGATCGACCAGTCCTGCGTCGGCATCAAGAACGTGACCTGCAACGAACCGCAGTTTCAGGGCCACTTTCCCGGCATGCCGATCTTTCCGGGCGTGCTGATCATCGAGGCGATGGCCCAGACCTCGGGCGTGCTGGTGGGATTGTCGATGGACCTGGTGGACAGGAAGGCCAATGTCTTCTTCATGGGGGTTGATGGTGTGAAATTCCGCCGCAAGGTCGTGCCCGGCGACGTGCTGGAACTGCATGTGCGGGCGCTGCGCGGCGGTGGGCGGGTGTGGAAGTTCGAAGGCAGGGCGATGGTTGGGGCAGACCTGTGCTGCGAGGCCACCTTCATGGCCATGTTCGATGTGCCAAAGGCCTGACCGCAGATGACCCTATCGCCCCAGGCGCAGGTTCATCCTTCTGCGGTCATTGCGGACGGGGCGGTGATTGGCGCGGGCTGTGTCATCGGCCCCTTTACCGTGATCGGTGCCGAGGTAACGCTGCACCCCGGCGTGACGGTCAAAAGCCATGCCGTTGTCACCGGCTGGACCGAGATCGGCGACGGGACGGTGATCTTCCCCTTTGCCACCGTCGGGGAAGTGCCGCAGGACCTGAAGTATCGCGGGGAACACACGCGCCTTGTCATCGGGCGGCGCTGCAGGATCCGCGAAGGGGCCACGCTGAACACCGGCACCGAAGGCGGTGGCGGCGTGACGCGCATCGGGGATGACTGCCTGATCATGACCGGTGCCCATGTGGGCCATGACGCCCAGATCGGTGACCGGGTGATCCTGGTCAATCACGTTGCCATCGCCGGGCATTGTGTTCTGGGCGACGATGTGATCGTCGGTGGCCTGTCGGGCGTGCATCAATGGGTCCGGATCGGGCGCGGGGCCATCATCGGGGCCGTTACCATGGTGAGTCATGATGTGCTGCCCTACGGGCTGGTGCAGGGGCCGCGCGGCGATCTGGACGGGCTCAATCTTGTCGGGCTGAAACGGCGCGGGGTGGACCGGGCCGAAATCATGTCGCTGCGCGCCGCCTATCAGATGCTGGCACAGGGCGAAGGCACCTTCCTGGACCGTGCCCGCAAGCTGGCCGAGGAAACCGACAGCGCCCATGTCCGGGAGATCACCGATTTCATCCTGTCCAATTCGGACCGGTCCTTTCTGACGCCGAAATGACCGGGGCCGGGCGTACCGCCGTCATCGCCGGGCGCGGCGGGCTTGCCGCCATCGTGGCGGCCAGCCTTGATCGCCCCCTTGTGGCGGTGCCTGTGGGATTTGCCCCCGAAGGGCTGGTGCCCGATCTGACCTTCCGTGTCGAGCGTCTGGTGCCGTTTCTGGATCACCTCGCGGATCAGGGCGTGACCCGCGTGGTCTTCGCCGGGGCGGTGCAGCGCCCCCGGCTTGACCCGGCGCTGTTCGATCCGGCGACGGCCCGGCTGGTGCCGCAACTGCTGGCCGCGATGCGGGGCGGCGACGATGCCGCCCTGCGCGGCGTCATCGCCATCTTTGAAGCCTCCGGTCTTGAGGTTGTCGGGGTGGATCAGGTCGCGCCCGATCTTGTGCCCGGCCCCGGCATTCTGGCCGGCACGGTGACCGAAGACGACCGGCGCGATGCCGCCCGTGCGGCGTTCATCGTGCAGGCGCTTGGCGCGGTCGATGTCGGGCAGGGGGCCGTGGTGGCCCAGGGGCTTTGCCTTGGCGTGGAAGCACTGCCTGGCACAGATGCCCTGCTTGACTTCGTCGCCAGGACCGGGGCCGCCCTGCGCCCCGACCCGGACGGGGCGCGCGGGCTGCTTTACAAGGCCCCGAAACCCGGACAGGACCTGCGGGTTGATCTGCCCGCCATTGGCCCCGCAACGGTCGTGCAGGCTGCCGCAGCGGGCCTTGCGGGCCTTGCCTGGGCGGCAGGCGGCGTTCTGCTGCTGGACCGGGCCGCCACAGTCGCCGCAGCGCAGGAGAAGGGCCTGTTCCTGTGGTCGCGCGGGGCATAAGGCTGTATCTGATTGCGGGCGAAGCCTCGGGCGATGCGCTGGGGGCGGCGCTTCTGGCCGGGCTGAGATCGCTGCGGCCCGATCTGCAGGTGCAGGGCATCGGCGGGCCGCTGATGCAGGCCGAAGGGCTGCACAGCCTGTTTGCGATGGACGAGCTTTCGGTCATGGGTCTGGCCGAAGTGCTGCCGAAATACGCCCACCTCAAACGGCGCATCCGGGAGGCTGCCGCCGATGTGCTGGCGGCGGCACCGGATGCGCTGATCACCATCGACAGCCCCGATTTTGTCCTGCGCGTCGCCCGGATCGTGCGCGCCGCCCGGCCGGATCTGCGCACCATCCATTACGTTGCCCCTTCGGTCTGGGCCTGGCGTCCGGGGCGCGCCGCAAACATGGCGCCTGTGATCGACCATGTGCTGGCCCTGCTGCCCTTTGAGCCGCCCTATATGACCGACGCCGGGATGACCTGCGATTTCGTCGGACATCCCGTGGTATCCGCCCCCCGCGCCAGCGCCGCCGAGGCGCTGGCCTTTCGCGCCGAACTCGGGCGCGGGGGGCCGCTTGTCCTTGCCCTGCCCGGATCGCGCCGGGGCGAGGTGGCCCGTCTTGCCCCGGTGATCGGCGGCGTGCTTGACCGCCTGCGGCCGGCCTTTCCGCAGGCGCAGGTTGTGCTGCCCACGCTGCGCCCGGTTGCGGCCATGGTCGAAGACCTGACGGCGGACTGGCCGATCCGCCCCCGGATCGTAGAGGCACCCGAGGCCAGGCGGGCGGCCTTTGCCGCCGCCGATGTGGCGATTGCCGCCTCTGGCACCGTGTCGCTGGAACTGGCGGCAAACGGCGTGCCGATGGTCATTGCCTATGACATGCACCCGCTGACCATGTGGCTGATGCGCCGCATGGCGCGGGTTGATACCGTCACACTGGTCAACCTGGTGTCGGAAACGCGCGTTGTGCCCGAATTCCTGGGGGGGCGATGCACGCCCGAGCTGATCGCCCCGGCGCTGCTTGGGCTGATCGGTCCCGGCCCGGCGCGGGACGCGCAGCTTGCGGCGATGCGCCTGACGATGGCGCGTCTTGGGCAGGGCGGCGATCCGCCCGGATTGCGCGCCGCGCGGTCGGTTCTGGCGGCGATGGGGGCGGATCGCGCCTGACGTGATGCGCCTGGTCCCGGCCGGGCCGGAAACGCGGGCAGTGTCAGGCACCGCACCTGACCGAAAGGTCAGCCCGCTGTTACGCCCGGCCCTTCCAGATCCAGCCGCCGCCCAGCACCCGGCTGTCCCCGGCGGCATAGAACACACAGGCCTGCCCCGGTGAGACGCCGTCTTCCGGGCTGAGCAGCTCGACCTCGGCCCCGGCCGGCCCCTGGGGGCGCAGGATGGCCGGGCAGGGCGGGCGGGTGGAGCGGACCTTGACCTCAACCGGCCACTCCGCCCGGCTGGCCAAGGGGGCATCGCCCAGCCAGTTCACGTCTTTCAGCGGAATGGTCCGGGTTGACAGCGCCTCTTTCGGCCCCACGATCACCCGCCGCGTCGCCGGGTCCAGCCGGACCACATAGAGCGGATCGCCCAGCCCGCCGATCCCCAGTCCCCGGCGTTGACCGACCGTATAATGGATGATGCCGCCATGGTGGCCCAACACCCGGCCTGCCATGTCCACGATCTCTCCGGGGTCTGCCGCTCCGGGCCGCAGCTTTTCGATCACGGCGGCATAATTTCCGTTGGGAACAAAGCAGATATCCTGACTGTCCGGCTTGTCCGCCACCGGCAGGCCGTAGCGCGCCGCCAGTGCCCGGGTTTCCGCCTTGCTGGCCAGCCCGCCCAGCGGAAAGCGCAGGTACGCCAGTTGCTCTGCCGTGGTCGAAAACAGGAAATAGCTCTGGTCGCGGTTTGCATCCGCAGCCCGGTGCAGCTCCGGCCCGCCCGCCCCGATCCTGCGCTGGATATAGTGGCCGGTCGCCATGCAATCGGCATCCAGATCCCGCGCCGTGGCCAGCAGGTCCCTGAACTTTACCCTTTCGTTGCAGCGGATGCAGGGCACGGGCGTGGCCCCGGCAAGATAGGCATCCGCAAACTCGTCGATGACCGCCGCGCGGAACATGTTTTCGTAATCCAGCACGTAATGGGGAAAGCCCATCGTCTCGGCGACCCGGCGGGCGTCGTGAATGTCACGGCCCGCGCAGCAGGCCCCCTTCCTTGCCAGCGCCGCCCCGTGATCGTACAGTTGCAGCGTGACGCCGACCACGTCATAGCCTGCTTCCGCCAGGTGTGCGGCCACCACGGAACTGTCCACGCCGCCCGACATTGCAACCACAACCCGCGTCGCCTGCGGGGCTTTGGCAAAGCCAAGGGAATTGAGCGGCAGGTCAAGCGGCATCGGGCCTCTCCGGCGACGGGCAGGCAGATCGCCGCCAGGTCCGCAGGAATATAGGAAAATGCCATGCATCCTCAACCCCCCGTTTCACAGATGGTTAAGCGTGATCTGCCAGGGTCGGGGCAGATCAAAAAGGAAGCCCCGATGCATCTCAAGCGCGTAGACGGCCCGCGACAGGTCACGCTGCCGGACGGCAGCATCCTGAGCCGTGCCGATCTTCCCCCGGCCGAGACGCGGCGATGGGTGGCCAGCCGCAAGGCGGTTGTGGTCAGGGCGGTGACATGCGGCCTGATCACCCGGTCCGAAGCCATGGACCGCTATGCGCTTTCGGAAGAGGAACTGGCGCTTTGGTTCAAGGCCGTGGAACAGCATGGCGAGATGGCATTGAAAGTCACGACTATCCAAAAGTATAGAGCATGTAGGCCGAATGCTAATCTTAAGGTAACCTCCGATTAACCATTGGCGGTCAGGATCATTAAAAGACAACCTACGTGGAGCTTTGGAATGCGGGTACTGCTTGTGGAAGACGATCCGGCGACGTCGCGCAGCATCGAGCTGATGCTGACGCATGCCAATCTGAACGTGTACTGCACGGACCTGGGCGAAGAAGGCATCGATCTGGCGAAACTGTATGATTACGATCTTATCCTTCTGGATCTCAACCTTCCCGATATGAGCGGCCATGAGGTTCTGCGCCAGCTTCGCCTGGCGCGTGTGGAAACGCCCATCCTGATTCTGTCCGGATCGGATGATTCCGAAAGCAAACTCAGGGGTTTTGGATTCGGTGCCGACGACTACATGACAAAACCATTCCATCGGGAAGAGCTGGTCGCACGCATCCACGCCATAATCCGGCGGTCGAAGGGCCACGCGCAATCCATCATCCGCACCGGACAGATCAATGTCAATCTGGACGCGAAGACCGTGGACGTGAACGGCGAGATGGTTCACCTGACGGGCAAGGAATACCAGATGCTGGAACTGTTGTCGCTGCGCAAGGGAACAACGCTGACCAAGGAAATGTTCCTGAACCATCTTTACGGCGGCATGGATGAACCGGAATTGAAGATCATCGATGTCTTCATCTGCAAGCTGCGCAAGAAACTGGCCGAGGCGACAGGCGGCCATAACCATATTGAAACGGTATGGGGGCGCGGCTATGTCCTTCGGGAACCCGGTCTGCAATCTCAGCGCAGGGTTGCAGCAAGCGCCTGACACGGCGGCGTCGCGGCATCTGGACCTTGCCTTTTCTGCCCCCTAAACCTTGGACAGGACAGGGGAGAGGCGCGGATGACAGATGTGAAGCCCGTCGAGGCATTGTCGCAGGCCGAGGCGCGCCGGGACCTTGACCGTCTGGCGCGCCAGATCGCTGCGGCGAACCGGGCCTATCACACCGAAGACGCGCCCGGGATCACCGATGCCGACTATGACGCGCTGAAACGCCGCAATGCCGCCATCGAAGCGCGCTTTCCGGGCCTGAAGCGGGCCGACAGCCCGACCGAACAGGTGGGCGCGCCACTGGCCGAAGGCTTTGCCAAGGTGCGCCACGATGTCCGGATGCTCAGCCTGGAAAACGCGTTCGAACTTGGCGATGTCGCTGATTTCGATGACCGGGTGCGCAAGTACCTGGGGCTGAGCGCAGAGGCACCGCTGCTTTACACTGCCGAGCCGAAGATTGACGGGCTGTCGCTGTCCTTGCGCTATGAAAACGGTTTGCTGGTGCGGGCCGCAACGCGCGGCGATGGGGAGACCGGCGAGAATGTAACCGAGAACGCCCGCACCATTGCCGATATTCCCTCGGTGCTGTCCGGTGCCCCGGACCTGCTGGAGGTGCGCGGAGAGGTCTATATGGCCCATGCCGATTTCGCGGCGCTGAATGCGCGGCAGGCGGCTGCCGGGGAAAAAAGCTTTGCCAACCCGCGCAATGCCGCCGCAGGGTCTTTGCGCCAGCTGGATGCGGGAATCACGGCGGCGCGCCCGCTGCGGTTCTTTGCCTATGCCTGGGGGGCGCTGTCAGACCCCCTGGCGGACACCCAGTCGGGCGCGATTGCGCGGCTGGCATCGCTTGGTTTTCAGACCAACCCCCTGACACAGGTCTGCGACGGGCCGGACGCGCTGCTGGACCACTACCGGCGGATCGAGGCGCAGCGCGCCACGCTGGGCTATGACATCGACGGGGTGGTCTACAAGGTGGATGACCTGGCGTTGCAGCGCCGTCTTGGCTTTCGCTCGTCCACCCCGCGCTGGGCGATTGCGCACAAGTTTCCCGCCGAACTGGCCTGGACCCGGCTCGAGGCGATCGACATTCAGGTGGGCCGCACCGCGGCGCTGTCGCCGGTGGCCCGGCTGGCACCGGTCACCGTGGGCGGCGTGGTGGTGGCCAATGCCACCCTGCACAACGAGGATTACATCGCAGGCCGCGATTCGCGCGGCGATCCGATCCGGGGCGGGCGCGACATCAGGGTCGGTGACTGGGTGCAGGTCTACCGCGCCGGCGATGTCATTCCCAAGATCGCCGATGTGGACCTGTCGCGCCGGCCGCAGGACGCCGGTACCTATGCCTTTCCCGTAGCCTGCCCGCGCTGCGGATCGGATGCCATCCGCGAGGCGGGCGATTCCGTGCGCCGCTGCACCGGTGGTCTGATCTGCCCGGCGCAGGCGGTGGAACGGCTGAAGCATTTCGTCAGCCGCGCCGCCTTTGACATCGAAGGGCTGGGGGCAAAGCAGGTCGAAGCCTTTTACGAAGATGGCTGGGTCCGCACGCCTGCCGATATCTTCACCCTGCGCGACCGGTTCGGCAGCGGCCTGCAACAGCTCAGGAACCGGGAAGGCTGGGGGGACAAATCGGCGGAAAACCTGTTTGCGGCGATTGACGACAGGCGGCGCATCCCGCTGAACCGGCTGATCTTTGCCCTGGGAATGCGGCATGTCGGCGAAGTCTCTGCCAGCCTTCTGGCCAGCCACTACCACAGCTGGGCCGCTTTTGAGGCGGCGATGACGGCGGCACGGGTGGGCGAGGGGCCGGATTGGGCAGAGCTGACGGCGATCGATGGTGTGGGCGATGTGCTTGCAACCTCGGTCGTGATGACCTTTCAGCAAGAGCGCGAACGCCAGGCGATCGATGCGCTGGTGGCGCACCTGCAAGTGCAGGAGGTGGCAGCCCGCGCGCCGGTGGACAGCGCCGTGGCGGGGAAGACCGTGGTCTTCACCGGCACGCTTGAACGGATGACGCGGGCCGAAGCCAAGGCGCGGGCCGAAGCCCTGGGGGCAAAGGTGGCCGGGTCTGTCAGCGCGAAGACCGACTATCTGGTGGCCGGGCCGGGGGCCGGATCAAAGGCCGCGAAAGCCGCCGAACTGGGCGTGACGGTGATTGACGAGGATGCCTGGCTTGCGCTGATCGGCACCGCATGAGCCGCCCCGAGCGCCTGTTTCCGCTGTTCGCCGATCTGGAAACGCTGGACGGCGTCGGGCCGAAAAGCGCCAGGGCGCTGGCCGGGCTGGGGGTCGAACGGCCCAAGGACCTTCTGTTCCTGCTGCCCGCCTCGGGCGTGGACCGCAGCCGCAAGGGATCGGTCCGCGATGTGGTGCCCCCCGTGACGCTGACGGTCGAGGTCGAGGTGGGCGCGCATTTTCCGCCCCGCACCAAGGGCCGCCCCTATCGGGTCATGGTGCGCGATGCCGGGCTGGAATTCCAGCTTGTCTACTTTCATGCGCGCGGCGATTTCCTGCAAAAGCTGTTGCCCACAGGGCAGCGCCGGCTGATCTCGGGCCGGATTGAACTGTTCGACGGCATCGCACAGATGGTGCACCCCGACCATGTCCTGCGCCAGGAAGAGGCGGCCGACCTGCCCGCCTATGAGCCGGTTTATCCGCTGGTCGCGGGGTTGACGCAGAAGGTGATGGCCAGGGCGGCAGCCTCTGCCGTGGCACGGGCACCGGATCTGCCGGAATGGATCGACGGGCCGCTGAAAGCGCGCGAGGGCTGGCCGGACTGGCGTGCAGCCGTGGCGCTGGCCCATGCGCCGTCCGGGCCCGGCGATCTGGTGCAGACGGCACCTGCGCGCCAGCGGCTGGCCTATGACGAGCTGTTCGCCCATCAGTTGACATTGTCGCTGGCGCGGGCATCGCTGCGCCGGGGCAAGGGGCGGGCCAGCATCGGGACCGGGGTGTTGCAGGCCCGCGTGCTGGCCAGCCTGCCCTATGTGCCGACGGGGGCACAGACCCGCGCGCTGGCTGAAATCGCCGGCGATATGGCCTCGCCGCTGCGGATGAACCGCCTGCTGCAGGGCGATGTCGGATCGGGCAAGACACTGGTGGCGTTTCTGGCGCTGCTGGTGGCGGTCGAGGCGGGCGGGCAGGGGGTGATGATGGCCCCGACCGAAATCCTGGCGCGCCAGCATTTTGCCGGGCTGGAGCCGCTGGCCACCGCCGCCGGGGTGCGGCTGGTGCTGCTGACAGGGCGCGACAAAGGGGCAGAACGGGCGCAGAAGCTGGCGGGCCTGGCCTCGGGGGCGGTGCAGGTGCTGGTGGGCACCCATTCGGTGTTCCAGAAGGATGTGCAGTTCCACGACCTGCGGCTGGCGGTGGTGGATGAACAGCACCGCTTTGGCGTTGCTCAGCGCATGGAACTGGGGGCAAAGGGGGTCGCCGCCGATGTGCTGGTGATGACCGCCACGCCAATTCCGCGCAGCCTGGCGCTGGCCAGTTACGGCGACATGGATGTCTCGGTGCTGGATGAAAAACCGGCAGGGCGCAAACCGGTGCGCACCGCGCTGATTTCCGCAGCCCGGATGGACGAGGTGGTGGCACATCTGCAGCGCGCCGTGGCAGAGGGGCGGCAGGCCTATTGGGTCTGCCCGCTGGTGGAAGACAGCGAGGTGCTGGATTACGCCAGTGCCGAGGCGCGGTTCCAGCACCTGCGCGCCGCCCTGGGCGAGGGCGTGGTGGGGCTGGTGCATGGCCAGATGCCCCCCGCCGAAAAGGACGCGGCGATGGCGCGTTTCGTCAGCGGCATGACCAGGGTTCTGGTGGCAACGACCGTGATCGAGGTGGGGGTCAATGTGCCCAACGCCTCGATCATGGTGATCGAGCGGGCCGAAATCTTCGGTCTGGCCCAGCTGCATCAGCTGCGTGGCCGGGTCGGGCGCGGATCGGCGGACTCGACCTGTCTGCTGCTGTATCAGGCCCCCTTGAGCGAAAGCGGCGAGCGTCGCCTGACCGTGCTGCGCGAAACCGAAGACGGCTTCCGCATTGCCGAAGAGGATCTGGCGATGCGCGGGGCGGGTGACCTGATCGGCACCGCGCAATCAGGCCTGCCGCGCTTTCGCATCGCCGATCTGGAACGGCAGGCGGCGCTGATGGCGGTGGCGCAGGGCGATGCGCGCCGGCTTCTGGCCGGGGATCCGGCGCTGGAAAGCGACCGCGGCAGGGCGGCACGGCTGCTGCTGTGGCTGCTGGATCAGGACCGGGCCATCCGGTTGCTGTCCGTAGGTTAGCATTTTGTTCCGATATGTTCGCACTAAGTTCTTTACTTGCGGCGACTCATATGAGAACAAAAAAGCAACAACGGAGGATGCCATGCTGAAAGAAGCCGGAACTGTTCTTGCCCGTTCGCCGCGTGCCGTTTGCGAAGACGCCCTTGGCGTGGTGACCCTGTTCGTGCTGCTGATCGCCGGTCTGCACCTGCCCCAGTACCTTTGACCTGCCCCGGGGGTCTGGCCTGCCTCCGGCACCCCGGCGGGAGGCAGGGGGCGCCGCAGGGTGCTGGGGCAGCGCGGTGCCGTGGTGTGGATTGACGTCCCTTGGGTGATTCGGTTCCGTCCCGGTCACATCAGCCACGCCCTGCGCGCGCCGGTTCATGTCATGCGGCAGGCAGGCGCGGGCCTGGACTACACCTTTGCGACCAGCAGCTTGTCGATGCGCCGGTCGTCAAGGTCGATCACCTCGAACCGCCAGCCGTTCAGGGTAAAGGCATCGCCCAGGGCGGGCAGGCGGCGCAGGTGGTTGATGACCAGGCCCGCGACGGTTTCATAATCGCCCGCCAGGGCACGCGGGAACGACAGCCTGTCGCAGAATTCATCGACCGGCATCCAGCCCGACACCAGATAGCTGCCATCGTCGCGTTGCAGCAGGGCGGGTTCCTCGGCCAGGCTTTCCTTGAAGGTGCCGGTGATCGCCTCAAGGATATCGCCGGTGGTGATGATGCCTTCGAAGGCACCATATTCATCATAGACCAGCGCCATGTGATTGGGCGAGGCGCGCAGGATTTCGATGACATCCAGCGCATCGGCGCGGTCAGACACCACGGGCACCTCGCGCATCATGGCCGCCAGATCCAGCGGCTCGCCCCGCGACAGCGCCGCGAAGGCATCGGTCAGGTAGAGAACACCCAGCACCTCGTCACTGTCGGGGTTGCGCACTGGAATGCGCGGGCGCGCGATGCGGCGGATCGCCTCCAGCGTGTCTTCGGGTGCCGCATCGAGATCCAGCAGTTCCACATCGCGGCGCGGGGTCATCAGGGCGCGGGCCGACCGGTCGGCCAGGCGCATGACGCCCGACAGCATTTCCTGCTCTTCGGTTTCGATGATGCCGCCCTCATGCGCTTCGGCCAGAAGCATGCGCACCTCTTCATCGGTGACCCGGTTCTGCGCCTCGGCCGATTGTCCCAGCAGCGCCAGCACCAGCTTGCCCGAACTGTGCAGCAGCCACACAAGCGGGGCAGAGATGCGCGACATCAGGGTCATCGCCGGGGCAACGCGCGCTGCGACACCTTCTGGGTTCTTCAGCGCGATCTGTTTGGGCACCAGCTCGCCCACGATCAGCGACAGGTAGGTCAGCAGAACCACCACGGTGCCCACGCCCAGCATGTAGGACCACCGCGCGTCCAGCCCCTGGACCGCCAGCCAGCCCGACAGGCGCGCCCCCAGCGTCGCACCCGAGAATGCCCCGGACAGCACGCCGACCAGGGTGATGCCGATCTGGACCGCAGACAGAAAGCGCCCCGGATCCTGCGCCAGACGCAGCGCGGCCGCTGCCCCGCTGCTGCCGCTGTCCGCCATCATCTTCAGCCGGGCCGGGCGGGCCGAGACGACCGCAAGTTCCGACATGGCCAGCGCCCCGTTGAGCAGGATCAGGGCAGCAACGATCAGGATTTCGGCTATCACGGAGGGGCCTTGCGCCGGTATGATGAACAGTGGATGTAGCCCAAACAGGGCCTGGGCGCAACGTTCGCACTTGATCCAGCGCATGGCGCGGCAAATCGGTGCCGCGCTAGCGTAACGCTGTACGCCCCGGGATACCCAGCCATGCGCATTGCCCTGCTGACCGACATCCATGGCAACCGCGAGGCTTTCGCGGCGGTGCTGGCCGATCTTGCCGCCCGGCAGGTGGACCGGATTGCGGTGCTGGGCGATGTGGTGGGCTATGGCCCTGACCCGGCGTGGTGCGTCGACAGGGTGATGGATCTGGTCGGTCAGGGCGCGCTTTGCGTGATGGGAAACCATGACAGCGCCATCGCCACGCCTTCGCAGGGCATGTCAGCCATCGCAAGGGCCGCAATCGACTGGACACGCCCGCAACTGACGGCGCGGCAGGCGGCGTTTCTGGCAGCACTGCCGGTGACGCTGATGCTGGACGATGTGCTTTTCGTCCATGCCAGCGCCAATGACCCGTCCGGGTGGATCTATGTCACCTCGGAACGCTCTGCGATGCCCAGCTTTCGCGTCAGCACGGCGCAGGTGATTTTCTGCGGCCATGTCCATGTGCCGGCGCTGTTCACCTGCGACATCCGGGGCACGGTGCGCGGCCATCAGATACCGATGGCAAAGCCGCTGCCCTTGCTGCGGTCGCGGCGCTGGCTGGCCGTTGTGGGGTCGGTCGGCCAGCCGCGCGACGGGGTGGCGCAGGCGGGCTATGCCCTGTTCGACACGGCGTCGCGGGCGCTGACCTTCCGCCGGGTGCCCTATGACTGTGCCGCCACGGCGGCAAAGCTGCGTGCGGCGGGCCTGCCGGAAACGCTGGCGCTGCGATTGCTGAGGGGAAGCTGACCATGCAGATCAGGCCGCACGAGGGGTTGGAGATTGACGGATTCACGCTGGGGGCCTGCCTGTACCGGGGCGGCTTCGCCACCATCTGGGATGTGACCCATCCGGATCACGCGCTGCCGATGGTCATGAAGGTGCCCACGATCCTGGATGGCTATGACGCGCCGACCATCGTGGGCTTCGAGGTGGAACAGATGATCCTGCCACGCCTGACCGGCCCGCATGTGCCGCGGGCGATCGCGGTGGGCGATTTCGCGGTGATGCCCTATCTGGTGACCGAACGGATCGCCGGCGGGTCGCTGCTGGGGCTGTTTGGCACCGCGCCGCGCCCGGTGGACGAGGTGGTGGAGGTTTCGGTGGCGATGGTGCGGGCCGTGCATGACCTGCACCGCCAGCATGTCGTGCATCTGGACCTGAAGCCTGACAACTTCCTGCGCCGCCCGGCCGGGGACATTGTCTGCATCGACTTCGGCCTGTCGCGGCATGACGAGCTGCCCGATCTGCTGGCAGAAGAGTTCCGGATTCCGATGGGCACCTTCCCCTATATCGCGCCCGAACAATATCTGCGCCAGCGTGACGACCTGCGCAGTGACATTTTCGCGCTGGGTGCCATGACCTATGAACTGGCGACGGGCCGCAAACCCTTCGGCGCGCCGCAGCGGCTGAAGCAGGTGCGGCAACGCCTGTGGCGCGACCCCGAGCCGCCGCGCGCGCTGGTTCCGGCCATCCCCGAATGGCTGCAGGAGGTGATCCTGCGCGCGCTCGAGGCGGACCCTGCGGCGCGCTACCAGTCTGCCGCGCAGATGCTGTTTGACCTGCGGCATCCGGCGCAGGTGGTGCTGACGGACCGGGCGAGAAAGGTGGTGCGGGAGTCCTTGCCCACGGTGTTCCGCCGCTGGCGCCGGATGCGGCGTGTGACCGGTTTTGCCGCACCGCCAAGCCTGGCGGCGCAGATCGACAGGGCCCCGGTCCTGATGGTGGCGGTGGATCTTTCGCCCGAGATGGAAGGGCTGGCGGGGCATCTGCGGCAATCGGTGCTGCGGATGCTGGTGATCCAGCCGGATGCGCGGGTGGCCTGCGTCAACGTGATCAAGACGCCCCGGATCGGGCTGGATCAGGCGCTGGATGACGAAGGGAACAATATTCATCTGTCCCGGCTGGTCGCGCTCAAGGCCTGGGCGGCGGGCCTGGGCCTGGGCGAGGGGCGGGTGACCTGTTCGATCCTGGAAAATACCGAGCCGGGCAGCGCCATCATCGATCATGCCACCCGCAATCATGTCGATCACATCCTGATGGGCGCGCGGGGCGCATCGACAGCCCGCCGCTATCTGGGGTCGGTGTCCAGCCAGGTCGTGGCACAGGCACCCTGCAGCGTCACGGTGATCCGCCTGCCGCAGGCCGCCCTGCCCGGGACGCCGGCCGAAGCCCGGCAGGACACAGCGGCAGGGTAAGGCCGGCCCGGAACCGCAGCGGCGCGTCTTTCATCTGGCGGGGCGACATGACCGGGGTGCGCCGGTCTGCGTTGCCGGGGGCACGGCCGCCAGGCTGTCCGTCCCGGTGCCCGCCCTTGCCCCGCCGCCGCGCCGCGCGATCACACCGCCAGGCAGATGTATTTCATCTCCGTATAGTCATCCATGCCGTGGCGCGAGCCTTCGCGGCCAAGGCCGGATTGCTTGATGCCGCCGAAAGGGGCGACTTCGGTGGAAATCAGGCCGGTGTTCACACCCACCATGCCGTATTCCAGCGCCTCCTGAACGCGGGTGATCCGGCCGATGTCGCGGGCATAGAAATACGACGCAAGGCCGAAAATCGTGTCATTGGCCCTGGCGATCGCCTCTTGCTCGGTCTCGAACCGGTACAGCGGGGCCAGCGGGCCAAAGGTTTCCTCCTGGCTGACCAGCATGTCCCGGGTCACGCCGGTGACGATGGTGGGTTCAAAGAACGACCCGCCCAGCGCGTGGCGCCTGCCCCCGGTCACGATCCTGCCGCCCTTGGTCAGGATGTCGGCGATATGTTCCTCGACCTTGTCGACGGCATCCATGTTCACCAGCGGACCGGTGTCGATCCCGTCCTTCAGGCCATCGCCCACATTCAGTCCGGCGACGGCTGCCGCAAGCTTTGCCGCGAAGGCGTCATGAACGCCGGCCTGCACGTAGATGCGGTTGGCGCAGACGCAGGTCTGGCCGTTGTTGCGGAACTTGGAGACCATGGCCCCCGCGACCGCCGCATCCAGATCGGCGTCGTCAAAGACGATGAAGGGGGCGTTGCCGCCCAGTTCCATCGAGCATTTCATCACCTGGTCTGCGGCCTGCTTCAGCAGGATGCGGCCCACCTCGGTGGACCCGGTGAAGGTCAGCTTGCGCACTGCGGGATTCTCGCAGAATTCCTTGCCGATGTCGGACGCGCGTTTGGAGGTGATGACAGACAGGATGCCCCTGGGCAGGCCGGCCCGGTCAGCCAGCACGGCCATCGCCAGCGCCGACAGCGGCGTTTCGGCGGCGGGGCGGGCCACAAAGGCGCAGCCGGCGGCAATCGCCGGGGCGGCCTTGCGCGCGATCATCGCATTGGGAAAGTTCCACGGCGTGATCGAGGCGACAACACCGACGGGCTGCCGGATCACCATCAGGCGCCTGTCGCGCAGGTGACCGGGAATGGTTTCGCCGTAGACGCGCTTTGCCTCTTCGCCGTACCATTCGATATAGGACGCGCCATAGGCGATCTCGCCCCTCGCCTCGGCAAGGGGTTTGCCCATTTCGGCCGTCAGGATGCGCGCGAGATCATCCTGGTTGGCCATC
The DNA here is from genome assembly GCA_020250125.1 of Rhodobacter sp. Lineage (GTDB taxonomy): Bacteria > Pseudomonadota > Alphaproteobacteria > Rhodobacterales > Rhodobacteraceae > Aliitabrizicola. Next base: position 42,454 of record JADCEL010000020.1, read on the forward strand.
ATCAGGTCGAACCAGCGGCGCAGGATCTGCGCGCGTTCCTTGCCGGTGCGCGCCGCCCATTCCTTTTGCGCCACGGCGGCGGCGGCGATGGCACGGGCCGTCTCGACCCGGCTCATGTTGGGCACGCAGCAGATGACATCGCCGCGTGCGGGGTTTGTCACGGCAAAGGTGGACCCGTCATCGGCATCCTGCCACTCGCCGCCAACAAGCGCCTTCGACGACAGCAGCGTCGGGTCTTTCAGAAGTGACGGCAGATCGGTTATGACATCAAGCATGCGGGCCTCCCATTTCGCGGCTGGCCATGCAAAACACGGCGCGGGGGCCAATGTCCAGTTCCTGACGGGGCCTTGGGCAGGTTCGGGATCAAATTCCGGAGACGGGCATGGATATGGACCGCGCCTATGCGAACGGGGCCTTCATCGCGGGGGGCGATGCCTATCCGGCCCGCTGGGCGGCACAGGCGCTGGCATTCCGGACTGCCATGGGTTCCAGGGCAACGCTCGGGCTGGCCTGCGGGCCGGCGGAGCGGCAGCGCCTTGATCTGTTCCGGCCCCTCGGGGCGGCGCGCGGAACGGTTGTCTTCCTGCATGGCGGCTACTGGATGGCCTTTGACCGCAGCAGCTGGTCACATCTTGCCGCCGGAGCCGTGGCGCGCGGCTGGGCCGTTGCGATGCCCTCCTACACGCTGGCGCCCCAGGCCCGGATACCGGCAATGACCGCCGAGATTGCGGCCGCCCTTGGGGCGGTTGCGGCGCAAACCCCTGGGCCTGTCGTCGTTACCGGCCATTCGGCGGGCGGCCATCTGGCCGCGCGCATGGCCTGCGCGGGCGTGCTGGATGCCGGACTGGCGGCGCGGGTTGTCCGGTCGGTTCCGATTTCCCCGCTGGCGGATCTGGCACCGCTGCGGGCCACAAAGATGAACGGGACCCTGCGGCTGACCGAGGCTGAAGTTGCCGCCGAAAGCCCCGCCCTTCTGCCACGCCGCCCCGGCTGCGGGGTGACCGTCTGGGTCGGCGGGCAGGAACGGCCCGCCTTCCTCTGGCAGGCGCGGCTTCTGTCGGAAAACTGGGACTGCCCCTGGCATGTGGCACCGGGGCGTCACCATTTCGACGTGATCGATGATCTGGCCGATCCGGACAGCCTGCTGGTCGAAACCCTGGTGGGCGGTTTCTGACGGACTTTTTTTTCTGTTCAGAAATATCCTCGGGGGGGACGGCGCGGCACGCGCCGCGGGGGGCAGACAGCCCCCCGTCCGGCGTCAGGACGCGTTCAGGCGGTCGATATAGGCGCGCATTTCTTCGGTTTCCTGGCGGGCGTCGCGCAGACCGTCCATGGCCGCACGCAGCTCTGCCTCGGTCTGGGCGATCTGGTTGGCCAGGTCTTCCTCGCGCTGGTCGATGTAGATCAGCGCCTGTTCACGGGCTTCTTCGGCCTCGTGCAGGGCCTGGGCCAGACGGTCAACCTCGTTCATGTCAGCCGCGCCGATCGGGCTGAAGCGGTGGAGGATCCAGTAGGAAAACCAGCCAAGCCCGAAGGCCGCAAAAAGGATGATCGACGTGGCAACGATGAATTCAAGCCGGTTCATGGCTGTGGCAAGTCCTTATTCGGCCTCGGGGCGCTGGCGGGCGCGGGGCGTCGGTTCGTCGGGTGCCGAAGAAACGAAAGGCTCTGCCGGCGCGGGGGCCGCCGCTGCGGGTGCGCCCCCCGGCCGGGGCCCAGTCTGGGGCGCAGTCTGGGGCGCAGTCTGGGGCGCAGTCTGGGGCGCAGTCTGGGGCGCAG
>JADCEL010000021.1 GCA_020250125.1 Rhodobacter sp.
CCGGAGCCTTGCCTCCCGGCTGCGCCGGGACCGCGCCTCCTCCGGCCCTCGCTTGCGCTCGGGCGTTCGGCGCTGGCAAGGCTCCACCGGAGCCTTGCCTCCCGGCTGCGCCGGGACCGCGCCTCACCCACGCATCCTGGCTCCATCTGCATCGAACAGCGGTTCCATGACCAGCGTTGCAGGCCGTTTTTCGCCCAGAATCTCAATCTCCACCGCCAGCCCGTCTGCCACCCGGTCGGCAGGAACGAATCCCATCGCCACCGACTTTCCCGTGCAATGCGAATACCCGCCCGAGGTGCAGAACCCCACCACATCCCCGCCGATCCAGATCGGTTCCCAGGCGACCGCATCGGCATCCAGCGCATCCACAACAAAGGCGCACAGCCGCCGCTTCGGGCCTTCGGCCTTCTCCTTCATCGCGGCGGCCTTGCCGATCCAGTCGCTGGGCTTGTTCCAGCGGATGAACCGGTCCAGCCCGGTTTCGCCGGGCATGTAATCGGGGCTGAACTCGCGCCCCCAGGAGCCGAAGAACTTGTCCAGACGCAGGCTCATCATCGCGCGCATCCCGAAGGGGCGCAGCCCCAGGTCCTGTCCCGCATCCCACAGCACCTGCCACAGGTGGCGCTGGCTGACGGCATCGCAGTAAATCTCGTACCCCAGATCGGCGGTATAGCTGACGCGCTGCACGATGCAGTTGGCCATGCCCACGGTCATGTGCCGCACATCCATGAACCCGAACGCGGCGGTCGAGACATCGCTGCGGGTCACTCGGGCCAGCAGCTCGCGCGCCTTTGGCCCGGCAATCTGGAACCCTGTGCGCGTGTCAGAGATATTCTCAACCCGAACCCCGTCTTCCAGGTGGCTGTCGAACCAGCGCGAATGCCAGCCCTGCGCCCCATAGCTGGCGGTCAGCTGAAACTCGGTCTCTGACAGGCAGGACACGGTGAAATCCCCGATGATCCGGCCAGAGTCCGCCAGCATCGGCGTCAGCGACAGCCGCCCCGGCTTGGGGATCAGACCCGCCATGATCCGGTCAAGCCAGGCGCGCGCATTCGGGCCGGTGACGCGGTATTTGCCAAAGTTCTGCACCTCGTTGATGCCGACCCCGTTGCGCACGGCCAGCACCTCGGCCCTGGTCGCCTGCCAGGCGTTGGACCGCTTGAAGGTCGGCGTCTCGTACAGCGGCTCGCCCGGCAGGGCGTGGTAATTGACCACTTCCAGCCCGTATTGCTGGCCCCAGACGGCGCGCATGCCTGAGAAGACATCATACATGGCCGTGGTGCGGAATGGGCGCGCGGCCGGCTTTTCCTCGTTCGGATAGGCCACGCTGAAGCGGGTCTGATAATTCTCGATCACCTTGGGCACGGTGTAACCGGGCGTTGTCCAGTTGCCAAAGCGGGCCACGTCAAAGCCGCGCGGGTCACGTTCAACCTCGCCATCGATCATCCACTGCGCCAGGCTCAGGCCCATGCCGCCGCCCTGGCTGAAGCCCGCCATCACGGCGCAGGCCGACCAGTAGTTGCGCAGGCCCGGCACCGGGCCGATCAGCGGGTTGCCATCGGGCGCAAAGGTGAAGGGGCCGTGGATCACGCGCTTGACGCCAGAGCGTTCCAGCACCGGGAAGCGGCGATAGGCGAAATTGACCGACCCCTCGATCTTGTCGAACTGCTCGTTCAGCAGTTCGTGCCCGAAGGTCCAGGGGGTTCCGTCCACACTCCACGGCTCGCAGGGTTTTTCGTAAAAGCCGATGCACAGACCGCGCCCTTCCTGCCGCAGATAGCTTTCGCCGCCCGGGTCCATCACATGGGGAAACTCGCGGCCCGATTTCAGGATGTCCATGATCTCGGGGATATCGTCGGTCACCAGATACTGGTGCGCCATCGGCAACAGCGGCAGGTAGACGCCGGCCATCGCCCCGACCTCGCGCGCCCAAAGACCAGCCGCGTTCACCAGATGCTCGGCCACGATCATGCCCTGTTCGGTCATCACATCCCAGCCGCCGTCGGCGCGCTGCGTGGTGGACAGAACGCGGTTGTGCAGGATGATCTCGGCCCCGCCCATGCGGGCGGCCCTGGCATAGGCATGGGTGGTGCCCGACGGGTCAAGGTGCCCGTCCAGCGGGTCATAGAGCGCGCCGATGATCCCGGCGGTGTTCACCAGCCCGTCGGTCATCTTCGCAACCTCGTCCGGCGACAGAATGGCCGTATCCAGCCCCATGTAGCGGTGCTTGGCGCGTTCCGCCTTCAGCATGTCGAACCGTTCCTGCGTGTCGGCCAGGGTGATGCCGCCGACATGGTGCAGCCCGCAGGACATGCCGGTGATCGCCTCCAGCTCCTTGTAAAGGCGGATGGTATAGCCCTGCAGGGCGGCCATGTTGGTGTCGCCGTTGAGGGTGTGGAACCCTCCGGCCGCGTGCCAGGTCGATCCGCTGGTCAGGTCGGACCGTTCGATCAGGGTCACATCCGACCAGCCCAGCTTGGTCAGATGGTACAGCACCGAACAGCCGACAACGCCGCCGCCAATGACCAGGACACGGGTATGGGTTTTCATCGCAACACTCCGATGCGTTTCGCTTGCGGGCAACATTGACCCCGCGCCCGGCGGCAATCATGCGCAGACGCGACAGGAAATGTCGCAAGCCGCATTTGCGGTGCCGCCCAGGCGGCTTCGCCTGCGCTGGGATATGCCGCAGGGGTGCGGGTGCTGACACCCCTGCGGCCCGGCGCAGGCCCTACTTTTCGGGGATCAGCCCGCGCGGGCTGAACCGCAGCACCAGCAGCAGGATGACGCCCATCGTCACAAGCCGCATATGCGCCGCCCCGTCCTGCAGATGGGTCTTCAGCCAGGATCCGTCCGTCATGCCGGCGGTGACCGCACCGATCAGCCACAGGCCCATCGGTTCGACCATGATCCACAGCCAGTAAATCAGGAAACCGCCCAGCACCGCGCCCCAGTTGTTGCCCGATCCGCCGACAATCACCATCATCCAGATCAGGAAGGTGTAGCGCAGCGGCGAATAGCTGCCGGGGGTCAGCTGACCGTCCAGCGTGGTCATCATCGCGCCGGCAATGCCGACCACGGCAGAACCCAGGATGAAGACCTGCAGGTGCCGGCCGGTCACGTATTTGCCCATGGCTTCGGCCGAAACCTCGTTGTCGCGGATGGCGCGCATGGTGCGGCCCCAGGGCGATTGCAGCGCGCGTTCGGACAGCCAGACCACGATCAGCAGCACCGTCAGGAACAATCCGGCATAGGCCAGCTTGACGATGATCGACGAGGTCAGCACCGGATCAAACCCCCAGCGCCCGGCCCAGTCCAGAAACGGCTGGCTTTTCTGCAGGTCAACCTCCTGCGGCACCGGCCAGGGGCGGGGCAGCTGGGTGATGTTCTTGACGCCGCGCGCCAGCCAGTCTTCGTTCTTCATCACCGCGATCACGATCTCGGCGATGCCCAGCGTGGCAATCGCCAGATAGTCCGACCGCAGGCCCAGCGCCGTCTTGCCGATGGCCCAGGCGGCGGCGGCGGCCAGAAGGCCCCCCATCGGCCAGGCGATCAGCGCGGGCAGACCGAAGCCGCCGATATTGCCGAAGGCTTCCGGGTTGTTCGCCTCGACCGCGACGACAGCCGGATCGAACACGGCCCGGTACAGAAAGAAGCCGCCCACCAGCACCGCAAGAATCGCCGCAGTCCGGGGCAGCCCCTTGGGCATGCGCCTGTACAGGGCAACCGCAAGGCCGATGGTGGCCACGCCCAGAAGCAGCCCCAGCACAATGCCCGGCCCGCCCGCGCGCCAGGCCCCGTCAACGGGCTGCGACGAGGTCAGCACCACGGCCAGCCCGCCCAGGGCGGCAAAGCCCATGATGCCGACGTTGAACAGCCCGGCATAGCCCCACTGGATGTTCACACCCATCGCCATGATCGCCGAGACGATGGCCATGTTCAGGATCGACAGCGCCAGGTTCCAGCTTTGAAAGACGCCGGTGATCAGGAACAGCAGGGCGACGGCGGCGAAAAGCGCCAGATTGCGCGGTGTCATACCGATTTCCCCCTGAAAAGCCCCGTCGGCTTGAACAGCAGTACCGCAATCAGGATCGTGAAGCTGACGGCGAATTTGTAATCCGTGGTCAGAAGCTGCACCAGCGCCTCGGGGGCCAGGCTTTCGGGCAGCAGATAGCCCAGCACCTTCTTCCAGGCATAGGTCACCATCACTTCGGAAAAGGCGATGACAAAGCCCCCGGCAATGGCCCCGACCGGGCTGCCAAGGCCGCCCACCACGGCGGCGGCAAAGATCGGCAGCAGCAGCTGGAAATACGTGAAGGGTTTGAAGCTTTTGTCCAAGCCGTACAGGACGCCCGCGATGGTCGCCAGCGCCGCCGTGATGATCCATGTCACCGCAACCACCCGTTCGGGGTTGATGCCTGACAGCAGGGCCAGATCCTCGTTGTCCGAAAACGCCCGCATCGATTTGCCGGTGCGGGTGCGGTTCAGGAACCAGAACAAAGCGGCCACCACGATCACCGCCGTCGCCAGCGTGATCGCCTGGGTTGATTTGATCGCCAGCCCCTCGGCCAGGCCGGTTGCCGCCCTGAAGGCGGCGGCAGAGATGACAAAGCGTTCGCCGTCGGCAAAATTCTGCTCTTCGGTGCCGATGATGAAGCGGGTGATCCCGTTCATGATGAAGGTGACCCCCAGCGAAACAATCACCAGGATCGAGGTCGCAGCGCGCTGCCTGCGGTAAAAGCGGTAGACCACCCTGTCGGTGCCCAGGACGAACAGCGCCGTCAGCACAATCGCCACGGGCAGCGCCAGCAGCGCCGTGGGCAGCGGGCCAAAGCTGATGCCGACGGACTGGAACCACCAGGTGAACAGGATGGTGACCATGGTGCCGAAGGCCATGGTATCGCCATGGGCAAAGTTGGAAAAGCGCAGGATGCCGTAGATCAGCGTGACACCCAGCGCGCCGATGGCCAGTTGCGCGCCATAAGCCACCGCCGGAACGAAGACAAAATTGGTAAAGGCCACCAGCGCGTTGAGAAGGTCCATGGGTCAGCTTCCCCTCGTGCAGCGGCCAAAGGCGGTTTCAACATGGGGACCGTCGATATCTTCCTGCACGGTCAGGGCCAGTGCCCCGTCCGGGAACAGGGACAAAAGGACAGTGACCGAATCGGGGCTGGCGGCCATGAAGCTTTTCACGGCAGCCTCCGGCGGGCTGATCTGCATGAGCGACACCCAGTCGCTGTCGATGCTGGCGGCATAGCCGCCCGGCGCCGGTTCCAGATCGAAATCGAGCGCTGTTTCCGTGCAGGGCGTCCCCGCCGCACAGTGATCCGTCAGGGTGCAGGTCATGGCCGGAAGGTCTGCCATGGCGGTCGCGGGATACAGAAGAAGACCTAAGGAAAGACGGCGCGCAGACAGCATGATCAGCCCCCCAGAAAGGTGCGGCGCACCTCGGGATCGGCCAGCAGGGCTGCGCCGGTATCGGTGAAGCGGTTGGCACCCTGCACCAGGACATAGCCCTTATCGGCAATCTCCAGCGCCTGACGGGCATTCTGTTCGACCATCAGAATGGAAATGCCGGTGCGCGCCACCTCGATGATGCGGTCAAGCAATTCGTCCATGACGATCGGGCTGACACCCGCCGTCGGTTCATCCAGCATCAGCACCGAAGGCTGGGTCATCAGCGCGCGGCCCACCGCCACCTGCTGGCGCTGGCCGCCCGAAAGCTCTCCCGCCGCCTGGCGGCGCTTGTCGCGCAGGACCGGAAACAGGGTGTAGATCTGCTCCAGCGTCGTGCGGATGTCGTCGCGCCGCAGGAAGGCCCCCATTTCCAGATTCTCCTCGACCGTCATCGAGGTGAAGATGTTCTGCGTCTGGGGCACAAAGGCCATGCCCCGGGCCACGCGGGCCTGCGGCGACAGTGCGGTGATATCCTCGCCGCCCAGCCGCACATGGCCCGCGCGCAGCTTCAGCATGCCGAAGACCGCCTTCATCGCGCAGGATTTGCCGGCGCCGTTCGGGCCGACGATCACGGCGATCTGGCCCCGTTCGACGGCGATGGTGCAGCCGTGCAGAATGTCGGCCGCGCCATAGCCACCGGTCATCGCATCGCCGATCAGGAAGGGTTCAGCCAAGGGTCACCTCGCGGTCGGCTGCGAGCGCATTTTCCGGCGAAAATTCCGGGACTGTCACACAAGCAGGAAGAATTTTCGCCAGAAAATTCGGGAAGAGCTTAGTCTCACGCATGGGCGACGACCTTGTTCTTCAGGCCGGTGCCCAGATAGGCCTCGATCACGCGCTCGTCGTTCTTCACCTCGTCCACCGTGCCCTGGGCCAGCACCTTGCCCTGGGCCATGACGATGACGGGGTCGCAGAGCCGCGCGATGAAATCCATGTCATGTTCAATCACGCAAAAGGTGTAGCCGCGTTCTCGGTTCAGCCGCAGGATTGCATCCGCAATGGTGTTGAGAAGGGTGCGGTTCACGCCCGCCCCCACCTCGTCCAGAAAGACGATCTTGGCATCGACCATCATGGTCCGGCCCAGTTCCAGCAGCTTCTTCTGGCCGCCCGAGATATTGGCGGCCTTTTCATCGGCCAGGTGGCCGATGGTCAGAAAGTCCAGCACCTCATCGGCCTTGCGGCGGATTGCGGCCTCTTCTGCGGCCACCAGGCCCCGGCGAAACCAGGCATTCCACAGCCGCTCGCCCGACTGGTTGGCGGGCACCATCATCAGATTCTCGCGCACGGTCATGGAGCCGAATTCATGCGCGATCTGAAAGGTTCGCAACAGGCCTTTGGCGAACAGCTCATGCGGCGACAGTCCGGTGATATCCTCGCCATCCATCAGGACCCGGCCCGATGTGGGCGGCAGGCGGCCGGCGATCACGTTGAACAGCGTGGTCTTGCCCGCACCGTTCGGCCCGATCAGCCCGGTGATCGAGCCGGTCCTGATCTGGATCGACGCGCCGTCCACGGCGCGAAAGCCCCCGAAATGTTTGTGCAGATTCTCGACGGTGATCATGCGGCCTTACCCCCCCCGTGTCCCCCGTGTCCCCCGTGTCTTCCGCCGGAACGCTGTGCCGGGGGCCCATTCTTGCAGCAACGGCCCGGGCGATGGGCCCGGGCCGTGCGATGCGTTAGCGGCTTTCGCGTTTCAACGGAAGCGGGTCGTCACGATCTTGCCGTCGATCACGTCGATCTCGCGGTAGTTGCCTGCCGACTCACCCGATCCGACCAGTTCCACGGCAGAAGCGCCGACATAGTCGATATCCGTGCCGGCCTTGATCAGTTCCAGCGCCTTGGCCAGTTCGCCCGGATAGATCTTTTCGCCCGGCGCGTTGGCCAGATCCATGATCTTCGGTGCGAAATCGGTCGACTTGGACGATCCGGCGGCCTGCATGGCCAGCATGATCAGGGCGGCGGCATCATAGCTTTCCGGGGTATAGGGCGAGTTCACGTCGAACTTGCCGCCCGAGCTGTCGGCCAGAATCTTCATGCCCGGTGCATCCGTACCCGCGACCTGCCCGAAGGAGCCGTCGATCGAATTGCCAAGGGCTGCCGTCAGGTTGTCGCCGATCATGCCGCCCGGCAGTTGGAACAGCGAAAAGGCCCCGGTGTCGAGCGCCGCACGGATCACGCCGACGCCGCCCTGGTCAAGGTAGCCCGCCACGATCAGGATGTCGCCGCCGGCGGCCGCCAGCGCACCAACCTCGGCGGTGTAATCGGCCTTACCGTCTTCATGCGCGGCCGAGATGGTGATCTTGCCGCCCTTGGCCTCAAACGCGGTGCTGATGGCTTCCGCCAGACCCTTGCCGTAGTCGTTGTTGGTGTAGGTCAGGGCGGCGGTCTTGATGCCGCGCTCGGTCATGATGTCAGCCGCGATTTCGCCTTCGCGCGCGTCTGACGGCGCGGTGCGGAAGAACAGGCCGTCGTCTTCGGCGGTGCTCAGCGCGGGCGACGTGGCCGAGGGAGAGATCATGACAATGCCGTTCGGCCGCGCCACGTTCTGCAGGATCGCACCCGTCACGCCGGAACAGTCGCCGCCGATGATGGCATTGACCTGATCGCCGGTCACCAGGCGTTCGGCAGCGGCGGTGGCAGCGGCCGAGTCGACACAGGTGGAATCGGCGCGGATCGCGGTCACGGTAGAGCCGTCAAGCAGCAGGCCCGAGGCGTTCACCTCGGCTATGGCTGCCTCTGATGCTGCCGCCATTGATCCGGTCAGTGATTCAATCGGGCCGGTGAAGCCGAAGATGATTCCCAGCTTGATGTCCTCGGCCTGTGCAGCGCCGGCAAAAAGCGCGCAGGCCGCCGTCGCGGTAAGCAGTTTCTTCATGGTGTACTCCCTGTTGGAACATTGTCCTGCCGCGCAAACTAGTCAGGTGCGCGACAAAAGGAAAGCGCGCAAAAAAGGCCATCGGCGGCGGGCAAATGGGCGGATTGCCGCAACGGTCTTTGCCGCTGCCCGGTCGGCACCCTATGTTCCGCTGCAGGGCCGCAGGCGAAGGGATCTGCCCGATGACATGGTTTCGAACGACGTTTTGCGCCCTTGTGCTGTGCGGGGGCTTTGCGGGGGCGGCGCAGGCCCTTGACACCTCGGCAGGGCAGGTTCGCATCGAGGTGATGGCGACCGGGCTGGAAGAGCCGTGGTCGATCGGTTTCCTGCCGGACGGGCGCTTTGTGGTGACTGAACGCGACGGGCACCTGACCCTGTTTCCGGCACAGGGGGGCGCGCCGCTCGGCCGGATTTCCGGCCTGCCGCAGGTTGCGGCGGTGGGGCAGGGCGGCCTGCTGGACGTGCTGATCCCGCAGGATTTTGCGCAAAGCCGCGCAGTGCTGCTCAGCTACGCGGTGGCGCAACCGGGCGGCGGCGAAGGCACGGCCATGGGCGCAGGGCGGCTGTCCGAAGACGGCACGCGGTTTGAACACTTCCGTCAGCTTTTCGAGATGCGGCCCGGAAGTTCCGGCGGCCGGCATTTCGGCTCGCGGATGGTCGAGGCACCCGATGGCACGATCTTCCTGACCATCGGAGACCGCGGTACCGGACCCCTGGCGCAGGATCCGGCCCGCCACGAAGGATCGGTCGTGCGCCTGACGCGACAGGGGGCGGCGGCGGGTGAAGACTTTGGTGCCGGTGCCCTGCCCGAGCTTTACAGCAAGGGCCACCGCAACCCGCAGGGGGCGGCCCTGGATGCGTCAGGCCGCCTTTGGGTGGTCGAACATGGCGCGCAGGGCGGCGACGAGGTGAACCTGATCGCGGCGGGGCGCAACTATGGCTGGCCGGTGATCGCCTATGGGCAGGATTACGGCGGGGGCAAGATCGGCACCGGAACGGCGGCACCGGGCCTGGAACAGCCGGTCACGTACTGGGATCCGTCGATCGCGCCTTCGGGCCTGATGATCTATTCGGGCAGCCTCTTTCCCGAATGGCAGGGCGATATCTTCACCGGCAGCCTGAAGTTCGATTTCATCTCGCGCCTGGACCCGGAGGCGAACTATGCTGAGGAGCGTATCCAATCCCCCGAAACCGGGCGCGTCCGCGATATCCGGCAGGGGCCGGACGGGGCGATCTGGTTTCTGTCGGTGACAGAGGGGGCGGTGTTCCGCATCGTTCCGGCCCCGTGATGGCACGGGTTTCTTTCCGGCAAAAATACCCTCGGGGGGTGCGGGGGGCGGACAGCCCCCCGGCCCGGCGGCCGCCAAGCGATCAGATCGACAGGCGCGCCATGCCGGACATGCCGGTGGCGCCTTGGGTGCCGCGCTCGCGGTAGGGGGTGGTGCTGTAATGCGCCCGGTAGCATTTCGAGAAATGCGAGGGCGAGGCAAAGCCGCAGGCCAGTGCCACATTGATCACGCTCATGTCGGTCTGCATCAGCAGGTTGCGCGCCTTCTGCAGGCGCAGTTCCATGTAATAGCGTTTGGGGCTGCGGTTCAGGTAGCGGCGGAACAGCCGCTCCAGCTGGCGGGTCGACATGCCCACCTCTTCAGCCAGGTCGGCCGGGCTGATCGGGTCTTCGATATTGGCCTCCATCATCTGGATGACCTGGCTCAGCTTGGGGTGCCGCACGCCGATGCGCGTCGGGATTGACAGGCGCTGGGTGTCCTGATCGGTCCGGATCGACGAATAGATCAGCTGGTCGGCCACCGTATTGGCAATCTCGTCGCCATGATCGGCCGCGATCAGCTTCAGCATGAGATCGATGGAAGACGTGCCGCCTGCCGTGGACAGCCGGTTGCCATCGACGACGAAGACCGACTTTGTCAGCTTCACATCTTCGAATTCCTCAAGGAAGCCGTCCTGGTTTTCCCAGTGGATCGTGGCCTTCCTGCCGTCCAGAAGCCCGGCCCTGGCCAGTGTCCAGGACCCCGTACACAGCCCGCCGATGGCCATGCCGCGCCGCGCCTCGCGCCGCAGCCAGGCGATGACCGGTTTCGTCGTGGCGCGCTGCACATCAATGCCGCCGCAGACCAGAAGCGTGTCGTCGCGGTCCAGCTCTTCCAGACCCATGTCCAGCTGAAAGGAGGCGCCGTTCGAACAGGTGGCGCTGATCCCGCCTTCGCCGATCAGGCGCCACTCGTAAACCGGCTTTCCGGCAATCCGGTTGGCGATGCGCAAAGGTTCGATGGCCCCGGCAAAGGACAGCATGGTGAACCGGTCCAGCAGCAGGAAGACAAAGCGGCGCGGCCGGTTGGTTTCGCGCCGGCGGGCGTCAGGGGGCGGCTGGAGGGTGATCATTTGCGACCCATCAGTGTCGTTCGCCGCCACTCAATCAGGGAAATCCCGCCACTGCAAGGCCAGTTCCCGGAAAATCCCCGCCCGGTCTTCCGGGTGCCTGTCGGGCGGATCACCCTTTTCAATGCGGCGGCGACTCCTTATACGCGGGCGACCGCAAATTGACGGAGGCGATCCATGACCAAGGGCTGGACCAAGTCGGACTGGCGCGCCAAGGCGCGTATCCAGATGCCCGACTATCCCGATACCGCCGCGCTGAACGCCGTCGAGGCGCAGCTTGCGAAGTATCCGCCGCTGGTGTTCGCGGGCGAGGCACGGCGGCTGAGAAAGCAGCTTGGCCTGGCGGCCGAGGGCAAGGCCTTTCTTCTGCAGGGCGGCGACTGCGCCGAAAGCTTTGCCGAATTCAGCGCCGACAACATCCGCGACACCTTTCGCGTGATGTTGCAGATGGCGGTGGTCCTGACCTTTGGCGCCAAGGTGCCGGTGGTCAAGGTGGGCCGGATGGCCGGCCAGTTCGCCAAGCCGCGCTCGGCGGGCACCGAGGTGATCGGCGGGCAGGAACTGCCCAGCTATCGCGGCGACATCATCAACGGCTTTGAGTTCACGCCCGAGGCCCGCGTTCCCGATCCGCAGCGCATGTTGCAGGCCTATACCCAGGCGGCGGCCTCGCTCAACCTGCTGCGGGCCTTCTCGACGGGGGGCTTTGCCGATATCCACCGCGTGCACAGCTGGACCCTTGGCTTTGCCGAAAGCGACAAGGCCGAACGCTACCGCGAGATTTCCAACCGGATTTCCGACGCGCTCGATTTCATGAATGCCGCCGGGATCAACTCTGACACGGCGCATTCGCTGTCGACGGTGGATTTCTACACCAGCCATGAAGCGTTGCTGCTGGAATATGAAGAGGCCCTGTGCCGGATCGATTCGATCACCGGCCAGCCCGTTGCCGGTTCGGGTCACATGATCTGGATCGGCGACCGCACGCGGCAGCCGGACGGCGCGCATGTGGAATTCGCGCGCGGCGTGCTGAACCCGGTCGGCCTGAAATGCGGTCCGACGACCACGGCAGAAGACCTCAAGGTGCTGATGGCGAAGCTGAACCCTGCCAACGAGGCGGGCCGTCTGACCCTGATTGCGCGCTTTGGCGCGGGCAAGGTCGGCGAAAACCTGCCGCGCCTGATCAGGACTGTCCGCGAAGAAGGTGCCAACGTGCTGTGGACCTGTGATCCGATGCATGGCAACACGATCAAGGCCGCGTCGGGTTACAAGACCCGCCCCTTCGAATCGGTGCTGCGCGAGGTGCGCGAGTTCTTTGCGATCCACAAGGCCGAAGGCACCATCCCCGGCGGCGTGCATTTCGAGATGACGGGCAAGGATGTGACGGAATGCACCGGCGGTCTGCGGGCGGTGACGGACGAAGACCTGTCCGACCGCTACCATACCGCCTGTGATCCGCGCCTGAATGCCTCGCAATCGCTGGAACTGGCCTTCCTCGTGGCGGAAGAACTGTCATCCCTGCGCGACGGGGCCAGGCGCATGGCCTTGTGATGCCTTTCTGATCCGGGTGACGGGCGGTTCTGCAAAGGACCGCCCGTTGTCATGGGGCAGTCAGTCGTCGTTGCGGACGACAAGGCGCAGTTGCGGTTTGCCGCGCGGCGGGCGCGGGGCAGGCGCAGCCGCACGGGGGGCGGGCGAAAGCGGGGCCGGGAACAGGATCGGGGCCGGGGGCGCAAAAGAACGCGCATCCTCGGCAAAGGCGGGCGCAGGCTTCGCCTTTGGGGCGGGGGCGCGCGGCCGGACCGTTTCGGTTCGCTGGCGGGTGATCGCAAAGCGGCGCGGGCCGCGTCCGATATCGCCTTCGGTCACCAGGCAGCCCAGGGCGCGGTTGCACACACCATCATCATCGCTGACGGGCAGCAGAATCATCCGCCCCTGCATGGCCGGCCGGGCCAGACCGCGATCGGATTCCAGCGCCAGTTCGACGACCGAAGGTCCGGAAAACACCGCCTCGACCAGCACGCCCGCGCCGTCGCGCGACACGGGGTCCAGAAGGGCACTCAGCGGCATCCCCCGCACCTCCATGCCCATGAGCTGCGTCAGATGCGTTCCGGCAAGGCGGAACCGGGCCAGGCCGGGGGCGATCCGCTCGACCAGAAAGACATGTGCCAGGGCGTCGCGCAGGCCATGCGGCTCTATCAGGCGGCGGCGCGGGATCAGATCCGCGCCCCGCAACCCGTCCCAATAGGCCCGGACGTGGTGCAGGGGTGCATAGTCAGGGCTTCTGCCCGTTCCGCCGTCCCGTCCCAGCATCGGCACCACCCTTTCCCAGTCCCAATCCGCCTTGCGTCCCATCGCCCCGCCCAATCCGAAACCCGCCTTTGATTCCCGACCCTTTGCCGGACAGTGCCGGGCAGATGTGCTTTCGGGTGCGCCTTCGCGGCTGTTCACAGTTAACACAGGGTCAAGAAAAGCAATCCAATTGTATACATACCCGGCTTGCGGGCCCAAAGAAGGGGAAAATGTGATGTTGGTTAACTGTGCAGGGGAAATCCCGGCAAGGGTAATCGCATGACCGTCTTGATGACCGGCTTTGCTGCCCGCAAGGGGCAGGGGGCCGGTGCCGCCTGATACTGGACGGTGCGGTCCATCAATGACAAGGGGCTGGGCCTGCGTCTGCGCCTGCCCTTCCGGATCGGTGGGCCGGGGCCGCTGGTGCGGGCCAAACCAGCGCGCCGGGTTCAGCGCGGCACGCAATCGCTGACCCTGAAGGTGACGCGCGGGGCGGGCGCCGTGCCCTTGCAGCCCCTGCAGGTGGACCGCGCCGTTCTGGCCTTGGGTCTGTCCGGGCTGGCCGGGGGGACCGCAGGGCCTGATCTGCCGGCACCCCCTATCGCGGCGGCGCGGGCGCTGCTGGCAGAACCGGGGCCGGCCGGAGACGTGATTTCCTGGCGCAGGAAGTCAGCCGCAAGGCCGATGCCCTGAAGTTCCTGGGCGCAGTCGATTGCGCTGACACGCATCGGGCTTGACCTGAAAACCGTCATCGATCAGATGCGCGGGCGGGTTCAGAACATGGAACAGCCCATGACGCGGCGAGGTCTTTTGCTTATCCTGTCCTCGCCGTCCGGGGCGGGCAAATCATCGCTGACCCGGCGGCTGATGGCCTGGGACCCGGAAATCCGGTTTTCGGTTTCGGCCACCACGCGCGCACCGCGCCCCGGCGAGGTGGACGGGCGCGATTACTGCTTCCGCACGCGGCCGGAATTCGAGGCGATGGTGGCGGCGGGCGGAATGCTGGAACATGCCGAGGTTTTCGGCAATCTCTACGGGTCCCCCCGCGCGCCCGTCGAGGCCGCGATGCGCGCGGGGCGCGATACCGTTTTCGACATCGACTGGCAGGGCGGGCAGCAGATCAAGCAGGCGATGCGCGATGATGTGGTGTCGATCTTCATCCTGCCGCCCTCGATCGCGGACCTCGAATCCCGTCTGCGCGACCGCGCCCAGGACAGCGACGCGGTGATTGCGGGCCGGATGGCCCGAAGCCGCGACGAGATCAGCCATTGGGCCGAATATGACTATGTTCTGGTGAATGAACGTTTGGAAACTGCCGAAGACGAACTGACATCGATCGTGCGGGCCGAACGTCTGCGCCGCAACCGCCAGCCCGGCCTTTCGGATTTCGTGCGCGGCCTGAACCGGGAGTTTGAGGGCAGATGATCTATGCTTTGGACGGTATCCGCCCGCAGCTTCACCCCGATACCTGGGTGGCACCCGATGCCAACCTGATCGGCCGCGTCGTGCTGGAGGCCGGGGCATCGGTCTGGTTCGGGGCGACGCTGCGCGGCGACAACGAAGAGATCCGCGTCGGCGCGGGATCGAACGTGCAGGAAAACGCGGTCCTGCATACCGATATGGGCTTTCCGCTGACCATCGGGGCCAATTGCACCATCGGCCACAAGGCGATGCTGCATGGCTGCACGATCGGTGAAGGCACGCTGATCGGCATGGGGGCGATGCTGATGAACGGCAGCCGCATCGGGCGCGGCTGCCTGATCGGGGCAGGGGCGCTGATCACCGAAGGCAAGGAAATCGCGGATGGCAGCCTGGTGATGGGCGCGCCGGGAAAGGTCATTCGCCTGCTTGACGCCGAGGCGCGGGCGCGCCTGCTGCGCTCTGCCGCGGGCTATCAGGCCAACATGCGCCGCTTCCGCGCGGGGCTGAGCGCCGATCCGGCCTGAGGCCTGGCTCTGCCCGCTTTGCCGCTGGAATTTTTGTTCCATCCGGCTATGGTGCCGCGACGCCCGCCGCAAGGAAAAGCGCATGCTTGCACCCGATATCCCCCGCACCCCCGCAACCGTGGACGAATTTCACGACCGGCTGGCGGCGATCACCGAAGGATTGCCCAGGCGGTTGCGGCAATGCGCCGAATTTGTTGCCGCCCGGTCCGACAGGATTGCCGTGTCGACCGTGGCCGATCTGGCGGCGGGGTCCGGCGTGCCGCCCTCGGCCGTGATGCGGTTTTGCCGGATCATGGGGTTCAGCGGCTATTCCGACATGCAGCGGCTGTTCCGCAGGGCCTATGCCCCCGGCCTGCCGGACCATGCGACACGGCTGAGGAACCTCAAGGACAGGGGCGGCGGCAGCCCCGGCGCGCTGATGGCGGAATTTGTCGATGCGGGGCGGCTTTCGCTGGAAATTCTGGCGAAATCCCTGGATGACAAGGCGCTGGACAGGGCCGTGGGCCTGCTGGCGCGGGCGGATATGGTTCATGTCATCGGGCTGCGCCGGGCCTATCCGGTGGCAAGCTATCTGGCTTATGTGTTCGACAAGGTGCAGGTGCCCGCGATGCTGCATGGCGGCGCGGGCCGGCTTGACCATCGCTGTGCCCTGCGGCAGGGCGATGCGCTGCTGGCCATAGGTTTTTCCCCCTGTTCGGAAGAAACCCTTGCGCTGGCGCAGGATGCCCGCGCGCGCGGCCTGCCGGTGGTGGCCCTGACAGACCGGCCGGACAACCCGCTTGCGCCGCTGTCCGATGCCGTGCTGGCCGTCCCCGAAGTGGACTTCGGGGCGTTCCGGTCGCTGTCGGCCACGATTGCGCTCGCCCTGACACTGGCGGTTGCGGTGGGATCAATGCGCGGCTGACACCCGTTTCGGGCGGGCGTGCAGAAAGCGCTGGGCCTTGCCGGAAGAACGGAATAAATATTCCACAACAACAGGGCGCGGGCATGAGTCCTGTCGCAGGCCGACTGTCGGGGAGAGTGTTGAAGATGAAAACGCTGGATGTCATCACCATTGGCCGGTCCTCGGTTGATCTTTACGGCGCGCAGGTGGGCGGGCGTCTGGAAGACATGGGGTCGTTTCAGAAATATGTCGGTGGATCGCCGACCAACATGGCGACGGGCACGGCGCGGCTGGGCCTGAAATCGGCGCTGATCACCCGCGTCGGCGACGAGCATATGGGCCGCTTTCTGCGCGAGGAACTGGCGCGGGAAGGCGTGGATGTGCGCGGTGTCAAGACCGACCCCGAACGTCTGACGGCGCTGGTGCTGCTGGGCATCCGCGACGACAAGCGGTTTCCGCTGATCTTCTACCGCGAAAACTGTGCGGACATGGCGCTGTGCGAAGACGATATCGAGGAGTCGTTCATCGCCCAGGCGCGGGCCGTGGTGGCGACGGGCACCCATCTGTCACACAGCCGCACCGAAGCCGCCGTGCTGAAGGCGCTGCATCTGGCGCGCAAACATGGCGCGCAGACCGCGCTCGACATCGATTATCGCCCCAACCTCTGGGGGCTGGCCGGGCATGGCGATGGCGAAAGCCGCTTTATCGAAAGCGCCGCCGTGACCGGGCGGCTGCAATCGACGCTGCATCTCTTTGACCTGATCGTCGGGACCGAAGAAGAATTCCATATTACCGGTGGCACGACCGACACCATCGCGGCGCTGCGGGCGGTGCGGGCGATCACGCCGGCGGTCCTGGTCTGCAAGCGCGGCCCGATGGGGGCCTCTGCCTTTGCCGGTGCCATCCCCGACACCCTGGATCAGGGTGAAGCCGGGCCGGGATTTCCTGTCGAGGTGTTCAACGTGCTGGGGGCGGGCGACGGCTTCATGTCCGGTCTGATCAAGGGCTGGCTGGATGGTGAACCCTGGCCGGTTGCGCTGACCTATGCCAATGCCTGCGGTGCCTTCGCCGTCAGCCGCCACGGCTGCACCCCGGCCTATCCCAGCCTGCAAGAGCTGCACTTCTTCCTTGAGCGCGGCGTCAAGGTGCCCGCCCTGCGCAAGGATGCGGCGCTGGAGCAGATGCACTGGGCCACGACCCGCACCAGGGACTGGCCCGACATGCGCGTTTTCGCCTTTGACCACCGGATGCAGCTGGAGGCGATGGACGGGGCCACCCCGGAAAAAATCGGGGCGTTCAAGCTGCTGTGCCTGGAATCGGCGCTGCAGGTATCGGGCGGAAAGGGCGGGCACGGTATTCTGTGCGACAGCCGCCTTGGACGCCAGGCGCTTTACGCCGCCGCCGGGACCGGACTTTGGATTGCGCGGCCCGTGGAATGGCCCGGATCGCGGCCCCTGACCCTGGAGCCCGAGATTGGGCCGGATTGCGGCGGGCTTTCGGAATGGCCGCTGGATCATGTGGTCAAGGTGCTGTGCTTCTATCACCCCGGCGACACGGCCGAGATGAAGGCCGGGCAAGAGGCGGTGGTAACGCGCCTGTTCCATGCCGCGCGCCGCAACCGGCTGGAACTGCTGCTGGAGATTATCCCGTCCAAGGTCGGCCCTGTCACCGACAGCACATCGGCCGAGGTGATCCAGCGCTTTTACGACATCGGGGTCTTCCCCGACTGGTGGAAGCTGGAGCCTTTTGCCACCGATGCCGCCTGGTCCAATGCCTGCGCGGCGATCATGCGCAATGATCCCTACACGCGCGGCGTGGTCGTGCTGGGGCTGGATGCGGCAGAGTCCGCACTGGCGGCCTCGCTGGCCCTTGCGGCCCGGCATGACCTTGTGAAAGGCTTCGCCGTGGGCCGCACGATCTTTGCCGATGCGGCCCGCGCCTGGCTTGGCGGGCAGATCACCGATGCCGTGGCGGTGACGATGATGGCAGAGCGGTATCAGCGGCTGTGCTCGATCTGGGACGGGGCGCGCGGACAAGGGGGACTGACAGCATGACGACAATCCGGCTTACCGCCGCGCAGGCGATGATGCGCTGGCTGACGATGCAGGAAACCGAAGACGGCGGGCGCTTTATCGAAGGTGTCTGGGCGATCTTCGGGCATGGCAATGTGGCCGGTATCGGCGAGGCGCTGTATGGTGTCAGGGATGCGCTGCCAACCTGGCGGGGACATAATGAACAGACCATGGCGCATTGCGCCATTGCCTATGCCAAGGCCGCAAAGCGCCGCCGGGCCATGGCGGTGACAACCTCGATCGGCCCCGGCGCGCTGAACATGGTCACGGCGGCGGCGCTGGCCCATGTCAACCGCCTTCCGGTGCTGCTGATCCCCGGCGATGTCTTTGCCAACCGCGCGCCCGACCCGGTGTTGCAGCAGATCGAGGTGTTTGGCGACGGCACGGTCACGGCGAATGACTGTTTCCGCCCCGTGTCGCGCTATTTCGACCGGATCACCCGGCCCGAACAGCTGCTGACAGCTCTTCCCCGCGCCCTGCGGGTGATGACGGACCCGGCCGAGGCCGGGCCGGTGACGCTGGCCTTCTGCCAGGATGTGCAGGCCGAGGCCTTTGACTGGCCGGAAAGCTTCTTTGCGCCGAAAATCTGGCGCTTTCGCCGGCCCGGGGCGGATGCAGGGGAACTCGCCACGGCGATTGCCGCGATCCGGGCGGCACGGCACCCCGTTATCGTGGCAGGCGGCGGCGTGATTTATTCGCAGGCGGAAGCAGAGCTTGCCGCCTTTGCCAGCGCGCATGACATTCCGGTGGTGGAAACCCAGGCGGGGAAATCCGCGTTGGGGCATGACCACCCGCTGAACTTCGGGCCTGTCGGTGTGACCGGCGCATCATCGGCCAATCTTGTCTGTGAGTCCGCCGATCTGGTGATCGGGGTTGGCACGCGGTTTCAGGATTTCACCACCGGGTCCTGGTCGCTGTTCAAGAATCCGGCGCGCAAGCTGCTGTCGATCAACGTCCAGGCCCATGATGCCTGCAAGCATGGCGCAATCAACCTTGTGTCAGATGCAAAGGTCGCGCTGCAAGCCATTGGCAAAGCTTTGGGATCGCAGAAATTCAAGGCACCGAACGCCGGCCTGCGCCGCGACTGGTTCGCCGCAACGGCCGCCGTCAAGGCCGCCCCGGCCAAGGGCAATGCCCTGCCGACCGACATGCAGGTGATTGGGGCGGTGCAGCGCGCGGCGGGGCCGAAGACGCTTGTCATGGGGGCCGCCGGCACCATGCCGGGGGAGCTGCACAAGCTTTGGGATGCCGCGCCCGGCGGCTATCACATGGAATACGGCTTTTCCTGCATGGGGTATGAGATTGCCGGGGCGCTTGGCATCAAGATGGCGCGGCCCGAGGCCGATGTGGTCTGCATGCTGGGCGACGGCAGTTACATGATGGCCAATTCCGAACTGGCGACGGCCGTCATGATGGGCATTGGCTTTACCGTGGTGCTGACCGACAACCGGGGCTACGGCTGCATCAACCGCCTGCAACGCGGCACGGGCGGGGCACCGTTCAACAACCTGCTGGATCAGTCCCATCACGTGAACCCATCTGCCATCGACTTTGTCGCCCATGCCGCCAGCATGGGGGCAAGGGCGGTTAAGGCAAAGGATATCAAGACGCTGGAGGCAGAACTTGTTGCGGCCAGGGGGGCAGACCGGCCGGTGGTGATCGTGATCGACACCGATCCTGTGCCCTTTACCGAAGCGGGCGGGTCGTGGTGGGACGTGGCCGTGCCCCAGGTCAGCACGCGCCCCGCCGTGCGGGCTGCCCGCACGGCCTATGAGACGGCCCTGAAAACACAACGCCTTGCTGACTGAACTTCGGGGAAGACAATGATCCTGTACGGAACCAATCCAATCGCCTGGTCGAATGATGACGACCAGACCCTGGGCGCGCAGATCACGCTGGAGCAATGCCTGGACGAGGCTGCAAGGATCGGCTTTGATGGCATTGAAAAGGGGCATAAATTTCCGACGACGGTTGAAGGGCTGAAGGCGGTGCTTGACCCGCGCGGGTTGCGCTTTGTCTCTGGCTGGCATTCCACCAACCTGCTGGTGAACAGCCTCGACAATGAAAAGGCGGCGATGCAGCCGTTTCTTGATGTTCTCAAGGGCATGGGCTGCTCTGTCATCATCGTCTGTGAAACTTCGAATGCCGTTCACGGCAATGACGCCGTGGCGGTGAACGACAGGCCCCGTCTGGCCGATGACCGCTGGGCGGCCTTCGGTGCGGATATCGAGGCGCTGGCGCAGTTTGCCGCCACCCAAGGCATCACCCTGGTCTATCACCACCACATGGGCACCATCGTGGAGACGGAAGCCGAGATTGACCGCCTGATGGCGGTCACCGGCCCCGCCACGCATCTGCTGCTGGATACCGGGCACTGCTGGTTCGGCGGCGGCGACCCGGCGCGGCTGGCGCGCCGCCACATGGGCCGGGTGGCTCATGTCCATGCCAAGAACGTGCGTCCCGCGATCATGGCAGAGGTCCGCGATCAGGGGCTGAGCTTTCTGGAAGGCGTGCGGCGCGGCGTCTTCACCGTGCCGGGCGACAGCGAAGGCGGGGTGGACTTTGCGCCGGTGCTGAAGACGGCGGCAGAACATGGCTATTCCGGCTGGCTGGTGATCGAGGCCGAACAGGACGCCGCCCTGCGCAACCCGTTCCAGTATCAAAGCCTTGGCCTGAATAGCCTGAAGGCGATGGCGCGCGACACCGGACTGGACCGCTGAGACCACCGCCCGGGGGCGTTGCCCCCGGACCCCCAGGATATTTGTGAACAGAAAATGGAGCGGGCGGGATGACGGACCTTCTGAGAAAGCCCTCGGGGACCCATGGCAAGGTGCATGACATCAGCCCGGAAGGCGCGGGCTGGGGCTATGTCGGCTTCACCCTGTACCGGCTGGCACCGGGGGACCGGGTGGCGGAAGCCACCGGCGCGCGTGAGGTGATTCTGGTGCTGGTCGAGGGCAAGGCGCACGTCACCGGCGGCGGCACCGACTTTGGCGTTCTGGGCGACCGGATGGATGTGTTCGAAAAGACGCCGCCGCATTGCCTGTACCTGCCCAATGGCACCGACTGGACGGCCGAGGCGACCACGCCCTGCACCCTGGCGGTCTGTTCCGCGCCCGGCCACGGCGGGCATGGACCGCGCCGCATCGGACCTGAGGGGATCGTGCTGACCCCGCGCGGGCAGGGGGCCAACACGCGCCACATCAACAATATCGCGATGGAGGCGCAGGACTGGTGCGACAGCCTGCTGGTGACCGAAGTCTTCACGCCGGCCGGCAACTGGTCATCCTACCCGCCGCACCGGCATGACGAGGATGACTTTCCCCGCATGACTTATCTGGAGGAGACCTATTATCACCGGCTCAACCCCGCGCAGGGCTATGGGGTGCAGCGGGTCTATACCGGGGATGGGGCGCTTGACGAAACCATGACGGTGAAAAACCATGACGTGGTGCTGGTGCCAAAGGGCCATCATCCCTGCGCTGCCCCCTATGGCTACGAGATGTATTACCTGAACGTCATGGCGGGGCCGGTCCGCAAGTGGCGCTTTCAGAACGATCCCGATCATGACTGGATCTGGCGGCGCGACAATCCGGCTTGAGGGGGCGGGCGGCGCGTGTCACCAAGGCGGGCGAA
Organism: Rhodobacter sp.; assembly: GCA_020250125.1. Taxonomy (GTDB): domain Bacteria; phylum Pseudomonadota; class Alphaproteobacteria; order Rhodobacterales; family Rhodobacteraceae; genus Aliitabrizicola. The sequence goes on from JADCEL010000021.1 coordinate 21,556, forward strand.
GGAGAGCCTGCATGAGTGATGACATCCCCGCCAACCTTGTCCGCCGCACCCCGTGGCCTGCCAGTGTCAGCCGCGCGGTGGGCACGCCGCTGCAACCTTCGGTGGTTTATGCGTCGCAAACGCCGGATCAGCTTGACCTGCAGTATCAGGGGCAGGTCAAGGGCTATACCTATGCCCGCGAAGGGCATCCCAATGCCGAGGTGCTGGCGGCCAAGATCGATGCGCTGGAAGGGGCCGCAGGCGGGCTGATTGTCGGCTCGGGCATGGCGGCGGTGACGGCGGCGCTGATGGGCCTGCTGGGTGCCGGCGATCACGTGATCGGGGGCGATCAGCTTTATGGCCGCTCCTTGCGGCTGATGGCGCAGGACCTGGGCCGGTTCGGCATTGCCAGCTCGCTGGCTGATCCGACCGATGTCGGGGCGGTTGCGGCGGCGGTCCGGCCAGAGACGAAGATGATCCTGGTCGAGGTGGTGTCGAACCCGACCCTGCGCGTGGCGGACCTGAAGGGCATCGCGCGGCTTGCGAAAGACCGCGGCATCCTTCTGGCGGTGGACAGCACCTTTTCCACGCCGCGCGCCTGCCGCCCGCTGGAGCATGGCGCGGATATCGTCATCCATTCCGTGACCAAGCTGCTGGCCGGGCATTCCGACGTGACGCTGGGCTATGTGGCCGCCCGCGATGGCGCGCACCGCAGGGCGATCCATGATTTCGCGGTGACGCTGGGCCTGACGCCCAGCCCCTTTGACTGCTGGCTGGCGGAGCGGGGCCTGTATTCCTTTCATCTGCGCTATGACCGGGCGGAAGAGAACGCGGCACGGCTGGCCGACCATCTGGCGGGGCTTGCCGGGGTGAAGCGGGTGCTTTACCCGCTGCGTCCTGACCACCCCGATCACAACCGCGCGGCAGACCTTCTGGGACGGCGGGGCGGTAACATCTTGTCCTTTGAACTCGACGGCGGGCGGTCTGCCGCCAATGCCCTGACGCGGGCGATGCCGGATGTGGCCTTTGCGCCGACGCTGGGCGATGTCGGCACCACGCTGTCGCACCCGGCAACCAGTTCGCACCGGGCGATGACGCCGCAGGCGCGGGCGGCGCTGGGGATATCCGAAGGGTTCTTCCGCGTGTCGGTCGGGGTGGAGGATGTGGGCCTGCTGCTGCGCGATTTCACGGCAGGCGTTGCCGCAGCCCAAGGGGCCTAGGCCCGACGGACCGCGCGGCGGGTCAGGGCGGGCAGCCGGGATCGGGGGATGGTATGGAGTCTGAACTGACGCGGTCCCTGCTGGCGGCGGTGCCGATTCCGGTCGTGCTGATCGGGCCGGATGATCGGATTGCCGGCATCAGCGGTGCCGCAACGGCGCTGCTGGGCGACGGGCTGATCGGGCGGCATTACATCATGGCAATGCGCCAGCCGGCGCTGCTGGAGGTGATCGAGGCGACACTGCGTTTCCGTCAGGCCGGGACCGTGCGGCTGGTGGTGACGGGGCCTGCGCGCGAGCAGACCTTCCGCGTCACCGTCAGCCCGGTGACGGGCGAGGGGCGGGGCGGTGTTCTGGCCGCGTTTGAAGACATCACCGATGTGGAACAGGCCGGTCAGATGCGCCGCGATTTCGTGGCCAATGTCAGCCACGAGCTGCGCACGCCGCTGACCGCGCTTCTGGGCTTTATCGAAACGCTGAAAGGGGCGGCCCGCGATGACCCGGCGGCGCGGGACCGCTTTCTGACCATCATGGAACGCGAGGCCGGGCGGATGAACCGCCTGGTGCGGGATCTGCTGTCGCTGAGCCGGGTCGAGGCCGAAGAACGCATACGCCCGACCGGGCGGATCGATATTGTCGCCCTGATCACTCAGGCCGCCGCCGCGCTGCGCCAGATGACCGAAGGGGCCGGCGTCAGCCTGGCGATCACGGGCGAGAGCGGCCCGGTGATCATCGCGGCGGATGCCGACCAGATGACCCAGGTCTTTCACAACCTGATCGAGAACGCGGTGAAATACGGCGGGCCGGGCCGGGCGGTGACGATCCGGGTCAGCCGCGAGGCGCGCGATCTGTCGCTGCGCGGCCCTGCCGTGCGGATCGACGTGACTGATCAGGGCGAGGGCATTGACCCGATCCACCTGCCGCGCCTGACCGAACGCTTCTACCGGGTGGACAGCCACCGGTCGCGCGAACAGGGCGGCACCGGCCTTGGCCTGGCGATTGTGAAGCATATCGTGAACCGGCACCGGGGGCGCTTCCGGGTGGAAAGCACCCTGGGCGAGGGCAGCACCTTCAGCGTGATCCTGCCTGCGGTGTGACCGCCGGGGGACAGTCCATGCGATCCAGCGCGAAATACACGGTGTCGCACCATTCATCGCGCCACAGCAGGGTCCGCTCTGCCCGGTGGGTTTCGTGGAAGCCAAACCGGGTGAGAAGGGCAATCGACGGGGCATTGCGCGGATCAACTTCGGCCGTGATCTGCGCGGCGTCATGCGCTGCGAACAAATGCGGGATCAGGGCGGTCAACGCCTCGCCTGCCAGCCCCTTGCCCCAATGGTCAGGGTGCAGGATGTAGCCAAGCTCAAGCCTTTGCCACGCCCCGGCCTTGCCGATCACCTGCCCGGCATGTTCAACGATGAAGTCATCGCAATGTTCGGTGATCATCGTCCGCAGGAAGTCGCGGGTCTGCTCGCGGCTGGCATGTTCGGGGGTGGACCAGTACCGCATCGCCGCCGGGTGCGACAGGACGGCATGCAGCCCGTCCAGGTCCTGCGCGCAGGCGCGGCGCAGGACAAGGCGCTGCGTGACCAGCCTCATTGCGGTGTCAGCGTGGTGATCCCCACGGCGGCGGCGCGGGCAAGATCGGGGTCCAGCGACATCGGCGTGTATTCGCCGCGCCGCCACAACTCGCCCAGATCATCATAGTGGCGCGACAGCGGATGGCCGGATTGCCCGGTGGAGATGACAAAGACCGAACTGTCGGGATCGGCAAAGTCATAGACCCCCCGATAGCTTGCCCCCTGAACGCTGATGAAGGGATCGGGGTCCTTGCCGCTGGTGCGCCCGCGCATCAGGGTGTCGTCATCGCCGCTGGTCGACTGGCGGATGTTCACCAGATGGCGCAGCACCGGCACCTGGCCCAGCACCGGATGGTCCTGATGGGCCTGATGGGCATCGCCCCAGCGCCAGCTTTCCAGATTGGGGCCATAGCGTTCCACCAGGCCCTGAAGCGCGTCATCCAGCGCCAGCCGCGACAGATCGGCGCAGGTTTCCACCGGCGAGGATTGCAGGATGTCGCACCACACCCCGGCGCCGTCGGTGTTGCGGTAGACCCGTTCGATGAACACGGGGTCAGGATGGGTGAAGTCATCGGCCATCGGGCCGATCTCGTCGCGGATCAGCCGGTCCTGCAGCGCGCGCAGCCAGGCCGAATAGATCAGCGGCTCTGGCAGATGTTCGTTCATCTCGCCGTTCCATTCCGCCAGCATGTCCAGCGCCTGCGCCCGCCGCCGCTCTGGCGTGCCGGCGGGGGATGCCGCTGCGGTGAACCACAGATCGGCCCCGACCAGCGGCAGCAGGGTGCGCGCGGCGTTGGATACGGTGTCAAGCTGCGCCTCGATGAAGCTGTCGCGGGTATGAACCTCGCGCGTTTGCATCAGGCGCAGCCAGCGGGCGATGCGCTGGGTATCGCCCCAGTCAAAGCTGACATGGCCGGGAAAGGGGCGGTCCACGGTCTTGTTGTTGGTGTTGCCAAGAATGCCGGTCGCCGGGTTCAGAAAGCGCGGGTTGTCGGCATAGGGGAAAAAGCCCTGCCAGCGGTTTTCCGGCAGCCAGCCCTGGTTCGGCATCCGGCCCCGGCTTTGGTTGCGCGGATCGCGGCGCGGCATCGCCCCGATGACCTGCATGGCGATACCGTCCCTGTCCGCCAGCATCAGGTTCTGTGACGGCGCAATGAACAGTTCCCCCGCCGCCAGCCCGTCCGCCACGGACTGCGCCTTCATCATGCGGATGGCTGCGGTCATCGTGGTATCCGCCGCAGACAGCGCCGTCCACGACACCGAGGCGACATGTCCCGGCGGGGTGATGGCCGCAAGACCGGAATGGGACCCCGGCAGAACCGGGCCGTTCCGGGTCCAGCGCAGGGTCAGGGTGACGGGCAGCGCATCCCTGACATTCAGGATCGACCGGCGGGTTTCAAACTCTGCCCAGCCGTCCGGGGTGCGGTACTGTTCCGGATTTTCGGGGTTGATCTGTTCGATATGCACGTCCAGATCATCAAGATAGGACGAGGTCAGCCCCCATCCCACCGCATCGGACCGGCCCAGAAGCACGGCGGGAACCCCCGGAATCGTCGCCCCGATCACGCCGCCGGAGGTCAGTTGCAAACGTGCAAGGTACCACAGGCTGGGGGCGGTGAAATCAAGATGCGGATCATTCGCCAGCAGCGTGCCGCCCGCCGCCGAGCGGTCGGGGGCCGCGGCCCAGGCGTTCGAGGCACCGCCCATTCCGGCCTGCGCAAAGGGCGACAGCGGCGCATCGGCCAGCCGCACGGGACCTGCACCGGGCAGAACGCCCGGAACAAGACCGGCATAGTCGGGCAGGGCGGCAATGCCCGCGCCGGGATCGTCAGGAAGCAGGTCGCGCAGGCGGGCATCGGGAAGCAGCAGCGAGGCGCGGGCGCGCCGCACTTCGGAAGTCAGATGGGTCGACAGCCGCAATGCCATCAACTTGAGGATCGCGATCGAATCCGCCGGTTGCCAGGCGGCGATTTCCGGCTCGAACAGAAAGAACTCGGGTGCCCCCCGGCCGCGCGCGCCGCTGATGACCTGACCGATCCACGCATTGACACCGTTTGAATAAGCCTCAAGCGCGCGTCTGGTCGGCGCGTCCTGTGCTTCGACCGATTGCAGCGCCAGCCCGTAAAGGTCGTAGCGGCGCAGGATTTCGTCAATGCGCGCGGTGCGCTGGCCGAAAATCTCGGACAGGCGGCCCTGCGCGGTGCGGCGCAGCTGGGTCATCTGCCACAGACGGTCCTGCGCATGGGCAAATCCCAGGGCGAAGAAAACGTCTTCATCGGTACTGCCGAAGATATGGGGCACATTGGCGTTGTTGCGCACGATTTCGACCGGGGCCGAAACGCCGGGCAGGACGAAATCCTCGTTGTAATCGGGCAACGAACGCGACAGGAACTGGTAGCCGGTCACCACACCCAGAACGCCCAGCACCACAAGGCCGGTGAACAGCCGCAGAAGCCAGCGGAAGGCAACGATCATGACGGTCCAGAACCCGGTGCTTGACGGCAGTCGCAAGCCCGGTTCCTAGTGCATGGGCCTGCCGGACGCAATCGCGCAGCCGCAGGCACGAGGCACGAGGCACGGGGCAGGGCGGGGGCAACATGGCGCGGGTGGCATTTCTGGGGCTGGGTGTGATGGGCGGCCCGATGGCGGGGCACCTGCACCGCGCCGGGCATGAGGTGACGGTCTACAACCGCACGGCGGCCAGGGCCGGGGCCTGGATCGGTCAGCACGGCGGGCGCGCCGCGCCGACCCCGGCCGAGGCTGCACGCGGGGCCGAATTCGTGCTGGCCTGTGTGGGCAATGACGACGATCTGCGTTCGGTCTGCCTGGGTGACCATGGGGCCTTTGCCGGAATGGCGCCGGGGGCGGTGTTTGTCGATCACACCACCGTTTCGGCAAAGGTCACGCGCGACCTGCACGCGCGGGCCGGGGCCGCCGGGCTTGGCTTTATCGATGCGCCGGTGTCGGGCGGGCAGGCGGGGGCAGAAAACGGCGTGCTTTCGGTCATGTGCGGCGGGGATGCCGGCCCCTATGCGCGGGCAGAGCCGGTGATTGCCGCCTATGCCCGCATCTGCCGCCTGCTGGGCGGCAGCGGCGCGGGGCAACTGGCCAAGATGATGAACCAGATCTGCATCGCCGGTCTGGTGCAGGGCCTGGCCGAGGCGCTGGCCTTTGGCCGGAAAGCGGGCCTTGACGGTGCGGCGGTGGTCGAGGTGATCAGCCAGGGCGCGGCCGGAAGCTGGCAGATGGTGAACCGCCACACGACCATGCTGGACGACCGCTTCGACTTCGGCTTCGCCGTGGACTGGATGCGCAAGGATCTTGGGATTTGCCTTGATACGGCGCAAGAGGTGGGTGCCCGCCTGCCGGTCACCGCGCTGGTCGATCAGTTCTACGGTGACGTGCAGGCGATGGGCGGCGGGCGGTGGGACACCTCGAGCCTGATCAGGCGGCTGAAGGGGTGATTTCGGCTTGCCCAAGGCGCCGGGCCGAGTCCGGGTCATGCGTTGGCAGGTAAACCGAGGGTGTGATTGAGAGATACGTCCTGATCTGATCAAGCGTCCGGTGCGACAGCGCATCGTTGCTGCTGACCCCGTCGATCTGCCCGGCCTGCATCAGCGCCTCGGTATAGGACGCATCGCCTGCCAGAAAGACGCTTCCCGCCCCGTCTTGCACAATGACAGAGATATGACCCGCCGTATGTCCGGGCGTGGCAACGGCCACGACATCGCCCGCCCGTGTCAGCCTTGAACTGGACGCGAAGGGGCCGAAAGGCCCGTCTGCCAGGTCCAGCGCTGTCGGGTCGAACCAGCTTGGCCATGCATTGGGCAAGTAGCCGCGCAGGCGGCCTGCAAGCCCCTTCGCCCTGGCGAACTCGGCGCGTGAGACGGCAATCGCGCTATGGGGGAAATGACCTATCCCGCCGTCGTGATCGACATGCAGATGTGTCAGCACCACGCGGCGCACATCGCGCGGACCAATCCCCAAAGCCCGTAGCTGCGGCCCGACTTCCTCCTCTGGTTCAAGACGGAACGCGACTTCCCAGCGCAGATAGGGGTGCCAGCTTTCGCGGTTGCGCAACAGGTGGCCGCCTTGCCCGGTATCCACAACGATCACCCCGTCGGGGTGTTCGATCGCCCAGGCAAAGGTCGGCAGCCATCCGGTCCAGTCCGCATCGGTGAAGATGGCAAGCTGTCGGCGCAGGCCGTAGCCGCGCCCGGCGACCTGGGCCTGCTTGATGCGAACCTGACCTGTCTGAATTGCGTGGATTCTCACATCAGGCCCTCACGGAATGATCCGCGTATACTTCACCCCCGACAGGGTGGCCCCGGCGATCAGGCCGGACTGGCCGAAAACGAGCGCGATCACCGGTTGCAGTTCGGTGGTCTGCTTGCCGATGCTGGCCCCGCCCTGGTCCGGTGTGGCATAGCGCAAGTCGGTGCCCACGGCCCAGCCATCGCCCCTGCGGAAATCGGCAAGCGCCTCGGGTGTCATGAAGAACAGCGCGTGGGCATATTGCTGTGCCCCGATCTGAAGACCGTAAGAGGCTTTGGCAGTGGCATAGTAGTCCACCGTCACATCGTTGATCCTGAGCGCCCCGCGCCCGTAGGCCCCGCCGATGAAAAGGCCGGCCTCGGTCATCAGCGGCATCCACAGCACGCCCGAAGCCCTGGCCGCCAGGTCCTGTGTGCCGGGATAGGTGCTGAACAGAAAGTCGCGCGTTGCATCCACCCGCGCGTCAATCTGCGCGGACGCCCCGCTGCCAACACCGCTTCCGCAGGCGGCAGCGACCAGCAGGGATGACCCCGCAACGCCAAGAAATGCCCGTCTGGTGATGGAAGTGGTCATGATCTGCCCTTCGAACCTTGCCCCGGTCGCGGGTCTTGGCCCGCCTGCGCGCCATGATAGACGCATTCCTGCGCCATGTCATTCACCCTGCGGCTGGCCGGGCGGTGCCTTGCCGATGACAATCGCCGACAGACCTGCCACCTGATCCGTGGCCGCGCGTCAGACCGCAGGTGCCAGAAGCGCCGCCGCATCGGGCGCGAAATAGGTCAGAATGCCGTCGCAGCCGGCCCGCTTGAAGCCCAGAAGGCTTTCCAGCATCGCCTTTTCGCCGTCGATCCAGCCGCGCCCGGCCGCCGCCTTGATCATCGCGTATTCGCCCGAAACCTGATAGACAAAGGTCGGAACCCCGAAGGCATCCTTCACCCGGCGGCAGATGTCCAGATAGGGCATCCCCGGCTTGACCATCACCATATCCGCCCCCTCGCGCAGGTCGCGCTCGATCAGGCGCAGGGCCTCGTCGCTGTTAGCGGGGTTCATCTGATAGGTCTTCTTGTCGCCCTTCAGCGCGCCGCTGGCCCCCACCGCATCACGGAACGGGCCGTAAAAGGCGCTGGCATATTTCGCGGCATAGGACAGGATTGCCACGTCCCTGTGCCCCGCCGCCTCCAGCGCCAGGCGCATCGCGCCGATGCGCCCGTCCATCATGTCGGACGGGCCCAGAATGTCGGCCCCGGCATCGGCCTGCGCCAGGCTCATCTTCACCAGCGCCTCGACGGTTTCGTCGTTCAGGATGATGCCGTCGCGCACCAGGCCGTCATGGCCGTTCAGGTTGTAGGGATCAAGCGCCACATCGGTCATCACCGCCAGTTCGGGCTGTTCCGCCTTCAAGGCGCGGATGCAGCGGTTGACCAGATTGTCGGCGTCCCAGGCGGCCTCGCAGCCCGCAGTCTTCAGCGCGGGATCGATATAGGGAAACAGGCAGACCGCCGGAATGCCCAGCCGCACCGCCCGCTCTGCCGCCCGCAGGATGTTGTCCTGCGACAGGCGCGCCACCCCGGGCATCGAGGCGACCGGTGTTTCGGCACCCGTCCCGTCGCACAGGAACAGCGGCCAGATCAGGTCCTTGACCGTCAGCGTGTTTTCCTGCGCCAGATCACGCAGGGCGGCGGAACGGCGCATCCGGCGGAAACGCATGGCGGGAAAGGCGGCTTGGATCGGGCGCATCGGAGTCTCCGGGCTGGTCTTTTTCTGACTGGCACGGAAACCGGCGCGTCTCAAGGGTTGGAATGCGCGGGCGATGTCTGTAGGAACGCGACGGCGGGTTGCGTGACAGGGGCGGTCTGATTGAACGGGTTCGACATCATCTTCGACCAGATCGACCTGCGGTCGTTTTCCAGTCTCTGGTTCTGGCTTGCGGTTGTCGGTGTCTGGACCCTGGCCAGCCACCGCGTGCTGGGCGTTTCCAGCGACATGATCCGGCACGCCCGGAAATATGGCGGGCCTGCCCAGGCCGACCTTGAGGCGCTGGTGCAGATCAAGGTGGCGCGGCTGGAGCGGATTTTTGACGAAGCCGGTGTGGTCATTGTGGGGTTGCTGTTCTTTCTGCTCAGCTCTCTTGCCGTGCTTGGCTTTCATAACGGTGTGGAACTGGCACAGGCGCTGACCCTGATTCTGCTTCCGCTGACCTGGGTCGGCTTTCTGGGTCTGCGGCTGGCACGGCAGGTGCAGGCGGGCAATGCAACCGGCGCGGGGCTGGTCCGTCTGCTGCGCCGCCACCGCATCAAGGTGCAGCTGATCGGGCTGTGTTCGATCTTTGTCACGACGATGTGGGGTGCCTTGCAGAACGCGCAGAACGGTTTTCCGGGTTTCTGACCGGGGAATTGATACCGCCGTCCGCCGCGATAGGGGATCGCCATGCTGACACCCACACCAATTCTTCTGGGCGGCGCCCCCGAGGGGTTTGACGCAAGGCTTGTCGCGCGCGAACTGGCGCGGGGCCTGCCTGTGATGCATGTCGCGCGCGACGACAAGCGGATGGAGGCGATGCGCGCCGCGCTGCGCTTTTTTGCGCCCGAGGCCGTGGTGCTGACACTGCCCGCCTGGGACTGTCTGCCCTATGACCGCATCTCGCCCAATCCCGACCTGTCGGCGGCGCGGATGGCAACGCTGGCCCTGCTGGCCCATGGGGTGCCAGGCCCGTTCATCCTGCTGACCACCGTCAATGCGGCCACGCAGCGCCTTCCGGCGCGCGCCGTGCTGCGCGACGCCTCTTTCAGTGCCCGCGTCGGTCAGCGCGTGAACGAAGAGGCGCTGCGCAGTTTCCTGTCGCGGGCCGGCTTTTCGCCGGTGGCGACGGTGACGGAGCCGGGAGATTATGCGATCCGCGGCGGCATCGTGGATGTCTTTCCGCCCGGACCGGGCGGCCCGGTGCGGCTGGATTTCTTTGGCGACGTGCTGGATGGTGCGCGCAGGTTCGATCCCGAAACCCAGCGCACCACGGAAAAGCTGGCACGGGTTGATCTGGCGCCTGTGTCCGAGGTCATTCTGGACGAGGCTGCAATCACCCGGTTCCGCCGGAACTACCGCAGCGAATTCGGCGCGGCCGGTGCCGATGATCCGCTGTACGAGGCGGTATCGGCGGGCCGCAAGCATCAGGGCATGGAACATTGGCTGCCCTTTTTCCATGACCGGATGGAAACCCTGTTCGACTATCTGCCCGAGGCCGCCGTCCTGCTGGACGACCATGTCGGCAATGCCCGGCTGTCGCGCTGGGAAGGGATCGAAGATCAGTACGATGCCCGGCACGAGGCGATGACGGCCAAGGGGCGAATGGATACGGTCTACAAGCCTGCCGCCCCCGGCCAGCTCTATCTGGATGACAGCGCCTGGAATGCCGCCGTGGCCGGGCACCGCGTGGTGCAGCTTTCCCCCCTGCCGCAGTCGCCCGGCCCCGGCGTGCTGGACGCGGGCGGGCGGATCGGGCGCAGCTTTGCGCCCGAACGCCAGATGGAAAGCGTCAGCCTGTTCGGCGCGCTGGCCGACCACATCCGCAGCCTGCGCGGCGAGGCACAGGTAGTGATTGCCAGCTGGTCAGAAGGCGCACGCGAGCGTCTGGGCGGATTGATCGGCGATCAGGGGATCACCGGGGCCGTCCCGATCAGCGATGCCCGCCAGATTCCCGCAGGGCGCGGCGGGCTGTTCCTGACGGTCTGGGCGCTGGAGCAGGGATTTGTCGCCGCCGGCCTGGCCGTCATTTCCGAACAGGATGTTCTGGGCGACCGGCTGATCTCCAGGCCGCGCCGGAAGCGCAAGGCGGAAAACTTTGTTTCCGAGGTCAATGCCCTGACGCCTGGCGATCTGGTGGTGCATGTCGAACATGGCGTCGGGCGCTACAAGGGGCTGGAGACGATCAGCGCCCTTGGCGCCCCGCACGACTGCATCGCGCTGGAATATGCCGAAAATGCCCGGCTTTACCTGCCGGTCGAGAACATCGAACTGCTCAGCCGCTACGGGCATGACGAGGGCCTGCTTGACCGGCTGGGCGGCGGGGCCTGGCAGGCAAAGAAGGCCAGGCTCAAGCAACGCATCCGCGACATCGCCGAACGCCTGATGCGCGTCGCCGCCGAACGCCACCTGCGCCACGCCCCCGTTCTGGAAGCGCCCCATGCCATCTGGGAAGCCTTTTCGGCCCGCTTTCCCTATCAGGAAACCGATGATCAGCTGGCGGCAATCTCTGACGTGGTGGCGGACCTTGGGGCGGGCAGCCCGATGGACCGGCTGGTGGTGGGGGATGTGGGCTTTGGCAAGACCGAGGTTGCCATGCGCGCCGCCTTCGTCGCCGCCATGGCCGGCCTGCAGGTGGCCGTGGTGTGCCCGACGACCCTGCTGGCGCGCCAGCACCACCGCAGCTTTGCCGAACGCTTCCGCGGCTTTCCGGTGGAAATCCGCCCCCTGTCCCGCTTCGTCCCGTCGCGTGAGGCGGCGGCGACGCGCGACGGGATTGCGGAAGGCGCGGTTGATATCTGTATCGGCACCCATGCCCTGCTGGCCAAGGGCATCCGGTTCAAGTCGCTGGGCCTTCTGATCATCGATGAAGAGCAGCACTTTGGCGTTGCCCACAAGGAACGGCTGAAGGAAATGCGGTCCGAGGTGCATGTGCTGACCCTGACGGCCACGCCGATTCCGCGCACGCTGCAACTGTCGCTGACGGGGGTGCGCGACCTGTCGGTCATTGCCACCCCGCCAGTGGACCGGCTGGCAATACGAACATATGTTTCAGAATTCGACACGGTGACGCTGCGCGAGGCGCTGCTGCGCGAACGCTACCGGGGCGGACAAAGCTTTTTCGTGGTGCCGCGCATTGCCGACCTGCCCGAGGTGGAGCGGTTCCTGAAAGAGCAGGTCCCGGAAGTGACTTATGTCATCGCCCATGGCCAGATGGCCGCCGGGGACCTGGATGACCGCATGAACAGCTTCTATGACGGGAAATACGATGTTCTGGTCACCACCAGCATCGTCGAATCCGGTCTGGATATTCCTGCGGCCAATACGATGATCGTTCACCGTGCCGATATGTTCGGCCTGTCGCAGCTTTACCAGATCCGGGGCCGGGTCGGGCGGGCCAAGACGCGGGCCTACTGCTATCTGACCACCCGGCCGCGCAGCCCGCTGACGCCGCAGGCGCTGAAACGGTTGCGCCTGCTGGGGTCGCTTGACAGTCTGGGGGCCGGATTCAACCTGGCCAGCCATGACCTTGACCTGCGCGGCGCGGGCAATCTTCTGGGCGAGGAACAGTCGGGTCATATCCGCGAGGTGGGGTATGAGCTGTACCAGTCGATGCTGGAAGAAACGATTGCCAGGCTCCGCTCGGGCGAGCTGGCCGGGCCGACGGCCGGCGATGATCAATGGTCGCCGCAGATCAACCTGGGCGTGCCGGTGCTGATCCCCGAAGAATATGTGCCCGATCTTGACCTGCGCCTTGGCCTCTATCGCCGCCTGTCGGCGCTGACCACCAAGGTCGAACTGGAAGGCTTCGCGGCAGAGCTGATCGACCGTTTCGGCCCCGTGCCGAAAGAGGTGAACACCCTGCTTCTGGTGGTGCGGATCAAGGCTATGTGCAAGCGTGCGGGCATCTCGCGGCTGGACGGCGGGCCGAAAGGGGCCACGGTGCAATTCCACAACGACCGCTTTTCCAACCCTGCCGGTCTGGTTGATTTCATCAAGGCCCAGGGGCAGGGGGCCAGGGTAGCGGGCAACAGGATCGTGGTGCAGCGTGACTGGAAGACCGAAGGCGACCGCATCAAGGGGGCCTTCGCCATTGCCCGGGACCTGGCCGAACAGGCGATCAGGGGCAAGACCGCCGCCTGACGGTGGGCGCGCCCTGTCCCTTGCCGGTCAGCCCTGGCGCGGGATCAGCCGCATCAGGGCCCAGCCAAGCGCGGCCAGCACCGAAACCCCGGTCATCAGCGGCACCGGGGTGCCGTCAAAGGCCAGCCCCAGCGGCACCGCCAGCGCCACGCCCAGCACCGTGGCCAGTGCCGCCGTGATCGAGGCCGCCATGCCGGCGATATGGCCCACCGGTTCCAGCGCCAGGGCATTCAGGTTGCCGATGGTCAGCCCGGTCATGAAGAAAACGCTGGTGGTCCAAAAGACGTAAGCCGGGAAAGACAGCGCGTCGGGCCACAGGCCAAGGGCGGTGACTGTGGCAAACGCGCCCGAAAGGATCACCTGCGTTCCCAGCGCCGTGGTGATCAGATAGCGCATCCCCAGCCGCCCCACGAGGCGCGCGTTGACGAAATTGGCAGACCCCGCCAGCACGGCAATCACCGCAAACCAGAAGGGGAATGTCGCCCCGCGCCCGAAGGTGATGTCAAAGACCTGCTGGGTGGACGACAGCGTGCCAAACAGCACCCCGAACAGCAGCGCCTGTACCGCCGTTGACACCACGATCACGCGGTACGAGATCACTTCGGCGAAGGCCGCCTTCAGCGGACCCGCCCGCAGCGGCCGGCGGTTTTCGGGCCGCAGCGTTTCCGGCTGGCGCAGGCCCAGCCAGATGCAGCCCACCCCGGCAAAAATAACGAAGGCGATGAACAGCGACCGCCAGCCGAAGGCGGCGATGATCACGGTGCCCGCAGCCGGGGCCACGGCGGGCACCAGCATGAAGACCATCATCGCAAAGCTGACGACCCGCGCCATGTCGCGCCCGGAATGCAGGTCGCGCACCATCGCGATGGAGACGATGCGCGGTGCCGCCACGCCCAGCCCCTGCACCACGCGGGCGATCAGCAGCAATTCCAGCGTCGGCGCGGCCCAGGCGGCTGCGGCCCCGGCGACAAACAGCAGCGACCCGGCCATGATGACCGGCTTGCGCCCGAAGGCATCCGACAGTGGTCCGGCAAAAAAGGTGCCAACCCCCATCCCCAGCACAAAACTGGTCACGATCAACTGGGCGGCGTTGATGTTGTCCGGCGTCAGTTCTGCCGCAATCTGCGGCAGGGCAGGCAGCATCGAGTCGATGGAAAACGCGATTGTGGCGAACAGCATCGCGATCAGGGCGATGAATTCGGTCTGGCCTGGCTGCGGACGGGCCGGCTGCGGCGCGGAACCTGTCGGGGATGTCATCAACGGCCTGTCTTTTCCATGATGTCGCGGATCACCGGGTGCCACGGTCCGGCCGGCTGCGCAGCGGACAGGGCATGGTGACGGGCGATGACAAGGGCCGGCACCGCAACCACCCCGCGCGGGCGGGCATGGGCACTGCGGGCGGCAATCCCGCCGTTGTCCGCATCCTGGTCCGGCAGGCGGGCGGTCACGGCAGGGTCAAGGCCGGCCTCTGCGGCCAAGGGTACGGTGGATCGGCGGATATCGAAAGCATGCCGATGCACCTACGCGGCCTGCGCCGCCGTTGCAAGGCGGGCTGACCTGCCATATGCCTTCGCGTCATGGGAAACCCGGATGACAACAGCCTGATCCGCATCGCCCGCGACGGCGGCGGCGAGACGGGTGTCGAGCCGCTGAACCTGGGCAAGCGGGTGCGCGACCTGCGCAAGGCACGGGGCTGGACCCTGGAACAGGCGGCCGTTCAGGCCGGTCTGGCACGCTCCACCCTGTCGAAGATCGAGAACGGGCAGATGTCGCCCACCTATGAGGCGCTGAGGAAACTGGCCGGGGGGCTGGCGGTGTCGGTGCCGCAGCTGTTCACGCCGCCCAGCCGCACAGGGGTCACGGGCCGCCGTGCCGTGACGCGGGCGGGCGAGGGGCAGGCACAGGCGACGGCAACCTATGAGCACGAGCTGCTGGCCCAGGCGCTGACCCGCAAGCAGATGCTGCCCTACCGCGCCCGCATCCGCGCCCGGAATATCGCCGAATTCGACGGCTGGGTGCGGCATGACGGCGAAGAGTTTCTTTATGTGCTGACCGGCGTGGTTCGCCTTTACACCGAGTTCTACGAGCCGGTCGACATGAAGCGCGGCGACAGCGCCTATTACGATGCCACGATGGGGCACAACGTTGTCTCCGTGTCGGAAGAGGATGCAATGGTCCTGTGGGTAACCTCGCTGATGTGAAACGGGGCGTCTTGCGGCGGGCAAGAGGGAGCCGCTGGATTTCAGGAACAGGATGTGTCCCCTTCCGAAACGGTCACGGCTTCGCGCCCAGGGACCCTGTGGTTCCGTCCGGGCCGGATCACGATGACAGACTCCGGCCCTGTTGCCCTGTTGGCACCCGGCGGGGCTTTGGCCCGCACCGCAGGGCCGGGGCAATGGCCCCGGCCAGAGCACGGCGGGCACGCGCAAATAACTCTCCCGTCTTCCGGGCAGCAGCCCCTGCGGGTGGCACGGTTCAGCACCCCGCCAAGATCACAGGGTGTGGCCCGGTCCGGTCAATAGGCCGTCCAGCCGCCATCCGTGGCATAAAGCCCGCCGGTGAAATTGGAAGCCTCGTCAGACAGCAGGAACAGGATCATCGCGGCCTGTTCCCAGACCGTGGCAGGGCGGCGCTGGCTGTCGGCATAGGCCAGGATGCTGGCGGTCTTGATCCGCCCCATGGTCGGGCCTTCGGTATCTGCCGCACTGGCCGCCACAAGCGCCCCGGCACGGGCCACCATCGGCGTGTCGGTGGCGGCCATGTTGACCGAATTCACGCGGATGCCATAGGGCGCATAATCGATGGCGGCGTTTCTGGTCAGGCCATTGACGGCATGTTTGGTTGCCACATAGGCCGGGTTGCCGGCCAGCCCTGTCAACCCGGCGATCGAGCCGACGTTCACGATCGACCCGCCGGTTCCCTGGGCCACCATCTGCGCCAGTTCCGCCCGCAGCGTCCGGTAGGTGCCGATCAGGTTCGTGCGGATCACGCCATCCCAATAGGCATCGGTCGATTCATGCAGCCGGGCAAAGATGCGGTCCTTCTGCGCGGCATAGTCGACCGGGTCGCCGGAAAAGACGGCATCCATCACCCCGGCATTGTTCAGCGCCATGTCCAGCCGCCCGAAGGTGCCGACGGCCGCTTCGATCATGCGGCGGCAGGTTTCTTCCTCGGCGATGTCGCCTTCAACAAAAACGGCCTTGCCGCCGTCGCTGACGATTTCCCCGATTGTGGCGGCGCCCAGATCGGCGATCCAGTCAACGCCCACGATATTGGCCCCTTCCCGCGCCGCGCGGATCGCCGCAGCCGCCCCGATGCCGCGGGCGCAGCCGGTGACGATCAGCGTGCGTCCGGCAAGCCGTCCGGGCGTGAAGACCGCCGGATCAATCGGGGCAATGTCCCTGATCCCGGCGCCGCCCGACTGGGCAGCGGCTTTGGTGGCCGTTGCCCCCTGGATCGTGGCCCCGGTCGCGACCACGCCGGCGGTCAGCGCAACACCCTTAAGCAAGTCCCTGCGTTCCATGACGGTGTCCTTTGTGATCAAAGAGCCAAGCCCGAGCCTATCCCCGGGGGCCCTGCGCCGGCAATCCCTAGCCGCCGATGGCGTCGCCGACCATTCTTGCACCGCCGGTGATGTCTTCACCCACGCCCGCGACCGTATTGCACCCCGCCAGTGACAGCGTGGCAAAGACCGGCAGCACAGCCAGTTTCTTCATGCCCGATACTCCCCCTTCTGTGTGGTGCCTGCCGCACCCTTGATCCCGGATCACAGTCAATGTTCAGTCCTGATACCACCAGACGTCAGGCTGGAACCCCAGCCAGTCCCCATAGATCGGCAGCCGGTCCGGATAGCGCAGCTGCCTTGCATGGGCGATGCGAGAGACGTCCGAATACCAGATCGGCACCACATATCTGCCGCTTGTCAGAACGCGGTCAAGTGCCCGCGTTGCTGCGGTGAACTCCTGCGGGTCGGTCGCCGTCAGCAGGGCCTTGATCATCGCCCCGGCGGCGGCAGAGTTCATGCCCATCCAGTTCCGGGTTCCCGGTTCCGTCACCCCCGCAGCACCCCAGTACAGAGTCTGCTCGTTGCCGGGGCTGAGCGACAGGGACCGGATGTAATGGGTCATGTCGAAGTCATAGCGGTTGGTGCGTTCCTTGTACTGGGCGGAATCGACGGTGGTGACGGTGACGGCAATGCCCAGCCGCCGCAGGGCCTCGACATAGATGTTCGCGATGGACAGCATGTCGTCCTGGCCCTGCACAAGCAGGATGTCGAAGGCGAAAGGGGTGCCTGCGGCATTGGTCAGCACGCCGTCTGTCACGGCCCAGCCCGCCTCCTGCAGCAGGCGGGTTGCCTCACGGATGCCGGTCCGGTTCGCTTCGGACCCGTCAGAGACGGGCAGGGCGTAGCCGTCAAGGGCACCGGGAAGCAGACTGTCGGCAAAGGGGGCAAGAAGCGCCCGCTCACGCCCTTCGGCAGGCGCGCCGGGCGTCATCCCCAGCACCGAATTCGAAAAATAGGACGTGATGCGCGGCTGTACCCCGCCGGTCAGGGTCCGGTTGATGAATTCAAAATTGAAGGCCTGGATCAGGGCTTCGCGCACGCGCCAGTCGGCAAAGATCCCGCGCCGCGTGTTAAAGACGAAGCCTTCGATGCCCGAGGGGCGCTGATGCGGAATTTCCGACAGAACCACCTGGCCGGATTGGACGGCCGGGAAGCCATAGTTGCCGGCCCAGGCGGCCGGGTTCGCTTCGCGGTAGCTGGTGATGTCCCCGGCCTTGAACGCCTCGAACACAACGCCGCCGTCGCCGAAGTATTCGTAACGCACTTCGTCAAAGTTATGCAGGCCGCGATTGAAGGGCAGGTCGGCCCCCCACCAGTCGGGGTTCCTGACGTAAGAGATGAAGCGACCCGGCTCGAACGCGCCGATCACATAGGGGCCGGACCCGATGATCGCGTCCAGCGACGAGACGGTGAAATCCTTGCCATCCCATTGCGCCTTTTTCAGGATCGGCCGCAGGCCCAGGATCAGCGGCAATTCGCGGTCTTCGGTGTTGAAGGTAAACCGGACCGTGCGCGGGCCGGTCTTTTCGGCCTTGGCGATCTTGGCCCAGGCAGCGGCGTAGCGCGGGCTTCCCTGGGTGCCCAATGTCTCAAACGACCACAGCACGTCCTCTGGCGTGACCGGGCTTCCGTCCGCGAATCGGGCCTCTTCGCGCAGGGTGAAGGCGACAAAGCTGCGGGCCGCGTCCGTCTCGACCGATTCGGCCAAAAGACCGTAAAGCGTGAAGGGTTCGTCGTAAGACCGGCCCAAAAGTGTCTCGACCGTCAGCGCCGACACGCCTGCAGGGGCATTGCCCTTGAGGATGAAAGGATTGAGCGAATCAAAGCCCCCCGACTCTCCGAAAATGATCCGTCCCCCCTTGGGCGCATCCGGGTTGGCATAGGGCAGGGACACAAAATCAGGTGGAAGGGCAGGCTCTCCATACATAGCTATGCCATGCGCGGGCTGCGCCAGCAGCGGATGGGACGGCAGGCAAACAATCAGGGCCAAGGCGGCCCCCAGACGTGCCAGGGTCTTCAGTGTCATGGCCGGTATGTTCCGATCTGCCTGCATCATCGCGGTCACGCTACCGCTACTGCCTTGCCATTTCAAACTTTTTGCTTGGACTGCCCCGTCTCCGGGCGTATAAGGGCAGCACTGCTCGATAGGTTTCTTGCCTGTATGAAACCTGCCTCATGACTTGACGCCGGCCTTGTGCCGGCGTCTTTTTTTGCCCCGCAGCGGATCGAAGCCGTGCCTTTTGCCGGCGCGTCCCCTATCCTGCCGCCTGCGCGGCACAGGGGGGCAGCATGGGCATTGCAGGCAAGACCGCCATCGTCACGGGATCAACCTCGGGGATCGGGCTTGGCATCGCTGAAGCCCTGGCTGCGGCAGGGGCGCATGTGGTGCTGAATTCCTTCACTGACACGCCACAGGATCATGCGCTGGCCGCCGCCATGGCCGGCCGCCACGCCGTTCGGGTGCGCTACATCCGGGCGGACATGTCAAGGGGCGACGACTGCCGCGCCCTGGTCGAACAGGCGGGGGCCTGCGACATTCTGGTGAACAACGCAGGCATCCAGCACGTGGCCCCGATCCCCGGATTTCCGGCCGCGAAATGGGACGCGATCCTGGCGATCAACCTGACTTCGGCCTTTCACACCACCGCCATGGCCCTGCCGGTGATGCGCAAAAGCGGCTGGGGGCGGATCGTCAACATCGCCTCGGCCCATGGCCTGACCGCCAGCCCGTTCAAATCGGCCTATGTCGCGGCCAAGCATGGCCTTGTCGGCCTGACCAAGGTCACCGCGCTGGAAACGGCGGGCGAGGGCATCACCTGCAACGCAGTCTGTCCCGGCTATGTGCTGACCCCGCTGGTCGAGGCGCAGATCCCCGAACAGATGGCCCTGCACGGCATGGACCGCGAGACGGTCCTGCGCGAGGTGATGCTGCAACGCCAGCCGTCGCGCCAGTTCGCCACCACCGAACAGCTGGGCGGCACGGTGACCTTCCTGTGTTCCGACAGTGCCGCACAGATCACCGGCACGACGATCAGTATCGACGGCGGCTGGACGGCGCTGTAGCCGATGGTGCTGAAGATCAACATCGCGCTGCAGGGCGGGGGCGCACATGGCGCCTTCACCTGGGGCGTGCTGGACCGGCTGCTGGAAGAGGACGGCATCGAGATTGCGGCGATTTCCGGCACCTCGGCCGGGGCGCTGAACGGGGCTGCCTACAAATCCGGCTGGCTGACCGGCGGGCGGCGCGGGGCAAAGGAAAATCTGGACTGGCTTTGGGCGCATGTCGGCGCGGTGGGCGACATGCGCCTTGCGGCCTGGATGCTGCCGTTCCAGCCCTGGCTGCGGCAGGTCACGGACGCTGTCGATGCGGCGATGCCGGTGTCACCGCAGGGATTGCTGGCGCAGGTGGTCTCGCCCTATGGCTTCGGTCCGTTCTGGCGCAACCCGCTGGAGCGGGTGGTGCGGCGGTTCCACTTTGACAAGGTCTGCGCAGACCAGGGTCCGCGCCTGTTCGTAAGTGCCACCAATGTGCGCACGGGCAGGATCCGGGTGTTTTCCGGGGCAGAGATCACGACCGAGGTCATCCTGGCCTCGGCCTGTCTGCCAACGGTCTTTCAGGCGGTGGATGTGCCGGACCCGGACACGGGCAAGGTCGAAACCTATTGGGATGGCGGCTATACCGGCAACCCGGCGCTGTTCCCGCTTTATGCGCCTGATCTGCCCGATGACATCGTGATCGGGAACATCAACCCCCTGCGGCGGGAAGAGGTGCCCGATACGGCGGTCGAAATCCAGAACCGGATCAACGAGATCAGCTTCAACGCCTCGCTTCTGGCCGATCTGCGGGCGATCAATTTCGTGAAGGAACTGATTGCCGGGGGAAAGATCGCCAGGGGCGCGATGAAGGATGTGCTGGTGCAAATGATCGCCGATGATCCGCTGATGAACGGGCTTTCGGCAGGAACAAAGCAGCTGGCGTCGCCCTATCTGCTGTTCCGGCTCAAGGATGCCGGGCGGACGGCGGCGGCAAGTTTTCTGAAGGCGCACCGCAAGGACATCGGCAAACGCGCCAGCGTTGACCTGCAGGCGCTGTTCGGCTGAAACCTGCCGGTCCTGAGATTTTCCCGCTTGCGCGTCAGGGCGCGCCGACCGCCGGGGGCTGCGACGGATCCCTGGGGTTAGGATAGACCAGCCCTGCAGAGATGATCATTTTCGCGGCGTCTTCAAGCGACATGTCAAGCAGGATCACGTCCCGCGCCGGAACATAGACCAGAAAGCCCGAGGTCGGGTTCGGCGTGGTGGCAACAAAGACTGTCAGCACGTCACCCTCCACGGGAATCCGCTGGGCAATCTCGCCCCGCGCCTTGGTCGAGACAAAGCCGATGGCCCAGATTCCGGGCCGGGGAAACTGCACCAGACAGGCCTTGTCAAAGTTCGTCTCGGATTGGGCGAATACCGTTTCCGCAATCTGTTTCAGGCCGTTGTAGATCGATCTGACCACCGGCATCCGGTCCACCATCCGCTCGGCGGTGCGGATGATCGACCGGCCGATCAGCCCCTTGGCGACCCAGCCGATCAGGATGGTGAAGATCAGAAAGACAACCACCCCGACACCGCGGATGCTGAAGTGCGTTTCCGGGCCGAAGTAATCCTTCAGCAGCGTGTCGGGCTGCCAGGCCTGGGGCACCAGCGGCAGCACCCAGCCGTCGATCCAGCCGACCACGGTCCAGATCAGATAGATCGTCAGGCCGACGGGCAGAACAACGATCAGACCGGTCAGGAAGCTGGAACGCAATCCTGCAAGGATGCCGCGCTTTCTGGCATTGTGTTCATCGGGCATGAAGGGTCCTGGGGCAGGCGCGCCACCCTGGCGCGCGGCGGACTGTAGAAGCGCGACGGGCAGGCTTCAATCCCGAAATGGCCGCCCCGGACAGGCCCGGCAGACAGGGGTCAGGCGGCGCGGGCCTGCGCGATTTCGCTGGCAACGGCGGCACCAAGACGCGCGTTGTTCAGGACCAGCGCGATGTTTGCCACCAGCGATCTGCCGCCGGTCAGGGTGAAGATGCGGTCCAGCACAAAGGGTGTCACGGCCTTGGCCGCAATGCCCTGCGCCCGGGCCTCTGCCAGGGCTTCGGCGATGACCGGGCCGATGACGCCTTGGGCAATCTCGTCCCCGGCCGGGATCGGGTTTGCCACCAGCTGCCCGCCGGGAAGGCCAAGCCTGGCGCGCATCAGATGGGACGCCGCGATGTCGGCGGTGCTGTCCATCCGCAATGGCGCGCGCAGGCCCGATGTGCGCGACCAGAAGGTTGGCAGATCGTCCTGCCCGAAGGCGATGACGGGCACGCCCAGGGTTTCCAGAACCTCCAGCGTCTTGGGCAGATCGAGGATCGCCTTGGCGCCGGCGGCGATCACGGTGACGGGCGTGGCTGCCAGCTCGTGCAGGTCTGCCGAAATGTCAAAGCTGGTCTCGGCACCGCGATGGACCCCGCCGATGCCGCCGGTGGCGAAAACGTCGATCCCCGCCAGACGGGCGCAGATCATGGTGGCCGCCACCGTGGTTGCCCCGGTGCGGCCCGTGACGAGGCAGGCGGCCAGATCGGCGCGCGACAGTTTCATCACGCCGCTGGCCTGACCCAGCCCTTCCAGTTCGGCGGCACCCAGCCCGATATGGATGCGCCCCGCCCTGACGGCGATGGTGGCGGGAACCGCCCCGGCGGCGCGCACTGCCGCCTCGACGCGCAGGGCGGTCTCGATGTTCTGCGGCCAGGGCATGCCATGGGTGATGATGGTCGATTCAAGCGCCACCAGCGGGGTGCCATTGGCGCGCGCGGCGGTCACTTCGGCAGAGAAGTGCAGGGGAAGCTGTGTCATGACCCGATATCTCCGGCAACGTGATCGGCGGCGGCGCGCAGGGCCGCCCCAAGGGCGGCGGCCCGGCCGGTGCCGCGCATTTCGGCCACAAGGTGGGCAGCCATGAAGGTATCCCCCGCGCCGGTGACGCGCGCGACCGGCACCGGGGGCGGGGCATCTGTCACGATACCCCGCCCTGCCATGCCGTCGGCACAGGCGCGGGCACCATCGGTCACAAGCACGCGCAGCGCACCCCGCGCCAGCAGGCCCTGCGCCGCATCGGGCGCGCTGGCAAAGCGGGTCCGGCACAGACGCCCCGCTTCCTGAAGATTGACATACAGCGTGGCGCGCGGATGGCGGATAAGCGGCAGCAGCCGTTCGGCCTTGCCCGGACTGGCGGAGGCCACGCGCAGGTCCGCGCCCGCAAACAGCGGCGAGGCCGCGATATCCGACAAAAGCGCGGCCGTCAGGTTGCCGTCAAGGGCGATCAGCCCGGTCCAGGGGGTGTCGGGCGACCCCAGGCGGCCGTCCCCCAGCGGTGCCAGAATCCGCTTTCCCGCCGCTTCCAGGGAACGGGCATCGGCCACGGCCGCAACCAGGCCGTTCGCGCCTTCGATGGCCATGTAGCGGTCGGTCGGCAGGTCGGCAGACCGGTACAGCGTGTCGGTGATCAGCCCCATGCGCCGGCAGGCGGCAACCAGGTCTTCACCTTCGGCATCCCGCCCCACACAGGACAGAAGGGCAGGCCGCAGGCCAAAGCGCCGCAAGGTCATTGCGATGTTCAATGCCACCCCGCCGGGCAGGCGCGTGATCCGGCCGGGCAGGTCCGCACCCCGGCGCATGGCCGTCTGCGAACGCCCGATGATGTCCCACAGGACCGATCCGATGCAAAGAATGTCTGGCATGTTCATGGGTCCGGTTGTCGCCCGGCCCCGGGCCGCGCGCAAGGGACGCCGGTCATCGCGCGGGCGATGCTTTCCGCCCGGTTTCTTTCGGGTGTCAACCGCGCAGTCCGGTTTCCTCCAGCAGACCTTTCTTCTTGGCCTCGTAATAGTAGCCGCGCGCATACCAGCGCACCGCATCGTCCGGATCGCCGTCCGAGACAAGCCAGGCACCCCGCAGGTACTTCACCCCGTATTTGAGGTTCGTGCCGGCATCAAGCAGCCCGTCATCATGGCCGCGATAGCCCATGGTCCGGGCCGTGCGCGGATCAATCTGCATCAGCCCGTAGTACCGCCCGTTGCGGGCCTGCGCGTTGTGATCGCTTTCGCGCAGGATGACCCGCTGCACCAGACTGACCGGCACGTCATAGTGATCGGCATAGTGTTCGATCTGCCGGCGCATCTGCGGGGTTTCGTTCGGGTAAAGATCGCTGCGGGAACTGACATCTTCGGACCGCCCGCAGGCTGCAAGGGTCAGGACAACGGCAAGGACGGCGCGACGGCGGGTTATCATCAGGATCGGTCACCTCGGACAGGAAGTCTGAGGATAGCCGGATGCAGGCCCGGTGGAAAGACCGCCAGATCGCCATGCGCGCCGCGCTGCCGGTGCGCCGGGGTTCGCAGGTGCTTTGCCTTGCCCGACGGCGCTGATAGACTGTGCTGCGGAAGGAGCGCCCGTGCAGGATATCCGGCAACTTGAAACCGCGCTGATCGTGGATGACCATCCGCTGTTCTGCGACGCCTTGTCGATGACCCTGCGCGCGATCGCCGGGCTGCGGATGATCGAAACGGCGGACGGTCTGGAAACCGCCCTTGCCCGGCTTGACCGCGGACCGGTGCCCGATGTCGTGGTGCTTGATCTGAACCTGCCGGATGTCACCGGTCTGGAAGGGTTGATCCGCATCCGCGCGGCGGTGGGCGGGGTGCCGGTTGTCGTGGTCTCCTCGCTGGCCGACAACCGGGTGATCGGGGCGGCGCTGCGTGCGGGGGCCGCCGGATTCATTCCCAAGCATTCCCGGCGTGAGGTGTTCCGCGCGGCTTTTGACGCGATTCGGGGCGGATCGTTCTTTGTGCCCGACGGTTTCGTGCCGCAGGCCGATCCGCAGGCCCCCGCGACACAGCAGGAAGACGCGATTGCGCGTCTTGCGCTGCTGACGCGCCAGCAGGCCAAGATTCTGGCGCTGGTCTGCGAAGGCCGGCTGAACAAGCAGATCGCCTATGACCTGGCGATTGCCGAAACCACGGTCAAGGCCCATGTCACGGCGATCATGCGCAAGCTTGGGGTGCAAAGCCGGACCCAGGCCGTGCTGATCGCGCGCGAGGCCAGCTTTGCCAGCCTGATGCCCGAAAACGGCTGAACAGGGCTGCCGTGCGGGTGACGGCGGCGCTTTGGCCCCGGCGGGCGGGCGATCAGCGCATCGCGCGGCCGGGGCGCTGGCCCAGGCCAGACCGCGCAGCAGGCGCGCGGAAGACTTCCCGGTCTTCCGGCCCGCAGCCGAAGCGGTTGGCACCTTTTCAGCACCCTGTTAGGGTCCGTCCGGTCGGGGGGGGGAACCGGATGGACATACCGCGCGCGGCTTGGATCGAACCGGGGGGGCCGTCTTGTTCCCCCTGATCGCAAGCGCAACCATAGATGCAGGTCAGCAGGATGCCGTGCAGGGGCTGGCACAGATGCTGGGGCAGGGGCCTTTTGCGCTGGTGATCCTGTTCATCTCGCCGCAGGCGGATATGGCGGCGCTGACCGCCGGGCTTGACGCGGTGTTTCCCGACACGCCGGTGATGGGCTGCACCACGGCGGGCGAGATCGGCCGCGACGGTTATGCCGAAGGGCAGATCGTGGCCGTGGCCCTGCCGTCGGCGCATTTCGGGGCAGAGGTGCTGCTGGTGCCCGATCTGGACGATCTCAGCCCGCAGGCGCTGATCACCCGGCTGATCCGCGTCCGTCAGGGTCTGATCCGCGCACGGCCGGACTGGCGGCATGAGTTTGCCTTTCTTCTGGTCGACGGGCTGTCGATCCGCGAAGATGAACTGACCGCTGCGCTGGCCTCGGGGCTGGGGCCGGTGCCGCTGTTCGGCGGATCGGCAGGGGATGGCACGCGGTTCAAGGAAACCTTCGTGCTGTACCGGGGGCAGGCGCTGCGCAATGCCGCCGTGCTGGCGATGGTGCGCAGCGATTGCCGCGTCAAGGTGTTCAGCCTGGATCATCTGGTGCCCACCGACCGGCGCATGGTGGTGACAGAGGCTGATCCGCGCAGCCGCACGGTGCGCCGCATCAATGCCGAACCCGCCGCGCGGGAATACGCGCGTCTGCTGGGCAAGGATCCGGCGCAGCTGACAACCTTTACCTTTGCCGCGCACCCCGTGGTGGTGCGCATCGGCGGCAAGCATCACGTGCGCGCCATCCGGCAGGTGGCCGACAACGGCGATCTGGTGTTCTTTTCGGCGATTGACGAAGGTCTGGTCCTGACACTGGCGGAACCGCACGACATGGTGGCGCATCTCCGGGCCGAGCTGGGCGCCCTGGCCGAAGGCGGCGCGCCCGATGCGATCATCGCCTGCGACTGTATCCTGCGCCGGATGGAGGCGATGGAAAAACAGCGCTCGGGCGCAATTTCGGCCCTGTTGCAGCAGCACCGCGTGCTGGGCTTTTCAACCTATGGCGAGCAGCTGAATTCGATGCATGTCAACCAGACCCTGACCGGTGTGGCGATTTATCCGCCCGAAGGCGGGCAGGGATGATCGATACGCTGATCAATCCGGCAGACAGCCCCGAGCGGCAGGCGCAGAAGCTGATGCAGATCGCCCAGGTCCTGATGCGGCGGGTCGAGCAGATCACCGACGACAGCGGTGCGGCCTATGCCCAGTTCCAGCGCGCGGCGCTGCTGGAAGAACAGGTGCGCGAACGCACCGTCGATCTGGAACGGGCGCTGGACCTTCTCAACGACTCCAACGCGCGGCTGGCCGAGGCGAACCGCGCGACCGAAGCGGCGCGTCAGAACCTGGCCAATGCGATCGAGACGATCCAGGAAGGTTTTGCCCTGTTCGATGCCGGTGACGTGCTGGTGCTGTGCAACTCTCGCTTTGGCATTCATATGCTGGACATCCGCGATGCGCTGAAGCCGGGCCTGACCTTTGCGCAATATGTCGACCATGTCAGCCGGTCGCGCTTTCTGGAGCTGCCCGAAGGCGAGCGGCCCGAAGACTGGGCGGTGCAGCGGCGGCGGCGGCATCAGGACCGCCACGTCATCTTCAACCTGCGCCTGCTGCGCGACCGCTGGGTGCAGGTGTCTGAACACCGCACGGCGGATGGCGGAACCGTCATCCTTCAGACCGACGTCACCGAGATCATCCGGCTGGAGCGTCAGGAACGCGGCAAGATGCTGGACGATCAGGCGCGCGTCATCCGCGCAACGCTGGATCACATCAACCAGGGGGTCTGCATCTTTGATGAAAGCCGCCGCCTTGTGGGCTGGAACGACCGGCTTGGGTCGCTGCTGGCGATCCCGGTGACGCGGTTCCGCATGGGGGCCAGCTTTCCCTACCTGTTGCAGCGTTTCGGCGAAGAGGTGGCCTTCGGCGAAGGCATGACGGCCCAGCGGCTGAATGCCTGGGTGCATGGCGAGGGGCCGCGCCCGCCCCTGTCTTTCGAGGCGCGGCGCGGCGATGCCCTGATCCTGGATGTCTTTGCCCAGGAGATGCCCGACCGGGGCTTCGTGATGAGCTTTACCGATGTCACGTCCGAACGCGCCGCCATCGCCGGGCTGAGCCGGGCCAACGAAACGCTGGAAGCCCGCGTGCTGGAGCGGACCCTGGCGCTGGAGGATGCCCTGGGCAATGCCGAACGGGCCAATGCCTCGCGCTCGCGCTTTGTGGCGGCGGCCAGCCATGATCTGTTGCAGCCCCTGTCGGCGGCCAAGCTGTTCATCTCGTCCATCGGCGAAGACAGCCTTGCCCCCCGCGCGCGCGAGGCGCTGGACAAGGCGCAGAACGCCCTGATGTCGGTGGAAGACATTCTTGCCGCCCTTCTGGACATCTCGAAGCTGGAAAGCGGGCGCGCGGCGGTCTCGGTGGGGCCGGTGCGCATGGACCGGCTTCTTGCGCAACTGCGGGACGAATTCGCACCCCTGGCGGCGCGCAAGGGGCTGAAGCTGCGCGTGGTGCCGACGGGTGCCGTCGTGGCCTCGGACCCGGCCTATCTGCGCCGCATCCTGCAGAACCTGATCGGCAACGCGGTGCGCTATACCGCGCGCGGCAAGGTGCTGGTCGGCGCGCGCCGTCGGCGCGGTATGGTGCGGCTGGAGGTCTGGGATACCGGACCGGGAATCCCGGAAGAGGAACAGGACAATATCTTTCTGGAATTCCGGCGGCTGAATGCCCCGGCTTCGGCCAGCGAAGGCATGGGCCTGGGTCTGGCGATTGTCGAGCGGGCCTGCGCGCTGCTGGGCCATCCGCTGGGCCTGTCATCGGTGGTCGGGCGCGGCACCGGCTTCATGGTGCAGGTCCCGCTGGCCGAAGGCGCGGCCCCCGCGCCTGTGCCCGAACAGCGCGCTCCGCGCCCTGCGGCACGCGACCGGATCGCCTTTCTGGTGGAGAATGACGAGGATCTGCGCCGCGCCATGGTGCTGCTGCTGGAAAAATGGGGCGTCTCGGTGCTGGATGCTGCCAGCGGCGAAGAGGCATTGTCGCTGATCGACGAGATCGGCATCCTTCCCGATTGCCTGCTGGTGGACCATCAGCTGGGCACCGGGATGACGGGGCTGGATTTCATCGCGCGGCTTCACGCCGCCCACGGGCCGGTGCCCGCGCGGCTGATCACCGCCAACCGCATGCCGCAGGTTCAGGCGCTGTGTGCCGCCGCCGGGGTGGAGATGATGATGAAGCCGATTGATGCCCGTGCCCTTGAAGCCTTTCTGAACGGCCTGCCGCCGCCGCGATAAGCCTCTACGACCAAGGTCACATAGAAGCGGGCCGGACTTCGCCCTAGTATCCGGCAACCCCAAGAGGATCAGATGCAGCTCACAGACCAGCGTGACATCAAGGCAGACCCGGCAACCGTCTGGGCCGCCATCCTGAACCCCGAAATTCTGATGGCCTGCGTTCCCGGCTGTGAAAGCATGACAGGCACCGCCGAGACCGGATTTGAAGCGG
Organism: Rhodobacter sp.; assembly: GCA_020250125.1. Taxonomy (GTDB): domain Bacteria; phylum Pseudomonadota; class Alphaproteobacteria; order Rhodobacterales; family Rhodobacteraceae; genus Aliitabrizicola. Next base: position 49,991 of record JADCEL010000021.1, read on the forward strand.
TCGTCGTCCAGAAAGTCGGACCGGTGAAGGCGCGTTTCACCGGTGTCGTCACCCTGTCCGATATGGTGCCGGGCCAAAGCCTGCGGATCAGCGGCGAAGGCAAGGGCGGCCCTGCCGGTTTTGCCAGGGGCGGGGCCAATGTGACCTTCAGCGAAATTCCCGGGGGCACGCGCCTGTCCTATGACGTCGAGGCCAATGTCGGCGGCAAGCTGGCGCAGCTTGGCTCGCGCCTGATCGACGGGTTCGCCAGGAAAATGGCGGATGACTTCTTCGAGCGGTTTCAGCAGGCCGTCGAAGGACCGGCCGCGACGGCCGACGGGACAGCAGAGGGGGGCGACACTGCGGGCGGCGAAAACGACCCCGGTGGCGGCGAAAAGAAGAAGGGCTGGCTCAAACGCATCATCGGCTGAGACACCCGATACCAAAGAATGACCAAGGGAGGAAAACCATGACGGATGTCACAATGACCGTGAACGGCAAGGCTGTGTCCGGCGATGTGGAAGGGCGCACGCTGCTGTCGTCCTTCCTGCGCGAAGGGCTGGGACTGACCGGAACGCATGTGGGCTGCGACACCTCGCAATGCGGGGCCTGTGTGGTGCATGTCGATGGCAGGCCGGTGAAAAGCTGCACCGTCTTTGCCCTGGATGTGGCAGGGGCCACGGTCAGGACCATCGAAGGCATGGCCAATGCCGACGGGTCGCTGGGCGTGATCCAGCAGGCGTTCCAGGACCACCACGGGCTGCAATGCGGCTTCTGTACCCCCGGCATGGTGATGAGCGCCGCCGCCCTGCTGGCGGACAATCCCAAACCGACCGAATCCGAGGTGCGCCATTACCTGGAAGGCAACATCTGCCGCTGCACCGGCTATCACAACATCGTCAAGGCGGTGCTGGCGGCCAGCGGCCAGGACGTGGCTGCGGTCGCGGCAGAATAAACATCCGGACGGTGCGGCGCGATCCGCACCGTATGACACAAAAGGCCGCGCCACGGCGTGCGGCAGGTTCATCAGGGGAGGAAGACATGCCCAAAGATGGTGGCATCGGCGCCAGCACAATCCGGCGCGAAGACATCCGGTTTCTGACCGGCAAGGGGCGGTACACCGCCGACATCAACCTGCGCGGACAGGCCTATGCCTGTTTCCTGCGCTCGGAAGTGGCCCACGGGCGGATCAACCGGATCGACACCGCCGAGGCGCGCGCGATGCCGGGTGTGCTGGCGGTGATGACGGGCGCGGATTTCGCCGCCATGGGCGGCAACCCCGCCGGATGGCACATTCCCAGCCGCAACGGCGAGGCGATGAAGGAACCGAAGCGCCCGGTTCTGGCGCATGGCAAGGTGCGCCATGTCGGCGATGCCTATGCCGTGGTCGTGGCTGAAACGCTGGAACAGGCGCGCGATGCCGCCGGGGCCATTGTGGCCGATATCACCGAACTGCCCGCCGTGGTCGACATGGCCCAGGCCGTGGCCAACCCGGACCTGCGCGTGCATGACGAGATTGCCAACAACGTCTGCTTTGACTGGGGCTGGATCGAAGACAACCGCGCGGCCGTGGATGCGGCCTTCAAGGCGGCCCCGCATGTGACCACGCTGGAACTGGTGAACAACCGTCTGGTGCCGAACGCGATGGAACCGCGCGCCTCGATCGGCGATTACGATTCGGGAACGGGTGATTACAAGCTGTACACCACCTCGCAGAACCCGCACCTGAGCCGCCTTCTGATTGCGGCCTTCGTCATGGGCATTCCGGAAAACAAGCTGACCGTGATCGCGCCCGACGTCGGGGGTGGTTTCGGATCGAAAATCTACCACTATGGCGAGGAAGCCGCCGTGCTGGCGGCGTCCAAGGCGCTGAACCGCCCGGTGAAATGGGTGGCCGACCGGTCGGAAAGCTTCCTGTCGGATGCCCATGGCCGCGACCATGTGACCAGGATCGAACTGGCGACGGACCTTGAGGGCAACTTCCTGGCGCTGCGCACCGAAACGCTGGCGAATGTGGGGGCCTATCTTTCCAACTTTTCCACCGCGACGCCGACCTTCCTGCACGGCACCCTGATGGCCGGGCCCTACAGGACCCCGCTGATCTATGTGAACGTCAAGGCGGTCTTCACCAATACGGCCCCGGTCGATGCCTATCGCGGCGCGGGCCGGCCCGAAGCCACCTTCTCGATCGAGCGGGTGGTGGACAAGATGTGCCGCGAGTTGAAGCTTGATCCGGTTGCGGTGCGGCGCAAGAACCTGATCCAGCCGGACCAGTTTCCCTACACCACGCCGGTCGGGCTGGTGTATGACACCGGCAATTACCCCGCGACGCTGGACAAGCTGATCGAGATTGCGGATTTCAGCGGTTTTGAGGCGCGCCGCGCCGAAAGTGCCAGGCGCGGCAAGCTGCGCGGCCTTGGCCTTTCGACCTGGATCGAAGCCTGCGGTATTGCGCCGTCCAACCTTGTGGGGGTTCTGGGCGCGCGCGTCGGCCTTTACGATGTGGCGACGGTGCGGGTCAACGCCACCGGCAACATCAGCGTGATGACCGGGGCGCACAGCCACGGACAGGGTCATGAAACCGTCTTTGCCCAGATCGTGTCCGACAAGCTGGGAATTCCTGCGTCCAGCATCGACATCGTGCATGGCGATACGTCGAAAATCCCCTTCGGCATGGGCAGTTACGGATCGCGCAGCCTTGCGGTGGGCGGATCGGCCATGGTCAAGGCGGTGGACAAGATCATTGCCAAGGGCAAGAAGATTGCCGCCCACATGCTGGAAGCGGCGGAAGACGACATCGTGTTCGAGGACGGCAAGTTCAGCGTCAGCGGCACGGACAAGGCCAAGACCTTTGGCGAGATCGCCTTTTCCGCCTATGTTCCGCACAACTACCCGCTGGAATCCCTGGAACCGGGGCTGGAGGAAACGGCCTTCTACGATCCGGCGAATTTCACCTATCCCGCCGGGGCCTATGCCTGCGAGGTTGAGGTTGATGCCGAGACGGGCCGGGTCGAGGTTGTGGGCTTTGCCTGCGCCGATGACTTCGGCAATGTCATGAACCCGATGATCGTCAACGGTCAGGTGCATGGCGGTGTCGCGCAGGGCATCGGGCAGGCGCTGCTGGAAGCGGCGGCCTATGACGACAACGGCCAGCTTCTGACCGGATCCTACATGGATTACGCGATGCCGCGCGCCGATGACCTGCCGATGTTCACCGTGGATCACAGCTGCAACACGCCCTGCACCCACAATCCCCTGGGCGTGAAGGGCTGTGGCGAGGCCGGGGCCATCGGATCACCCCCGGCGGTGGTCAATGCGGTGATCGACGCGCTGCATCGCGGCGGCCATACCAAGGTAACCCATATCAACATGCCGCTGACGCCGTCGCGCGTCTGGTCGGCGATCCAGAACTGACGGAGGAAACGATGCATAACTTCGACTTCGTAAAGCCGTCCTCGGTGGCGGATGCGGTCAGGGCGCTGTCTGCGGAAGGGGCGCAGGCCCTGTCGGGCGGGCAGACCCTGCTGCCGACAATGAAGCAGCGGCTTGCAGCCCCCGCCGTGCTGGTCAGCCTGACCGGGATTGCGGACACCAGGGGCGTGTGCCTGGACAACGGCGCGCTGTCGGTGGGCGGGGCCACAGCCCATGCCGTGGTGGCGCAGGAGGCGCGGAAATACTACCCGGCGCTGGCTGATCTGGCGGGCGGCATCGGCGATCCGGCGGTGCGCAGCCGCGGCACCATCGGCGGTTCGCTGGCCAACAACGATCCCTCGGCCTGCTATCCGGCGGCCGTGCTGGCCTCGGGGGCGACGGTCATCACCGACCGGCGCAGGATTGCGGCGGATGACTTCTTTCAGGGCATGTTCGCCACTGCGCTGCACGACGGCGAAATCATCACCAGCGTTGTCTTTCCCATCCCCGAGAAGGCCGCCTATGTGAAGTTCAACCAGCCTGCATCGCGCTTTGCCCTGACCGGGGTCTTCGTGGCCAAATATGGCTCGGGCGTGCGCGTGGCGGTGACGGGTGCATCGGCCAACGGCGTGTTCCGCTGGACAGAGGCGGAACGGGCGCTGTCCGCTTCCTTCACGCCGGCTGCCATCGCCGGTCTGTCCCTGCCGTCCGACAGCATGATTGCCGATCTTCACGGCTCGGCAGCCTACCGGGCCAACCTGGCCAGGGTGCTGACCGGGCGGGGCGTTGCCTCGGCGCATTGAACACGCGTGCGGCCCGCCCGGAAACGGGCGGGCCGCCTGTCTTGCGACCGAAGCCGGGGGGCCAGCCCCCCGTCGCGCCTGCGGCGCGCCTCCCCCTGGGATACTTCTGAACAGAAAATGTGGTCAGACAGCCGACACAATCATTTTCTGTTCACAAATATCCCACGGGGGTGCGGGGGTGTGAAACCCCCGCTGCCACGGCAGGTGCAGGATCAGCCGCGCATGATCTGGGCCAGGTGTGCGGCGCAGCCTGTCAAGGGGGCATAATCGTCTTCCAGAAGGGTGACGGCGAAGTTTTCCATGAATCCGGCGAAGCGGCCTTTGTCGCGGAAAGCTTCGGGGAAACCCATCGGACCCAGATGATCCGCGAAAGCACGCGCCACACCGCCGACAAGGCAGATGCCGCCGAAGGGCAGGTGGATCAGGGCAAGGTTGCCGCATTCCGCCCCCAGCAGCCGCGTGAACAGCTGTGCGGTCTGCGTGGCCAGCGGATCACCGGCGTCGATGGCGGCCATGATCCGGGCGGCGGGCAGGTCGGCGGGGGTTCCGGCCTCGGTGGTGACGAAGGCATGCAGACGTTCCAGACCGCGCCCCGACATCACATCCTCGACCCCCGGAAAGCCATGGGCGGATTCCACGAAATGCGCCAGGCGCAGGTCGGCCCCGGTCCGGACCGGCATGTTGACATGGCCGCATTCCGACGCTGTCACCAGGCGGCCCCAGGGGGCATCATGCACGGCCGCCGCGTTGAAGCCGGTGCCGACATTGATCACCAGCATCGTGCCGCCCGGAACCTGCGGCGCCGTGATCAGAGGGCGCAGGTTTTCCGGGGCGATATGGCCCAGGGCATAGCCGGGCGCCTGAAGATCATTCAGGATCGAGACGGTTCGCGCCCCGGTGGCGCGGGTCAGGGTAGCGCCGTCAATCGTCCAGTCGAGATTGGTCATCGTGGCGACGCCGTCCCTGACCGGACCTGCGGCGGCAACACAGGCACCGTCCACGGAGGTGACGCCGCTTTCGGCCAGATAGCGCGCCAGAATGGGGTCCAGCCCCGGAAATCCGCTGTTGCCAAACCGCCGGACGCTGTCCGGGCGGATGCGCGCCCCATCGGCCAGGGCGACGCGGGTGTTGGTCCCGCCGATGTCGGCAACAAGGCAAAGCGGGGCTTTGGTCATCGGCAGGCTCCGGTGCGGCGCGCGGGATCAGGCGGGGGGCGCAAGCGCGCGGGCAAGGGCGTGATAGGATGCTTTCGGGGTGCGCCGCAAGGTTCCGAAATCGACATGCACCAGGCCAAAGCGTTTTTCATACCCTTCGGCCCATTCGTAATTGTCCGGCAGCGACCAGCAGAAAAAGCCCTGCACATTGGCCCCGTCGGCGCTGCCTTCGATCTGGTAGGCGGCGGTGGCAGCCCCGAACAGGAAGCCCTGGGGGAAGTCGGCACGGGTCAGGCGCATCTGTCAACTCCTGCGGGGTGCGGGGACGGGACCGGTGGACTGGCCGATGATCAACTCTGCCTCCAGCAGGCGCTGCTGCGGCGCGGACGCGGGATGGGCGATGATGTCCAGCAGCATTTCGGCGGCCTGCCGCCCGGCCTCGCGCACCGAAGACCGGGTGGCGGTGTAGATCGGCACATCATCGCCGTTGGGCAGGTAGCTGAGCGCATCATCATGGATGATGACCGAAATGTCGGTGCCCAGACGCAGCCCGCGTTCTTCGATGGCGCGGCGCAGGCCCAGGCCCGAAATCATTGACGAGGCGAGAAAGGCGGTGGGCGGCGCATCATGCCGCAGCATGGCGCAGGCGGCGCGGTAGCCGCGCAGTTCCGTCATTTCCTCGGAAGACATGAGATCGGGATCAGCGGCAATGCCGCGCGCCGCCAGCGCCTCAAGGTAGCCGGTGCGGCGGCGGATGGCGAAATCCATGAACTCAAGTCCGTTGATCAGCGCGATCCGGCGATGGCCGAAGTCCAGCAGGAATTCGGTGGCCCGCCGGAAGGCGCGGCGGTTGTTCACATCCAGCCAGGAATAGGGAGTGACCGTGCCGGTGGCGCGGCCATGCACGACATAGGGAAAGCCGATGTCATCCAGCAGCCGCAGGCGGGGGTCGTTCAGGCGCGGCCCATGCACGATGATGCCATCCACGGTGCCGCGCGCGTGCAGGTCGCGGTAGATGCGGTCTTCGTCATCATCGGGAACGATGGACAGGATCAGGTCATAGCCGTTGCGGGCATAGGTTTCCCCGGCACCGGCAATGAAATCGGCAAAGACCGGATTCATGATTTCATGCCTCGAGGCAGTGGGAATGACATGGCCGATGGCCATGGCGCGCCCCGTGGCCAGCCGGATGGCGCGGGTATTGGGGCGGTAGTTGTGCCGCTTTGCCGCCGCCGTGACCCGCGCGCGCGTCGATTCACTGACTTCGGGATAGCCGTTCAGCGCGCGGCTGACCGTCGTCGGGGACAGGCCGAGCTTTTGGGCCAACTCCTTGAGGTTCATCGGCGCACAGGGTCCAAAGCGGTTTCAAATATGGCCGAGTCTAGCGCTACAGCACTGCGGCGTCAAAGCCATTCCCGCCTGTACCCGCCGCAAAGTGGATGGTTTCTGCACTTGCAAACAAGGGTTCTTCCGGGTTCTGCACGCACAGCGGATTGACTTGGACCGGCAGTTGAGGGACTGTAGCCTGTCCAAAGCGGTTTGAAATTGATTCTGACCGGACAAAGCATGTGGCGGCCTTGAAGCCCGCCCAACTGGGAGGTTGTGTGATGAAGACCAGACGTCTTGCAGGTGCTGCCGCACTTGCTGTCCTTGCGGGCACGGCCCATGCACAGGATCTGAAATTCCCACCGGGCGAGGATGCCCGGTTCAACTGGGACAGCTTCAAGGCCTTTGATGAGGCCACGAATCTTGAAGGCCAGACGCTGACCATCTTCGGGCCCTGGCGCGGCGAAGACCAGGTGCTGGTGGAATCGATGCTGGCCTATTTCACCGCCGCTTCGGGTGTGAAGGTCAACTATTCCTCGTCCGAGAACTACGAACAGCAGATCGTCATCGACACCCAGGCGGGCAGCCCGCCCGATATCGCGATCCTGCCGCAGCCCGGCCTGATTGCCGATCTGGTGCGGAAGGGCTTCGTGACCCCGCTGGGCGAAGACACCCAGGCCTGGATTGCCGAAAACTATGCCGCCGGCGACAGCTGGGTCAGCCTTGGCTCTTACGCCGGGCCGGACGGGGCGAAATCGCTTTATGCGTTTCCCTACAAGATCGACGTGAAATCGCTGGTCTGGTACGTGCCCGAGAATTTCGAGGATGCCGGCTATGCGGTTCCGGAAACCGCAGAAGAGCTCAAGGCGCTGACCGAACGGATCGTGGCTGACGGCGGCACGCCCTGGTGCATCGGCCTCGGATCGGGCGGGGCCACCGGCTGGCCCGCGACCGACTGGGTCGAAGACATGATGCTGCGCACGCAACCGGTCGAAATATATGACAAATGGGTGACGCATGAGGTGCCGTTCAGCAGCCCGGAAGTGATCGGCGCGATCGAGGATTTCGGCTGGTTCGCCAGGAACGATGCATTCGTGGCCGGCGGGGCGGGGGCCGTGGCCTCGACCGACTTCCGCGACAGCCCGAAGGGTCTGTTCTCGTCGCCGCCGCAGTGCTACCTGCACCATCAGGCCTCTTTCATCCCGTCCTTCTTCCCCGAAGGCACGGTCGTGGGCCAGGATGCCGATTTCTTCTACATGCCGGCCTATGCGGGCAAGGACCTTGGCAAGCCGGTTCTGGGGGCAGGCACCCTGGCCTTCATCACCAAGGATGGTCCCGCAGCGCGCGCCTTTGTCGAATGGCTGAAGACGCCGATCGCGCATGAGGTGTGGATGGCGCAGAACGGCTTCCTGACGCCGCTGAAATCGGCCAATGCCGAGGTTTATGGCACGCCGGCGCTGAAAAAGCAGGGCGAAATCCTGTTGAACGCCACCACCTTCCGCTTTGACGGATCAGACCTGATGCCGGGTGCCGTGGGTGCGGGCAGTTTCTGGACCGGCATGGTGGATTTTGTCGGCGGCAAATCTGCCGCCGATGTTGCCGCCCAGATCGACGCCTCCTGGCCGAAGTAACGGCCTGATCCGGCAGGCCCGCGCGCCCTGCGCGGGCCGGCCGATGTCCAAAGACGCCGCAGCGGCTTTCCGGGGAGGGGGCGCATGGAACAGGCCATTCAGGCGCTCTGGATGATCGCCATCGGGGTCGGCGGCTGTGTTGGCTACTTCTTTGCCTCCAACCTTCTGATCGACAATGTCATCTTTCCCGCCACGGGGCCCCATGCGGGCCGCAACATCACCCGTGCCAATCTGATCCGCCCCTGGCTGTTCCTGCTGCCCGCCCTGATCGCGCTGGGGCTGTACCTGGCCTATCCGGTGTTTGCCACCTTCTGGCTGTCGCTGCACCAGCAGCGGGCCGGCAATGTTTCGGAATTCGTCGGGCTGTCCAATTACCATCGGATGCTGGCCGAACCGAAGTTCCGCGAATCGATGCGCAACAACATGATGTGGCTGGTGGTGGTGCCGGCGCTGGCCACCCTGTTCGGCCTGCTGGCGGCACAGCTGACCGACCGCATCCGGTGGGGCAATATCGCCAAATCGCTGATCTTCATGCCGATGGCGATTTCCTTTGTCGGGGCCTCGGTCATCTGGAAACTGGTTTATGATACGCGCCCGGCAGGGCAGGAACAGATCGGCATTCTGAACGCGGTCTATCTGTGGTTCGGCGGGACCGCCCCGCAGACCTGGCTGACGATTCCGCTGTGGAACAACCTGTTCCTGATGATCGTGCTGATCTGGATTCAGGCGGGTTTCGCCATGGTGATCCTGTCGGCGGCGCTGCGCGCCATCCCCGAGGAAACCATCGAGGCTGCGATTCTGGACGGCGCAAACCCGTTCCAGATCTTTTTCAGGATCAAGGTGCCGCAGATCAGGGGCACCATCATTGTGGTCTGGACAACCATCACCATCACCGTGCTCAAGGTTTTTGACATCGTGCTGGCGATGACCAACGGGCAATGGGAAACGCAGGTGCTGGCCAATTACATGTTCGACAAGCTGTTCCGCGCCGGTGACTGGGGCGTGGGATCGGCCAGCGCCATGGTGATCATGCTGCTGGTGACGCCGATCCTGATCTGGAACGTCATCAATGCCCGCAGGGAAATGCGGTAGGGGGCCGGGGCATGGACAATATTGCGGGCAGGAAACCGGCGCTGGCCTGGGCCGTTCACATCTCGGTGGTGGCGCTGGTGCTGCTGTGGGTGCTGCCGACCTTCGGATTGCTCGTGTCGTCTTTCCGTACGGGGGATCAGATATCAACCTCGGGGTGGTGGCGGGCGCTGACGACCCAGGAACAGCAGTTGCCGCCGATCCGCCTTGCAGGTGACGAGGCAGAGGTGGACGGCACCTTTGTGATCGAGGGTGCGCTTTTCTCGAACGCGCGGCAGGTCAGTGCCTGGGGCACCTCTTCGCGCGCGCCGGATGCCTTCGCGCCGGGCGATGTCGCCGAACTGGCCGACGGGCAGACGCTGACCGTGGGGCCAACGGGCAGTTTCCGCCTGACCTCGCCGGTGTCGCTGGAAGGATCGCGGCTGCCGCGCGTCTTTGCCTCGGCGGCAACCCCGCCGGAATTCACCTTGCGCAACTACCGGACCGTGCTGTTCACGCCCTCGGCGGGCCAAAGCATCGGGCAGGCCTTTCTCAACACGCTGACCGTGGCCATTCCGGCCACGATCATCCCGATCCTGATTGCGGCCTTTGCCGCCTACGCGCTGGCCTGGATGGATTTTCCGGGCCGCGCCCTGCTGGTGGCGGCCGTGGTGGGCCTGTTGGTGGTGCCGCTGCAACTGGCGCTGATCCCGCTGTTGCAGCTCCACAATGCCATCGGCATCGGCAAGGGATACCTCGGCATCTGGCTGGCGCATACCGGCTTTGGCCTGCCGCTGGCGATCTACCTGTTGCGCAATTACATGGTCAGCCTGCCGCGCGACATCATCGAGAATGCGCGGGTCGATGGTGCGACCGAATTCCAGATTTTCCTGAAGATCATCCTGCCGCTGTCCTTTCCGGCGCTGGCGTCTTTCGCGATCTTCCAGTTCCTGTGGACCTGGAACGATCTTTTGGTGGCGCTGGTGTTCCTGGGCACGGGCAATGACCAGCTGGTGCTGACCGGCACGCTGGTGAACCTGCTGGGCAGCCGCGGGGGCGACTGGGAAATTCTGGCAACCTCGGCCTTCGTTTCCATCGCGGTGCCGCTTGTGGTGTTCTTTGCCATGCAAAGATATCTGGTGCGCGGCCTTCTGGCCGGATCGGTGAAGTGACATGATGCAGGACCAGGACTGGTGGCGCGGCGCGGTCATCTATCAGATCTATCCGCGCAGCTTTCAGGATTCGAACGGTGACGGCATCGGCGATCTGGGCGGCATCGTGCGGCGCCTGCCGCATATCGCCGGTCTGGGGGCGGATGCGGTCTGGATCAGCCCGTTCTTTACCAGCCCGATGAAGGATTTCGGCTATGACGTCAGCGATTACTGCAACGTCGATCCGATGTTCGGCACCCTGTCCGATTTCGATGCCGTGGTGGCGCGGGCGAATGACCTGAACCTGAAGGTGATGATCGATCTGGTGTTAAGCCATACTTCAGACGCGCATCCCTGGTTCGCCCTGTCGCGCAGGGATCGCAGCAACCCAAAGGCGGATTGGTATGTCTGGGCCGATCCCCGGCCCGACGGCACGCCGCCCAACAACTGGCTGTCGGTGTTCGGCGGGCCTGCCTGGGCCTGGGATGCGCGGCGCGAACAGTACTTTCTGCACAACTTCCTGACCTCGCAGCCCGACCTGAACCTGCATTGCCCGGCGGTGCAGGATGCGCTGCTGGATGTGGTGCGCTTCTGGCTGGGGCGGGGGGTGCACGGCTTCCGGCTGGATACGATCAACTTCTACTTTGCCGACAGGTATCTGCGCGACAACCCGCCGCTGCCGAAGGAACTGCGCAACGATTCCATCGCGCCGGGGGTGAATCCGTACAATCACCAGCTGCACCTGTTTTCGAAGAATCAGCCGGAAAATCTTGATTTCCTGCGCAAAATCCGCACAGTGATGGCACCTTACAATGCTGCGGCCGTGGGCGAGGTGGGCGATGCCCAGCGGGGCCTTGAGATTATGGCGGAATACACCTCGGGCGGCGACAAGGTGCAGATGTGCTACCCGTTCGAGCTGCTGCAACCAAAGCGGGCAACCGCGCAGGTGCTGGAACAGACCTTTGCCCGCCTGAATGCGGCGGCCCCCGATGCCTGGCCCTGCTGGGCCTTTTCCAACCATGACACGGTGCGCCACATCACGCGCTGGGGCCTGACGGATGCGGCGGCGCGGGCCTATGCCACGCTTCTTGTGTGCCTGCGCGGATCGGTCTGCCTGTATCAGGGCGAGGAATTGGGCCTGCCCGAGGCGGACATCGCATTTGACGAGCTGCAGGACCCTTACGGCATCGAATTCTGGCCCGAGTTCAAGGGCCGGGACGGCTGCCGCACGCCGATGGTGTGGGAGGCGGACAACCGCCTGGGCGGGTTCAGCACTGCGGAGAAGGCGTGGTTGCCGGTGCCTGCAGGGCATCTGGGCCGCGCGGTCAGCCGCCAGGCGGATGACCCGGCATCGATGCTGGCGCATTACCGGGCGGCGCTGGCGCTGCGCCGCGCGCATCCGGTGCTGCGCGGCGGCGCGATGTCGCCGCTGGTGGCGCAGGGCAACGTCGTCAGCTTCACGCGGCAGGACGGGGCGGAAACGCTGTTCTGCGCCGTCAATCTGGGCGGGGGTCCGGCGGATGTCGCCCTGCCGGACGGGAAATGGACAGCCGTGGGGGCGGGGCCTGACCTTGCCCCGGTGCAGGGGGCAAGGGCACGGCTGGGCCCGTGGCAGGCCTGCCTTGCGCTGCGCGGCCAGGGGTAACGGGGGGGAGGAACGCGATGGCCGACATGATCCTGAAGGATGTCGCCAAAGCCTATGGCGAGGTGAAGGTTCTGTCGGACATCAACCTTGACATCAAGCGGGGCGAACTGATCGTGTTCGTGGGCCCGTCGGGCTGCGGAAAATCCACGCTGCTGCGCATGATCGCGGGGCTGGAGCGGATCACGGCGGGCGATTTCAGCATCGATGGTGTGCGCATGAATGATGTGCCGCCCGCGCAGCGCGGCATCGCGATGGTGTTCCAGTCCTACGCGCTGTACCCGCACATGACGGTGCGCGACAATATGGCCTTCGCACTGAAGATCGCCGGCAAGACCAGGGCCGAGATCACCGCCGCCGTGGACAGGGCCGCGCGCATCCTGCAACTGACGCCCTATCTGGACCGGCTGCCCAAAGCCCTGTCGGGCGGGCAGCGCCAGCGGGTGGCGATCGGACGGGCGATCGTGCGCAACCCCAAGGTCTATTTGTTCGACGAGCCGCTGTCGAACCTGGATGCGGCGCTGCGTGCGGCAACCCGGCTGGAGATTGCCCAGTTGAAAGAGGCGATGCCGGAGTCCACCATGGTTTATGTCACCCATGACCAGGTCGAGGCGATGACGCTGGCCAGCCGGATCGTCGTGCTGGCGGGCGGCGGGATCAGCCAGGTCGGCACGCCTATGGAACTGTACCGGCGGCCAGAGAATGAATTCGTGGCCCGCTTCATCGGCTCGCCTGCAATGAACCTGATTCCGGGCAAGATCATCGGAACCGGCGCCGAAACCCTGGTGCGTCTGGTATCGGGGGGCATCGCGCGCGCCGCCATCCCGACGCAGGCGGCCGATCAGGGCATGGCGGTGAACCTGGGCGTGCGCCCGGAAGACCTGGCCGAAACCACGGGCGAGCCGCTGTTCACCGGCGAGGTGGAGATCACCGAAGCCCTGGGCGAAGTCACGCTGCTGTATTTCCGCCGGCAGGGCGAAAATGCGCAGGTGGTGGCCAAGCTGCCCGGCATCCACACCGCTTTGCGCCGCAAGGAGGTCCGCCTGGCGGCGGACCCCGCAAACATTCATCTTTTCGCCGGGGGCCGGTCACTTCTGTACCGCTGATCTGCAAGGGGCCGATTGACAGAGCGGGGTCAGGCGGTCAGACCGGTAACGGGGCTGGCGTGTGGCGGCAATCCCGTCGCTGCATTCGGCGCGCACCCATCCGGATGGGCCGCTGCGCCGGTTCGGATCAGCCGGACAGGGGAATACCATGGCCAAAGGTCAGATGCGGTCGAACAAGGAAGCCAAGAAACCGAAGAAGGACAAGGCAAAGCCCGCCGTTCTGGTCCCTTCGACATCGCCGTCCCGCAGTCAGGGATCGCCTGAAAAGACCAGGGGCGGCAAGTAAGGCTCAGATCAGCGCCGGCAGCGCCACAAGGATCAGGGTTGCCGCCACCGCCGGCAGCAGCGGGACCCAAAGCGTCAGGCGGGGTGTCGCGGTATGCGGGCTGGGGCGGGCCATGGCCCCGCTAAACCTGCATTGGCGTTCGCAGGTCTTGGCAGGATGATGCGGCATTTCCGGGATGATCCGGGCAGGGGCGAATGGACCGGGCGGTTTGAACTGGGCCGGTCAGTTGCGCGGCAGCAAAGCTGGGACTGCGGGCAGGCGGCGCAGGCGCAGGGTGCCGGGGTGCGCGCCCGGGTCGCCGATGGTCTGGCCGAGATTTCGGTGGCCCGGGTGCTGGACCGGTCCGGGCTGCGCCTGATCCACCGGGGGCCGGTCTGGCTGCGCGGCCTCGACCCTGGTCAGAAGCGGCGCGTGCTGCGCGCGCCTGGGCAGGGGCCATCCCTGGCACCGTAAGGCATACCGGGGCCTGCCCCCGGATTTTCCCCGCCATCTGCCGCCCCGTGCGCTGTGCATCCGGCACGGGACGAAAGACCGCAGCACGGCGGCCGCCATGGTCTTTGTCCGCCATGGCGGGGCCGCCACCTGTCAGACCGGCTGGGCCGGCCCGGCGGCGCGGTGCTGCGGCGTGCATCAGGCGATGTTCCGGCAGGTGGCGCTGGCCCTGCGGGACAAGGGCCTGCGCCGGATCGATCCGGGCACCATCGCAACCGGGGCCGCCCCCGGACTGGCGCATTTCATGCTGGGCACCGGGGCGGACCTGCGGCGGCCGGGGGCTATGGCCTCGGTGCTGCCTGAACTCCGCCGGCGCGGGCGTGAAAGACAAAGCCCAGAAGATTGAGCAGCACCTGCGCTGCCAGAATGGCCGTCGATCCGCTGTGGTCGTAATCGGGGGCGACCTCGACCAGATCAATGCCCACCACCTGGTGCCTTCGCGCCACGGCCTGCAGGATTTCCAGCACTTCGTAATACAGAAATCCGCCATGGCTGGGCGTGCCGGTGCCCGGCGCGATCGACGGGCAGAACCCGTCGATGTCGATGGTGATGTAAAGGCGCGCGTCCTGCGGGATGCGTGCCACCACCGCATCGGTGCCCAGTTTGCGCACCTGCCGGACTGACAGGATGTCATCCCCCATCTGCCGCGCCGCCTGATAGCCCTCCTGCGTGGTGGAAGAGACATTGCGGATGCCCAGCGCGGTGATCCCGGTGACGTGATCCTGCTCTGCCGCGCGGCGCATCGGGTTGCCGTGGCCGTGGCGCACACCGTGGCGGACATCGACAAAATCCAGATGGGCATCGATCTGCAGGATATGGATCGGGCCGCGCCCGGCAAAGGCGCGGATGCAGGGGATGTTCACCGAATGATCGCCGCCGATGACGACGGGCAGGGCACCGGCCGCCAGAATGGCGCGGACCCCGGTTTCGATATTGGCGTGGCTGGTTTCGGTATCGGTATGGACGATGTCGGCATCGCCGATGTCCACGATGGCAACGTCCGGCCCCAGATAAAGGGCCTCATCCTCATGATCATAGGCCCCTGAATGACCAAAGGAAAACAGGGTTGACGCCTCGCGCACCGCGCGCGGGCCAAAGCGGGCACCGGCGCGGAACTGCGTGCCGGAATCAAAAGGTGCGCCAAGAATGGCGGCATCGGCCCGGATCGCGTCCCAATCCTGGACATAGGGGCGTTTGCCAAAGGTGGCGATGCCCACGAAGGGAAGGTTAAGGCGTCCGGTTTCATGGGCATCTTGCACTGCTTTCACCATTGCTACGGGGTTTGTCCTTCTACCGAGTAAAGTCCATTTGGTCCTTCACTGTCCCGTGCATGGGTGATCTTGAAAACACCTGGTTGATCTCCACATTCGACGTTCCAGATTTCCGTGTATATTATATTCGGGGCCACAAAAATTGGAAGGTTATCTCCAGAATCGACTGACCTTGAATCCAGAACAATTGAAACAAGCTTCAAGTCAGGACAATTCTCCAGATTGGCGCGTATTGTATCCAGCAAAAGCTGCTGTGTTGACGCATCTGCATAACTTTCGACACCACTGTCTGATACGGGGAAAGGCTTGTCATAGGTGACCGGCAAAGATCGATAATTCTCAAGATATTCCTGAAGCCTGCCTGACTTCAGAAGATCAATCTGCTGCTTGATGTCCGGCGGGCAACTCTTGACAAATTCTGCCAAGTCTGGTGGCTCACGTGTGATCAGCGCAATGTAATCTGAAATACCCTTTGGCACATCTTCCGGGTTCTTCCCGATAGCGATGGCGCGGATCGTCAAAGACCCGGAAAGCGCAGATAGTGCGGTGTCAAGCGTCTCTTGGGCATCACCGGGTGAATCAGCGAACTGGCAGTATTTCAGTTGAGCGCCAGTATGGGAAACCAATTCCAGCACCGGACGGATGGATGGTGAACCCTCCTGGGCGGCCACAGCGCTGGCTTGGGCGGTCGCCAATAAAAGGCATACGGTGCGCTTTATCATTGGATGGAACCTCTGCATTGAGCAGAAATCCGGAGTGACCGTGCAGGTTGAAAAATGCGCACAACCTTCCGATTTTCGGTATACTTGCATGGCACCGGGACTGTTTCAACCGGAATCACCCGTCAAGACGAAGGACGGTGTTCTTGCCGATACGATTATCGCGCAGCGAAGCTGACGCCAGACCGGACAGCCCAAGCGAATCGTCAAGCTCGCGCATCACAAGCGGACCGCCGTCCGAACTGATCTGCGCGCCCGCGCGGGTTCAGCCGCCCGGTTTCGGCCAGGCCAAGGCCAAGGCCGCACATGACTTTTTCGTTGTGGAAATAGGCGGGCGACCGGGCCGCACCGTCAAAAACCACCATCCGGACAGAGTTCGAGCCGACATCCACAACGCCGACCCGGCTGAGCGCGCGGGCCGACGGATCGTCGAACAGCGGCCTTGCAAAGGGGCCGTGATCGTCGGGAGAAGGCTCGTTTCGGTCGTTCATTCTGGCCTCCCCGGTTGCGGGCAGACCATGCCGCCCCGCGCGGGCAGGGTCAACCTC
>JADCEL010000022.1 GCA_020250125.1 Rhodobacter sp.
CCAGACCTGGCTCAACGATGTCGCAGCCCTGATGAACAACCGACCCAGGAAAACTCTCGGCTGGAGAACCCCCGCAGAAGCCATGGCCGAAGAAATCGAGGCCTTCAAATCAACCGTTGCACTTGAAGTTGGAATCTAAGGTCGCGCGAGAATGCCGTGTCTCATCACAGAAGCGAAACCGTCTGAAGGCGTTCGAACTCGCCGCTGACAAGGTCTATGAGAAGCTTGATGTGCTCAGACAGGGAGCAGTTTCGCAGCGCTATGCCAAGACGATCCGGGAAGAGACCGGCACCCTCCTGGCCGAAATGCGCAAAGTCACGGAATTCAATCTGCTCACGGACGAGGAGCGCTGCGTGCTGCGGAGCCAGCTGCGAGACGTCGAGAAAGCCGTCGATGAATACACTACCAAAATCGAAGGTGACATCTTCGAGAGGATACCAGTCTCGAAACGGGCGACCTACAAGGAAGTGTTCGACCTCATCTATGACTGCTCCGTCAATCAAGTTGCCGCAAAGAGCCTGATTGACCGGATGCTCGAACGCCTGTCCCGCTCGTAAGGCATCTCGCAAACCACACAACCTTTACCTTCTGCGGAACTGCGTGCCATGCCCGATGACGAGAACAAGATGGATGCGTTCACTCAGTTCCAGTTGAAGGAATACGAGAACATTTCGCAGGCACACTTCAAGACGAATGAAGTGCTGGCTACCTTCTACCGCTATTTTTTATTGATCGTGACGATCCCGCTAACAGCTGTGGGTATCGCAATGATTAACATGGCCGATAACGGCATTCAGGATGAGGGGCGTTTCATCGGATATATCTTCTTCGGCGTTTCGACTTTGCTCCTAAGCATAATCGGGGCGGCCGTCATTGGCTATATTGAAGGGCTTCGACTCGATGCCATTCTCTACGCACGGGTGGTTAACTCGATTCGAGCATACTTCTTTATGTCGCAATTGAATGACAAGTTTGGAGAGCCTGTGCTTCCGAGAGATAGGACAAAACCGTCCTATGGTGGCTTTGGCGCAGGCTTCATTATGTACTTTGCTTGCGCAATGTTGAACGCATCCTATTCTGCGGTCGGTGCCCTGGCATTGTCACTCGATTATGCCACTCCATTGATGAACGTCGAGCTTACATCTCGGCAGTGGGGCCCAGCAGTTGGCGCTTTCGTCATTATGTTCGGTATTCACATATTTATTCGGCAAAGCCTCCTTGCTGGTAAGTCCAAGAAGGGCTTCTGACATACATTGAAGCTCTGCACGGAAAGAAAATTGTAGTGCAGCCAATCCGTGTTTTGTTTCTCTGACCTATTTACATGACATGGTGGGGTTCGGAATTGCAGACTTTTCAACATCAGGTTCAAAGCCAACGCCCAGTCGGCATCCGACCTGTGTAAGGTTGGTCTTGAAGAGACGGTCGATGGGTTGCAGTGGAAGCGCGGAGTACCTTCAGACTGGCGATGGGGCAAGTAGGATGGCCACAATAGTTATGTTCTGAGCTTGACGGTGAAGGATGCCGGAGCTTCGCGGAACACCATTTCGGGGGCTGCTTCAATGACGCGCCCACGACAAACTGCACAGTTCACCGCCAACCGCCTTGCGGGTCAACGCCCATCCACAACTGGCGAGTTTTGCAGAATCTGCGTCCGATCGTCGTTTCTGGAACGTTTGAAGCATGGAGGCAAGGGACACAAGCGACGAACAGAATGATACCCAATTGATACCCAAGACGCCCGGATCGGTGATCCACTGTCAGTAGACTCTGCTAAATTTTCATTTATTTCAAGATGTTAAATGGTGCCCAGAGACGGAATTGAACCGCCGACACGCGGATTTTCAATCCGCTGCTCTACCAACTGAGCTATCTGGGCACCGGGTCGGCGCGTGGGCCGTTCAGGCTTCAGCGTCTTAAGCGAGGTGGCTTTGGCTGTCCAGAGGAACGGCGAAAAAAATCTTTGCGTCGGCCTGATGTTCCGGCCGCTTCCGGGTGTTGTCTGCGGCATCATCGGGGGGCGTCGGGGGGCATGGCGCGCCGTCCGGTGCCGGGCCTGTCGGTGCGGCTGCTTCAGCGTCATCGCCACGATGGCCGCGGCGCGGTCCCTGGCCAGCGGCACGGTGCCGGGCGGGCGGGTCTTGCCGTGCGGCAGGCCCCGCCCGCCCGTCATCAACCGCGCCTGTCGGTGCCGGACGATGGGTTTCGCCGTGCCGGTCGCCGCCATGATGCCCGTCGTGCAAAAGCCGTCTGCGCCCGGCCGTTGCAGCCCACAGCAGGCGGCGAAGGCCGGGCGCCACCGGGACCTGCGGGGGGAGCATCCCTTCGGTCCCGGAACGGCCCCTGGCGGCGGGGAAGCCGTGGCGCGCGGTCCGGGCTGCGGTGTGAGGTTCCTGTGCGTCACCGCTGCCCCGCTGCGGGGCCAGGCCCCACGGGCGGCGCGGTTGCGGACGGGCGCCATGCAGCCCCACCCTGTGCCAGGGCTGATGCCCCGGACCGTCAGACGTTCCGGGTCACCGGCCCGTGCTTCGAATCCGCCCTTCTTGCGCTGACGGCGATGCTGCGCCTGTCAGGCGCCGCCGGACGTCGGGTGCGCCCCGGCACGCCGCGCACCACTTTGTCCTGAACCAGGTGTTGCGCGGGCCGCAAGGCGGGGCCATGTTGCAGCAGGCAACACAGGGGCACGCCATGGATGTGAACGATTTTCTGGGCGGCAACGCCGTTCTGCTTGCGCTTGCGGCTTTCATCCTGCTCAGCCTGTTTCTGGGTGTGCGGATCGTGCCGCAAAGCGAAAAGCATGTGGTGGAACGTTTTGGCCGGCTGCGTGCCGTGCTGGGGCCCGGCATCAACTTCATCGTGCCGTTTCTGGACCGGGTGGCGCACAGGGTTTCGGTGCTGGAACGCCAGCTTCCCACCGCCAGTCAGGATGCCATCACCGCCGACAACGTCCTGGTCAAGGTCGAAACCAGCGTCTTTTACCGCATCACCGAGCCGGAAAAGACCGTGTACCGGATCCGCGATGTCGATGGCGCGATTGCCACCACCGTCGCCGGGATCGTGCGCAGCGAGATCGGCAAGCTGGAACTGGATCAGGTTCAGTCGAACCGGGCCGACCTGATCGTGAAGGTGCGCGAACAGGTGGGAACCATGGTCGAGGATTGGGGCATCGAAGTGACCCGGGCCGAGATTCTGGACGTCAGCCTTGACGATGCCACAAGGGCGGCAATGCTGCAGCAGCTGAACGCCGAACGCGCGCGGCGTGCCCAGGTGACGGAAGCCGAAGGCAAGAAACGGGCGGTCGAACTGAACGCCGACGCCCAGCTTTACGCCGCCGAGCAGGAGGCGAAGGCGCGCCGCGTTCTGGCCGATGCCGAAGCCTATGCAACCGGCGTCATTGCCGGGGCGATCAAGGAAAGCGGCATCGAGGCGGCGCAGTACCAGGTGGCGCTCAAGCAGGTCGAGGCGCTGACGGCGGTGGGTCAGGGTGCAGGCAAGCAGATGATCATCGTGCCCGCGCAGGCGCTGGATGCCTTTGGCGACGCCTTCAGGATGCTGAAAGGCCGGGTGTGACAATGCCGGGTCCGATCCGGCGATACCGGTGACATGGGGGAGGCTGCAATGGCAGGAACATGGTGGCTGTGGATGGTGGCAGGTCTGGTGCTGGCCATCATCGAGGTGATCCTTCCGGGCTACATCTTTGCCGGTTTCGCCGTGGCGGCGGCGCTGGTGGGGGGGCTGATCTGGCTTGGGGCTCTGGGCGGCAGCCTGCCGGTGGCGCTGGTGGTGATGGCGGTCGCCTCGGTGGCGTCCTGGGCGTTGCTGCGCTACTTCTTCGGCAGGAACCTGGGCGAAGTGAAGCGCTGGGACCGGGATATCAACGAAAACTGACCGCGCCCGCACTACCCGCGCGGCGGCAGGTCTGCCGCAATGGCCCGTGCCGCCGCGCGCGGGTCTGCCGCCTGCCAGACCGGGCGGCCCACCACGATGTGATCGGCCCCGTCGCGGATCGCCTGGCCCGGCGTGGCGATGCGCTTCTGATCGCCCGCCGCCGCGCCTGCGGGCCTGACACCCGGCGTCACGATCAGGCGACCTTTCGCCTGGGGCAGCGCCCGGATCTGCGCCGCCTCCTGCGGGCTGGCGATGACGCCATCGGCACCCGCCTCCAGCGCCCGCGCCGCGCGTTCCAGCGTGATTTCGGCCAGATCGCCTGCCCGGATCATGTTGGCATCCAGATCGGCGCGGTCGAGCGAGGTCAGGATCGTCACCGCCAGAATGCGCAAGCCTGACCCGGCACTGCCCTGCATCGCCGCCTGCACCACCTGCGGATCACCCTGCACCGTCAGGAAATCCAGATCAAACCGCGCAAAGCCGCGCACGGCGGCCTCGACCGTGGCCCCGATGTCAAACAGCTTCATGTCCAGGAAAATGCGCTTGCCCTGTTCCTGCTTCAGCTCGTTGGCCAGGGCCAGGCCCCCGCCTGTCAGCATCCCCAGCCCGATCTTGTAAAAGCTGGCGGCATCCCCGATGCGCGCGGCCAACTCCAGCCCCTGCACCACATTCGGCACGTCCAGCGCCACGATCAGGCGGTCATCTGCGGTCATCACGAAGTCCCCTTTTGCCTGCGTCATGCGGCGGCGGGGCAAGGACTGTCAAGCAGCGCCGCAAACCGCCGTTTCCAAGGCTGCTTGCGGGCGCTATGCCTTGAAACAAAGAGAGGGGCGTCATGATCCTGTGTTTCGACATTGGTGGATCGCGGATCAAGGCCGGGCGTGCCGGGGCGGATGGGGTGGTGGTGCCGCTGGGTGACGTGCCGACGCCGCTGGGGGATTTCGCCGCCTTTACCGGGGCGCTGGCGGGTTTTGCCGGGGACTGGACGCAAGGCATCGCCATTTCCATCGCTGGCGTGGTCGATCCAGACTCTGGCCGGATCAAGGTGGCCAATATCCCCTGCCTGAATGGCCGCAATCTTGCGGCAGAGCTTGGCCACGCATTGCGGCACCCGGTCTGGGTTTTCAATGATGCGGATTGCTTTGCGCTGGCCGAGGCGGGCCAAGGCGCGGGGCGCGGGCATCGCAATGTCTTCGGCGTGATCCTGGGCACCGGTGTTGGCGGCGGCCTGGTGATCGACGGGCGCATCATAACGGGGGCGGGCGGCTATGCCGGGGAATGGGGCCATGGCCCGGTTGCCAATGCTGCACTTGCCCCGTGGTTTCCCTGCGGCTGCGGGTTGTCCGGCTGCCTTGACACCGTCGGCGGCGCGCGCGGGCTGGAGCGGCTGCACCGCCATTTGCATGGTATCGACACGGGGTCCGTTGCCGTGCTGGAGGCATGGCAGGCGGACGATCCAGTGGCGGCGCAAACGGTGATGCTGTGGCGCGACCTGCTGGCAGGGCCGCTGGCGATGGTGCTGAACGTCGTCGGGTCGTCCATCGTGCCGGTCGGGGGCGGCCTTGCCAATGTGCCTGCGCTGATTGCGCTGCTGGATGGGGCGGTGCGCGCCAACCTGCTGCGCAGCACCGACCGCCCGCTGCTGTTGCCTGCCGCGCTGGCGGTGGAACCCGGTCTGGTCGGCGCGGCCCTTGCTGGTCTGGCGGGGCTTTCCCATGGCTAGGGTCCTGATCGAGGTCTGCGTGGACAGCGCCGAAGGGCTGGCCGAAGCCGTGGCGGGCGGGGCCGACCGGATCGAGCTGTGCGCGGCACTGGATCTGGGCGGGCTGACACCATCGGCGGGGCTGATGCAGGCGGCGGCGCGCTGCCCCGTGCCGGTGCTGGCGATGATCCGGCCGCGGGCGGGCGATTTCATCTTCAGCGACGCCGAAGTGGCGATCATGCGTGCCGATATCGCCGCCGCGCGGGCCGCCGGTCTGGCGGGCGTTGTTCTGGGTGCATCCCTGACGGACGGCCGGCTTGATGACACTGTCCTTGCCAGGCTGACCAAAGCCGCGGCGGGCCTTGACCTGACCTTGCACCGCGCCTTCGATCTGGTGCCGGACATGGCCGCTGCAATTGACCTTGCGGCAGGGCTTGGCTTTCGCCGCATCCTGACCTCGGGTCAGGCCGCCACGGCAGCCGAAGGGCGGGCGGGGCTGGAGCAGTGCTTTGCGCTGGCAGGCGGGCGCATTGCGATCATGCCGGGTTCGGGGATTTCGGCAGATACCGTTCCTGCCTTGCAGGGTTTGCCGCTGACCGATCTGCATGGCTCCTGCTCGGTCCCCGGCCGGGCCGCGCCCCTGGGGTTCGGCGCGCCCCGGCGCACCTCTGCCGCAAGGGTGCGGGCGCTGAAAGCGGCGCTGGCACAGGCCGACGGAGGACCGGATGCGCAGCTTTCTTGAAATTCATGATCTGGCATCGGGCGAAACCCGGCTGGTTCTGGCCACCGAACGGCTGATCGAGGCGCCGAACTGGCACCCCGGCGGCTGGCTTCTGGTGAACGGCGACGGGCGGCTGTTCCGCGTGCCGCTGGATGCGCCGGACCTGCATCCGCTGGACACGGGCTTTGCGGTGCGCTGCAACAATGACCACGGGTTTTCGCCCGATGGCACGCAGATCATCCTGTCGTCGCATACCGGACGGGGGTCAGAGATTTTCGTGATGCCGGTGGCGGGCGGCGTGCCGGAACCTGTCACGCGGAACGCGCCAAGCTGGTGGCACGGCTGGTCACCGGATGGTGCGCGCATTGTCTATGCGGCGGCGCGCGGCGGGCCTCGCGTGGATATCTGGTCCTGCCCGGCAGGGGGCGGCGAAGAACGGCGACTGACCTTTGGCGAAGGCCACAGCGACGGCCCCGACTATGCGCCGGGCGGAGACTGGATTTACTACAACTGCGACCGCACAGGCCATGAGCAGATCTGGCGGATGCGGCCCGACGGCACCGGCCATGAACAGGTCTTTGCAGACCGTTTCGTCAACTGGTTTCCGCATCCCTCGCCCGACGGGCGTCATGTCTTGTATCTGGCCTATCCGGAGGGAACCGAAGGCCACCCGCGCGACCGGCAGGTTGCGCTGGTGCTGATGGACCCCGATGGCGGGAACCGGCGCACCGTTGCCGCGTTCAATGGCGGACAAGGCAGCATCAACGTGCCATGCTGGGCACCTGACGGCACGGCCTTCGCCTTCATGCGCTATGCCGCGCCGGAAACAGCCTGACGGCGGCCCGGTGCCGACTGTCAGACCGAACCTGAAACCTGGGGATTGAACCATGCCGATCACGTCAAAAGACCTTGTCGAAGCTGCGAATGCCGTCGTGCCGCGCATCGATACTGCGGCGGCGCAGGAAAAGATCGCGCAAGGGGCGCTGCTGCTGGACATCCGCGATTCGACGGAACTGGAAAAGACGGGGCGCGCCGAAGGTTCGCACCACATCCCGCGCGGCATGCTGGAATTCCGCGCCGATCCGGCATCGCCCTATCATGACCCCCAGATGCGCCCCGACCGCGCGGTGGTTCTGCATTGCGCCAGCGGCGGGCGCGCCGCGCTGGCCGGAAAGCTCTTGAAAGATATGGGCTATGCCGAGGTCTACAATCTTGGCGGCTTCAGGGATTGGAAAGAAGCGGGCGGCCCGGTGCAGGAGCCGGTCGATCCGGGCATGTGACAGGACCGGCCCCGGCCCGGCCGGGGCCGGGGTCTTGCCCGGTGCGATGCCCCCGGCAGTCCGCAAGCTGTCGCGCGGGCCAGGGACGGCAGCCTGATGCGCAGCCCTGCAAATAGGCACAGGTGCCGGGTGACAAAGCCTTGCAACAGCCTGCCCCGCCTCCCACATCCGGGATGAGGCCGGGTGGGACGTGCCTTGAAGGGCGTCCTTGGGTCCGGTGCTGAAAAAGGGAGAATGCCGATGAACCTGGAAAAGTTCACGGAACGGTCGCGCGGCTTCCTGCAGGCCGCACAGACCATTGCGATGCGGGAAAGCCACCAGCGGCTTGCGCCCGAACATCTGCTGAAAGCGCTGATGGATGATGACCAGGGGCTGGCCGGCAATCTGATCCGCCGCGCGGGCGGCGAACCCGCCCGCGTGACAGAGGCGCTTGATCTTGCAATCGGCAAACTGCCGAAGGTGTCGGGCGATGCCCAGCCTTTCATGGACCCCGCCCTTGCCCGCGTGCTGGACGAGGCCGAAAAGGTTGCGACCAAGGCAGGGGACAGTTTTGTTCCCGTAGAGCGGATTCTGATGGCCCTGTGCATGGTGCCCGGCAAGGCCAAGGATGCGCTGGATGCCGGTGCGGTGACGGCGGCAAAGCTGAACACGGCGATCAACGACATCCGCAAGGGCCGCACGGCCGACAGCGCCAGTGCCGAACAGGGCTATGACGCGCTGAAGAAATACGCGCGCGACCTGACCGAGGCCGCCGAACAGGGCAAGATCGACCCGATCATCGGCCGGGATGAGGAAATCCGCCGCGCGATGCAGGTGCTGTCGCGGCGCACCAAGAACAACCCGGTGCTGATCGGCGAACCCGGCGTGGGCAAGACGGCGATTGCCGAAGGTCTTGCGCTGCGCATCGTCAATGGCGACGTGCCCGAAAGCCTGCGCAACAAGAAGCTGATGGCACTGGACATGGGCGCGCTGATCGCCGGGGCGAAGTATCGCGGTGAATTCGAAGAACGGCTGAAAGCGGTGCTGTCCGAAGTGACGGCCGCCTCGGGCGAGATCATCCTTTTCATCGATGAAATGCACACGCTGGTGGGGGCCGGAAAATCCGATGGCGCAATGGATGCCGCCAACCTGATCAAGCCCGCCCTGGCGCGGGGCGAGTTGCATTGCATCGGCGCAACAACACTGGATGAATACCGCAAGTACGTGGAAAAGGACGCGGCCCTTGCCCGCCGGTTCCAGCCGGTGATGGTGGACGAACCGACCGTCGAAGACACCATTTCGATCCTGCGCGGCATCAAGGAAAAGTACGAGCTGCACCACGGCGTGCGGATTTCCGATTCGGCGCTGGTGGCGGCGGCAACGCTGTCGCACCGCTATATCACCGACCGTTTCCTGCCCGACAAGGCCATCGACCTGATGGACGAAGCCGCCTCGCGGCTGCGGATGGAGGTGGATTCAAAGCCCGAAGAGCTTGACGCGCTGGACCGTCAGATCCTGCAGGGCCAGATCGAGGCCGAGGCGCTGAAGAAAGAGGATGACGCGGCGTCAAAGGACCGGCTGGAAAAGCTGACCCGCGAGTTGTCCGACCTGACCCAGAAATCGGCCGAGATGACCGCCAAATGGCAGGACGAGCGCGACAGGCTGGAAGCAGCCCGCGACATCAAGGAACAGCTTGACCGCGCAAGGGCAGAGCTGGACCAGGCCAAGCGCGAGGGCAACCTCGGGCGCGCGGGGGAGTTGTCTTATGGCATCATCCCCGGCCTGGAAAAGCGGCTGACCGAAGCCGAGGCGAAAGAAGGGGATCTTCTGGTGTCCGAAGCCGTCTGGCCCGAACAGATCGCCGAGGTTGTGGAACGCTGGACCGGCATTCCCACCAGCCGCATGCTGGAAGGCGAGCGCGAGAAGCTGCTGCGCATGGAAGAGGAACTGGGCAAGCGCGTGATCGGCCAGCGCCAGGCGCTGACGGCTGTGGCCAATGCGGTGCGGCGGGCGCGGGCGGGGCTGAACGACGAAAACCGCCCCCTGGGCAGTTTCCTGTTTCTGGGGCCGACCGGCGTGGGCAAGACCGAACTGACCAAGGCCGTCGCCGAATACCTGTTCGACGATGACCAGGCGATGGTGCGCATTGACATGAGCGAGTTCATGGAAAAGCACGCCGTTGCCCGGCTGATCGGCGCGCCCCCCGGCTATGTCGGCTATGATGAGGGCGGTGTGCTGACCGAGGCGGTGCGGCGGCGGCCCTATCAGGTGATCCTGTTTGACGAGGTGGAAAAGGCCCATCCGGATGTGTTCAACGTGCTGTTGCAGGTGCTGGACGACGGCCGGCTGACCGACGGGCAGGGGCGCACGGTGGACTTCAAGCAGACGCTGATCGTGCTGACCAGCAACCTTGGCGCCTATGCGCTGAGCCAGCTTCCCGACGGGGCCGACCCCGGCCCGGCGCGGCGCGAGGTGATGGATGCGGTGCGCGCCCATTTCAAGCCGGAATTCCTGAACCGTCTGGATGACCAGATCATCTTTGACAGGCTGGGCCGGGACGACATGGTGGGCATCGTGGCAATCCAGATGCGGCAGCTGGAAAAGCGGCTGGCGGGGCGCAAGATCACGCTGGACATTGATCCGGCGGCAAAGGCCTGGCTGGCCGAGGAAGGCTATGACCCGGTCTATGGCGCGCGCCCGCTGAAGCGGGTGATCCAGCGGTCGCTGCAGGACCCGCTGGCGGAGATGATCCTGTCGGGCGATGTGCTGGACGGAACGACGGTCAGGATCGGTGCCGGGGCAGACGGGCTGATCATCGGCGACCGGGTTGCCGCCACGCGCCGCGAACGGCCGCAGGATGCGGTGGTTCACTGAGCCTGCCGGGTTGAGACAAGGGGGCCGCCCGCTGTGGGACAGGGGCGGCCCTTTGGTTTTCAAGGGGTTGCGAAGGGGCCCTGACAGGCCGCTGAAGACCTGCGGCAGTTGGCAGGTTTTTCTTGTTGGCCGGTCTGAGACGGGCCTGTTCTGCGCTTTGGCGTTTGCTGGTTGGACCTGCCCCCCGATCACACGGCCGGCAGGCGGGGCAGTCGGGCGAGGTTGCAGGCAACAATCGTCAGGGTGAACCGGGCGCGGAGGCGTTCGATGCCGCGCAGCACCGTCTGGGCGATGCCGCCGATGGTCTTGGCCCGGC
>JADCEL010000023.1 GCA_020250125.1 Rhodobacter sp.
CGGGCGAAAGCACTGTGCCCGCTTCCATGGCAGGGGCCATCGCCCCTGCCACAGCACCACGCTGGCATCAGGACGGGCCGGGGGCCCAAAGCCCCCGGCCAGCGCCCGCCCCGCCCCCGGCGGGCGCTTTGCCCCCGCCGGGCCGGGCGCTGGCCTGCGTTCTTCCCGGACCTGCCGGTCTCCAGGGGACCCTCCCGCGCGGGCGGTGGAAACGCAGCGCGTTTCCCCCGCCCGGCCCGGTCCGCCTGCACCCGTTCCGCGCCGGTCAGGCCCCCCGGCGCAGTGCCGCCGCGATCAGCCCCGGCACGCGGGCATCTGTCCCCACCGGGTCCAGCAGCCGGCCGGAAAACCCGGCTTGCGCAAGCGCCTCCGGCAGGTCATCACTCACATGGCCGCCGCGCGCCGCAAAGAACGGCAGGCACAGCGCCCCGGCACCGAAGGTTTTGGCAACGGTGGCGATCTGCGGGTCCTGATCGATGAACCCCGTCTCGACCCGGCGGAACCCGCCCCGGTCCGCCAGATGCAGCGCCATGGCCCGTGCCACCGCAGCGGGTGCCGGACTGCGGAACGACCCATGCGCGGCCAGCAGGATGTCCGTCTCCGGCGGCGCGCGCCCGGCTGCCGCCGCCGCCTCGGCCGCCAGGGTGACGGTCAGCGCCTGAACGGCAGGGTCCAGACCGAAGGGCACCAGCCGGGTGATCCGCGCCCCGGACGCGGCCGCAAGCCGGGCGGGAAGGTGGGTCTGCGTGAACCATCCATCGGCCATGAACAGCGGATAGACAAAGGCGTGTCCTGCCCCCTCCAGCGCCTGCGCCAGGGCATCCTCCTGCGCCAGCGTGGCAGACCGCACCGACCAGCCCGGCAACTCTGCGCCAACCCGTGCGGCCAGGGCCGCAACCTCGGCCCCGGCCGGGCCCGGGTCAGAGGGCTGGCCATGCGCCACGATCACGCCCAGCGGTCTGGTTTCCTTTGCCTCTGCCCGTTGCACGTCCGCTCCCGCCCTGTCCGGCCTGACGCGAAGCTAGGCGGCCGGTGCCCGGATGCAAGCCCTGTCATGGCGCGCGGCATGGTTGCCAATGCCCGGCCCCTGCGGCATTGAGAAGCGCGGCGGCGCAAATCCCGCGCCCGCCCCCTGAACCCTGGACTCCAGCAGATGCAGCCTTCGCGGATTGGTGACGTGTCGTTCTGGTATGCCGATCTGGGCGGCCTGCCGCAAAAGCGCCCGCCGCTGGACGGCGACCTCACGGCCGACGTCTGCATCATCGGGGCGGGGTACACGGGGCTGTGGTCGGCCTGGTACCTGAGGCAGGCGGACCCGGCGCTGCGCATCCTGATCGTGGAAAAGGAATTCGCGGGCTTCGGGGCCTCGGGGCGCAACGGCGGCTGGCTGACCGGGGGCTTCGCCTGGAGCCATGAGAAATACCTGTCCACCGGCACGCCCGAAGGGGTGCGCGCCATGGTGCAGGCCATGAACGGCACCGTCGACGAGGTCATCCACGTCGCCGGTCTGGAAGGGATCGACGCTGACATTCGCCGCACCGACGAGCTGATGGTGGCGGTGACCCCGGCGCAGGTGGCCCGCATGACCGCAGAGGTTGCGCATCGCCGGCACTGGGGCGAGGGTCCCGACCGCGTCTTTGCCATCGGGGCCGAAGCGGCGCGGGCACGGGTCAATATCCCCGGTCTTCTGGGCGGCATGGTGGTGACCGGCGTAGCGCGCATCCAGCCGGCCAAGCTGGTGCGCGGGCTGGCCGCCGCTGTCGAGCGGCGCGGGGTGACGATTGCCGAAGGCACGGCGGTGACCGGCATCGCACCGGGCCGCGTCACCACCAACCGGGGCACCGTCACCGCCCCGGTGATCCTGCGGGCGACCGAAGGTTTCACCGCCACCCTGCCGGGGCTGAAGCGCGACTGGCTGCCGCTGAATTCCGCCCAGATCGTGACCGAACCGCTGCCCCCGGAGATGTGGGACAGGATCGGCTGGCAGGGGCACGAGATTCTGGGCGATTTCGCCAATGCCTATTGCTACTGCCAGCGCACGCGAGAGGGGCGCATCACGGTGGGGGCGCGCGGCGTGCCCTACCGCATGGGGTCGGCCACCGACACCAATGGCGCGCCCGATGCCGAAACCATCCGCAGGCTGACCGAAATCCTGCATCGCCACTTTCCCGATACCGGGGCGCTGCGCGTCGATCATGCCTGGTGCGGCGTGCTGGGGGTGCCGCGCGACTGGTGCGCGACCCTGGGCTTTGACCGGGCGACGGGCATCGGCTGGGCAGGGGGATATGTCGGTGTCGGCGTGTCCACCTCGAACCTTGCCGGGCGGACGCTGGCCGATCTGGTCACGGGCCGCGACAGCCCGCTTGCCACCCTGCCCTGGGTGGGCCGCCGCGTGCGCAGATGGGAACCCGAGCCGGCCCGCTGGCTGGGCGTCACCGGCATGTATGCGCTGCTCAACGCCGCCGACCGCCGCGAAGCCCGCATGGGCGGGCCACCGTCACGGCTGGCGGCCCTTGGCAACCGGCTGGCCGGGCGGTGACGCCCGCCGGGCGGTCTTCTGTGCTCCGCCGCGGCAAGGCACAGACCGCCCGATCATCTGCCGGGTCTTCAGCTGCCAGGTGGCGGCCTTCTGTAGACAGCACTGCGCGCCGCGCCTAGGGTTTCGCATCCTGTTGCGGGTCGGTGCCGATGCTCAGCTCTCTTCTATATCTCCTGCGGTCCTTCACGGCACTTGGCCTGATCCTGGGCACGCTGTTCCTCGCCGCCTCGCTGACGCCCAGCCTGGTGCCGCGCCACCCGGTGGTGCAGGGCGTGCTCAGCGGCTTCTGTCTGGCCGCCGGATACGGGCTTGGCGTTGCCTTGCGGGCCTTGTGGCTGGCGCTGCAACTGCCTGTCCCGGCGGACAGGACCCGGCGCGTCGGGCAGGTTACGGCGATCCTCCTCTGTGCCGGTCTGGCCGCACTGGCGCTGTGGCAGGCGTCGGAATGGCAGAACCGGCTGCGTGCGCTGATGGACATGCCCCCTGTGGATGGCGCGCGGGTCCTGCTGCTGGCCAGCCTGACGCTGGTGGTCTTTGTCCTGCTGCTGGTCATCGGGCGGCTCTTTGGCCTGAGCGTGCGCATGCTGACCGCGCGTCTGGGGCGTCTGGTGCCCGGTCCGGTCGCGGCGATCACCGGCCTTGTCCTGACGGCCTTGCTGTTCTGGATGATCGGCAACGGGGTGATCGTGCGGCAGGCCCTGAAAGCCTTTGATACCGCTTACGCGCGGCTTGATGCCCTGATCGAAGACGGCAGCCCGCAGCCCGCCGATCCGATGAAAACCGGCGGGCCGGGATCGCTGCTGTCCTGGGAGGGGCTGGGCCGCGAGGGGCGTGCGGCAATCGCCGCCGGTCCCGACAAGGCGCAGATCGAAGCGATGACCGGGGCACCGGCCCTGGAACCGCTGCGGGTCTATGTCGGGCTGAACTCTGCCCGGACGGTGCAGGAACGCGCGCAGCTTGCGCTGGACGAGCTGATCCGCATCGGCGCCTTCAAACGCACCAACCTTGTGATCGTCACCCCCACCGGTACCGGCTGGGTCGACCCTGAAAGCCAGACGGCGCTGGAATATGTGCTGCGCGGCGATGTCGCCAGTGTTTCGGTGCAGTATTCCTATCTTGCCAGCTGGCTGGCGCTGCTGGTGGACCCCGGCTATGGCGTGGAAACGGCGCGGGCGGTGTTTGCCGCCGTCTACGGGCACTGGCACAAGATGCCCAAGGAGGCCCGGCCGCGGCTGTATCTGCACGGGCTCAGCCTTGGCGCGTTCAACTCGGACCTCAGCCATGACCTGCATCAGGTCATCGGCGATCCCTATCAGGGCGCGCTCTGGGCCGGCCCGCCCTTTCCCAGCCGGACCTGGAACAATGTCACAGCGGCGCGCAATCCGGGCACCCCGGCCTGGCTGCCCGAATTCCGCGACGGATCGGTGATCCGCTTCACCTCGCAGGACAACAGGCTGGACAATGCGCCAGCCCCCTGGGGGCCGTACCGGATCATCTACCTGCAATATGCCAGCGATGCGGTGACCTTTTTCGACCCGAATGCGCTGTGGCGCAAACCGGACTGGCTGACCAAACCGGTCGGCCCCGATGTCAGCCCCGATTTCGTGTGGATTCCGGTTGTCACCTTTCTGCAGCTGGGCATCGACATCATGCTGGCCACGACACCGCCGCTGGGATACGGCCACACCTATGCCTTCAAGGATTATGCCGATTCCTGGGCGTCGCTGACGGATGCGCCGGGGTGGACGGCAGAGGGGATGGCGGCGCTGAAGGCAAAGGTCGCGGCGGAACGGCCATGACCGGCCTGCCGGGCGGGGATCGGGACAGAGGTGACGGGCACTGGCGACCCCTGTGGCCTGCACCTGCGAACGGCGGCCGCCACGCGGCCCATGGCAGACGAACGCCCGCCGTGGTACAGTTCTGCCCGATCATCACCGATCAGCACATGACCGATCAGCAGGTGCAGGCAATGGCGTGCCCCCGCCGCAAACCCTTCCAGGGATGGGGGGAACCGCCCGGTCCGCGCTGCCCCGGCACCGGGCCGCGGCAGATGGCAGCGCCGCATCCGCGCCCCCTGCCCCGTCCCTGCGCCTTGCTGCCAAGTGACCCTGAAAGGAAAGGACCGACCGATGACAACAGACCTGAAGACCCGCTTTGGACCGGCTGCCCTGATCACGGGGGCCAGCGACGGCATCGGCCGCGCCTTTGCCGAAGCCCTGGCGGCGCAGGGCTTTGACCTGGTGCTGGTGGCGCGGCGCGAGAGCGTGCTTCAGGCGCTGGCGCGCGATCTGGCCGACAGGCACGGCGTTACAGTCGATGCGATTGCCGGCGATCTGTCGGCGCCGGGGACTGTGGCCGGTATCCTGGAGCGTACCGCGCGAACGCCGGTCGGCCTTCTGGTCGCGTCAGCCGGGTTCGGGTCCATCGGGCCTTTTCTGTCGCAGGATGCCGCCTCTGAGGCTGGCATGGTGGATGTCAACTGCCGCTCGGTGGTCGAGCTGACCCATGGCCTGGCCACCAGAATGGCAAAAACCGGCAAGGGCGGCGTGGTGCTGCTCAGCTCGATTTCAGCCTTCAGCGGTGCGCCCTATGCCGCCACCTATACGGCCACCAAGGGCTTTGTGCAGAGTTTCGCCGAAGGGATTGCGGTGGAGTTGCGCCCGCTGGGCATCAGCGTGCTTGCGGTTGCTCCCGGCCCGGTTGGCAGCGGCTTTGCGGCGCGCGCAGGGATGCATGTGGGTCGCGCCGAGACACCGGAAACGGTGGCCCGCGTCGCCCTGGCGGCCCTGCAGCGCGGCGGAACGGTGCGGCCCGGCTTTCAGGCCAGGCTGCTGGGGTGGCTGCTGGTCGCCACCCCGCGCTGGGGAAGGGTGCGGATCATGGCACAGATCAAGAAAGGCGAGATTGCGAAGGCAAAGGCCTGAAGCGATGACCACGCTTCCCAGCAGGCGGTGTTTGCCCTGTTTCCAGGCTGGTGTCCCTTGCGGGACAGGGTTGCGACAGACCGCAGATCAGCTCACGCCTGTTCCCGATGTCGTGATCCGCACCCTGTCACACTGCATCGGCAGGTTGCCCGCAGCACCCCGCCGGGGTAGCGTCGCGGCGTCCGGTCCTGTAGCCCCCGCGCCATCCCGACGAGAGGTCCCATGCCACGATCCGATCGTACCCGCATCAAACCCCTCAACCTTGCCCTGCAGGGCGGCGGGTCGCACGGGGCGCTGACCTGGGGCGTGCTGGACCGTCTGCTCGAGGATGACCGCCTGGCGATCCGCGCCATCAGCGGCACCAGCGCAGGCGCGATGAACGCCGTCGCCCTGGCCGACGGCATGGCACGGGGGGGCCGCGACGGTGCCCGCGCAAGCCTGCACGCCCTGTGGCAGGCGGTCAGCGACACGGCGCGCTTTTCGCCGGTGCAGCGCAGCCCGCTTGACAGGCTGACGGGCAATTACAGCCTGGATCAGTCGCCCGGCTATCTCTTGCTGGAAAGCATGAGCCGGATGTTTTCCCCCTATGAGCTGAACCCCCTGGGCATCAACCCGCTGCGCGGCCTGCTTGAGGGTCTTGTCGATTTCGATGCGGTCAACCGCCTGACGGACCTGTCGGTCCATGTCACGGCCACCAATGTCCGCACCGGGCACCCGCGCGTCTTCGGACCGGGGGAACTCTGCACCGATGCCGTGCTGGCCTCGGCCTGCCTGCCGCAGATGTTCCCGGCGGTCGAGATCGACGGCGAGGCCTATTGGGACGGTGGCTTCAGCGGCAATCCCGCCCTTCACCCGCTGCTGGCAAGCGCCGGGTCGCCCGATATCCTTGTGGTGCAGATCAACCCGATCCTGCGCGCCGCCCTGCCCCGGACCGCGCGCGACATCATGAACCGCGTCAATGAGATCAGCTTCAACTCCAGCCTTCTCAAGGAATTGCGCGCCATCAGCCTGATGCAGCGCGTGGCCGAGGCGAAGGGGATCGATCTGGGTGTCTATACCCACACCTATCTGCACCTGATCCATACCGATCTTGAGGTGAAGGACCTTGTCGCCTCCAGCAAGCTGAACGCCGAATGGGCTTACCTTCGGATGCTGTTCGATCTGGGCCGGGGCTGGGCCGATGCCTGGCTGGATCAGAACTTTGACAGTATCGGGGTACGTTCCACCTTGGACCTTGACGCGCTGGCGGGTGCGGCACATCTGCCGACGCCCGCCCTGTCTGCGGCAGATGCGGCGGAACAGGCGCAATGACCCGACTGCGGCTTGTCCCGGCGCTGCTCATCATCGGGCTTGCCGCCTCCTGTGCCGGGCGCGGAACGCTGACGTTTGCCCCTGACCGGACTGCGGTCGGATATCCCGAGCCCGTTCTTGTCGCCTCCAGCCGGCAGCGCGATCCGGACGGGCCCGGTTTCGGGCGCGCTCCGGCGCCGGGCCTTGGCTTTTCGCGGTTCACCGTTTCCGTTCCGCCCGACCGCGCGCCCGGCACGGTCACCTTCCCGGCCAACACCACGCCGGATCCGCGCCGCGATTTCCTGATCGTGGACAGCGAGGTGATCGCGGATCGCG
Organism: Rhodobacter sp.; assembly: GCA_020250125.1. GTDB lineage: Bacteria > Pseudomonadota > Alphaproteobacteria > Rhodobacterales > Rhodobacteraceae > Aliitabrizicola. Next base: position 7,090 of record JADCEL010000023.1, read on the forward strand.
TCGGCTTCATCCGGGCCGTCAACGCCAGCGTCGCAACCCGGCCCAGAAAGCAGCGCGAGGTCTTTGTTTTCGTGCACGGTTTCAATACCAACTTCGCCGAAGGCCTTTACCGGCAGGCGCAGATGCGGCACGACTTCGGTGCCCCGGGCGTTTCGGTGAACTATGCCTGGCCTTCGGCGGCAAGTGTTGCGGCCTATGCAACCGACCGGGAAGCCACGTTGCAGGCCCGCGACGATCTGGAAGACCTGCTCAGCCTTCTGGACCAGACCGATGCCACCCGGATTGTGGTGGCCGGGCATTCCATGGGGGCGTTCCTGGTCATGGAAGCGCTGCGGCAGAAGGCGATCCGCAACCGGCCGGGGGCCTTCGACAAGATCAAAACCGTCGTGCTGATGGCCCCTGACATTGACGTGGAGGTCTTCCGCCGCCAGGCCCGCGCCCTGGCCGAAAAGGATGTGTCGATCTACATCTTCACGTCGGCGCGGGATCGGGCGCTGCGGTTTTCGGCGCTGCTGCGCGGGCCGGGCGTCCGGCTCGGCGCGCTGTCCGATACCGCCCGGATTGCCGATCTTCCGGTCACGGTGATTGATCTGACTGCGGTGACCGGCACGGGCGATTCGCTGAACCATTTCAAGGTGGCCACCTCGCCGGTCATGATCTCGGTCCTCAGCGGGATGAGCGCCTTCGGGACGGAGATTCTGTCAGATGAAGCCCGCCAGCCCGGCCTGCTTGGGGCCGGCGTCAACGTGGTGCAAGGCACCGCTTCGGTCGTGCTGGCACCCTTCGGCGATCCCTAGCTGCCCTTGGCGGCGGGCCAAAGCCGGAAGGCGACGGCCGCGGCCAGGCCCGCCAGCACCGCCAGGACAAGAAAGGTCATGGGGATGCCAAGGCTGGCACCCAGCCAGCCTGCCAGCGGATAGGCCACCAGCAGGCAGGCGTTCGAGATCGACATCTGTGCGGCGAACAGCGTCTGCAAATCGGCGGGGGCGGCCAGACGCCGGATCATGTAGGTCACCGGGGTCAGCACCCAGGCCACGCCCAGCCCCAGCACCGCCCACAGCACCAGCAGGCCGACCGGCGTGGTCTGCACCACGCCCAGCCCCAGCCCCGCCGTCAAAAGGACAGTGCCGATCAGAACCAGCCGCCGTTCCGGTATCCGCCCCAGCAGCAGCGGCATCAGCAGCGCCCCGATGATCGACCCCATGCCGAAGGCAAAGAAGGCCAGCGCCAGGGCATCGCGGTCGAGGTGCAGAAAGCCCTGCACGATCACAACCGTATTGACCAGCACCATGGCCGAGGCCAGCGCCGCCGCGACATCCAGCGCAATCACCGCGCGGAATTCCGGGACAGAGACAAACAGGCGCGGCCCCCGGGTCAGCTTTGCCAGCACCCCGTCCGTGCGGGCGGTCAGGTGCCGGGGCATGTGCGCGGCCTTCACCAGAAACGCCGACAGCACAAAGGCCCCCGCCGCCAGCACGAAGATACCCGCCGTCGACAGCACCATCAGCAGACCGGCGGCCATAAGCGGGCTTACGGGGCCTTCCAGTTCGGTGGCAATCCGCGACCGGGCCAGCGAGCGGGTATAATCCTCGGCGCTCCCCAGCAGATAGGGCACAATCGCCAGATAAACAAAGCCGAAGGTCGCCGAGGCGACGGCAAAGACAAAGACCAGGGCGTAGATCTGCCAGACCTGCGTCACCAGCGGCAACAGCAGCAGGCTGCCCGCACGGACAAGGTCCAGCCCGATCAGCAGCTGCTTGCGCGGAATCCTGTCTGTCAGCACCGTCAGCACCGGGGCCGCCAGCACATAGGCAAACATCTTCAGCGACAGGGCGGTGCCGATGATGGCCCCCGAATCCTCTCCCGCCAGATCAAAGGCGAACATCGCCAGCGCCACCGTGGCAATTCCGGTGCCGAACAGCGCGATGACATAGCCCGCAAACAGTTTGTAATAACTGCCCTTGTCGCTTTTGCCTGACCAGGCCAGCGGCGCTGCGTCAGACATGTGCGGGTGCAGCCTTTGCCCCGCGCCCCCCATGCACGGCCACATAAAGCGTCGGCAGGAAGATCAGCGTCAGCAGCGTGGCCACCATCAGCCCGCCCATGATCGCAAAGGCCATCGGCCCCCAGAACAGGGTGGGGGCGATGGGCAGCAGGCCCAGCACCGTGGACAGTGCCGTCAGCAGAAGCGGGCGCATGCGGTTGGTCGCCGCCGCAACAGCCGCCTCTTCCACGGATTTGCCGGACGCGCGGTCATCGCTGATCTGGGTAATCAGGATCACGGCGTTCTTTGCAATCATCCCGATCAGCGCCAGGATTCCCAGGATTGCCACAAAGCCAAGCGGCCGGCCGAAGGCCAGCAGGGCCGCGACCACCCCGATCAGGCCAAGCGGCAGCAGCAGCACCACCATGCCCGTGTCCTTGAAGCTTTTCAGCTGCACCATCAGCAGCGTAATCATCAGAAACACCATCAGCGGCACCACGGCAAAGACGGATGCACTGCTTTCCGCGCTGGCTTCCACCGTGCCGCCCACCTGAATTTCATATCCCACGGGCAGGGTCGCCGCCATGGCCGCGATCTGCGGCTCAAGCGCGGCGACGGCCGCCTCGGGCGTATCTCCGCCAACCACATCGGCAAGCACGGTGAGGGTCGGCAACCGGTCACGCCGCCACAGGAAGGGCTGTTCCTGATCGAAGGTGAAGTTTGCAAACTGGCTCAGCGCCACCGTGCGCCCGCCGGGCACCGGCACCTGCAACGTGGCCAGCGTATCCAGCGACACGCGATGTCCGTCGGCGGCCCGTGCCACAACGTTCACCAGATAGATGTCGTCGCGCAGCTGCGTGACGGTGGTGCCCGACACCGCCGCCTGCAACACGGCCGATACCTGCGCAGATGTCATGCCCAGGCGGCGCGCCTTGGCCTGATCCACCTCAATCCGCAGCTGGCGCGCCGGTTCGATCCAGTCGAAATGCACCTGGCGCGCGTTCGGATGGCTGGCGATGACATTGGCAAGGTCCAGCGCACGGGCACGCAGCACCTCGGGGTCAGGGCCGGTCAGGCGGTATTGCAGCGGCCAGCCGACAGGCGGCCCCAGTTCCAGCAGGCTGACCCGGCTGATCGCCTCGGGGAACTCCTCGTTCAGGAAGGTGGTCAGGTTCGCCTGCAACCGGGACCGCGCCTGCAAGTCGCGCGCCATCACGACGATCTGCGACCGGTGGTCGCTTGGCGGGTTGATGTCGAGCGGCAAGTAGAACCGGATCACGTTGCGCCCGACGTAGGAGGCCAGGAACGCGGCATCGCCGCTGGCCTTGATGAAGTCTTCGATGCGCTTGACCGCCTCTTCCGAGGCGTAGATCGAGCTTGATCGCGAAAGCTGGAAATCAACGATCAACTCGTTGCGGTCCGAAGACGGAAAGAACTGCCGCTCTACCTGCGCAAGTCCCACATAGGCCAGGGCAAACAGGCCGGCCGTGACGGCGAAGGTGATCCAGCGCAGGCGGATTGACAGGCGCAGCAGTCGCTGAAAGCCGCGCAGAAACCGGCCCGGCGGCTTTTCGATCCCGTCCGCCGCCGGTGGCTTCAGGATGTAGGCCCCAAGCAGCGGCGTGAACAGCACCGCGACGAACCATGAGGCGATCAGCGCGATTCCCACCACATAGAACAGAGAGATGGTATACTCCCCGGCAGAGCTTTGGGCAAAGCCAATGGGCACGAAGCCCGCGATGGTGATCAGCGTGCCGGTCAGCATCGGCGCGGCCAGCGTCCGGTAGGCAAAGCCCGCCGCAGTCTCGATCCGGTCGCCTGCCGCAAGGCGGCGCAGCGTGGCATCGACCGTGGTCATTGCATCATCCACCAGCAGCGCCAGCGCGATGATCAGCGCGCCAAGCGAGATGCGGTGCAGATCGATCTGCGCAATCTGCATGACCAGCATCACCACCGCCAGCGTGACCGGAATCGAAATGGCCACCACCGCGCCCGGCCGCACCCCCAGCATCAGGAAGCTGACAACCAGGATGATGCCCACCGCCTGCCACAGGTTGGCGGTGAACTCGCCGATGGACAGATCCACCACCGCAGGCTGGTCCGAAATCAGGACCGGCTCGATCCCCACCGGCAGATTGGCCGTGGACCGCGCCATGACCCGCGTCACATCCGTGCCCAGTTGCAGGATGTCACCCCCTTCGGCCATCGAGATTGCCAGCGCGATGGCCCGCTGACCGTTCACCCGCAACAGCGGCTGCGGCGGGTCCACCAGCGCGCGGCGCACGGTTGCAATATCGCCAAGGCGGATGGTGCGGCCATTCGCGACCAGCGACACCTCCAGCACGTCCGCCTCGGAGGTGAAGGCCCCCGACACGCGTAGCGCCAGGTTTTCGGTGCCCGAGTTGATGACACCTGACGGGCGCACCACGTTCTGCGCCGCAATGGCGTTGAAGATCTGGCCGTAGTCCAGGCCCAGCGCCGCCATGCGGTCGGGCTGGAATTCGATCAGGATCTGTTCGTCCTGCACACCGATCCATTCGATCTTGCTGATCCCGTCAACCTGCCGCAGCAGGTCGGACCGCACGACATCCACCTGATCGCGCAGCTCGCGGTCGCTGAATCCGTCGGCGGTAAAGGCATAGATGATGCCGAAGACATCGCCGAAACTGTCGTTCATGAACGGCCCCAGCACGCCCTGCGGCAGGGTGTGGCGGATGTCGCCCACGCTGTTGCGCACCTCTTGCCATATCTCGGGAACCTGATCCGCAGGAACGGCATCGGCCAGATCGACATAAATCGTCACAATCCCGGGCCGGGTGATCGACCGGACGGAATCAAGGCCGGTCGTCTCTTCCAGCCGCCGCTCCAGCCGGTCGGTCAGCTGTAGCTGGGTTTCCTCCATGGTGGCACCCGGCCAGACGGCGGTGACAAGCATGGTCTTGAGGGTAAAGGACGGGTCCTCGTCACGGCCCAGATTGATGAAGGCGAAGGTCCCGGCGATGACGCCGACGATCATCATGTAGATCGTCAGTTGCCGATACCGCAGCGCCCATTCCGAAAGGTTCGGACCAATCATGACGCCGCTCCGGCCAGACGCACGGTCTGGCCGGGGCGCAGCGCCTGCACCCCTGCCGTGACCACCACGTCACCCGGTGCCAGCCCGTCCAGCACCACCACGGCGGCCGGCGTGAAGCGGTCCACCGTGACCGGGCGCAGGGCGACCGACATGCTGGCGCTGTCCACCACCCAGACCGCCGCCTTACCGTCCAGCGATGTCAGGGCCGAAGCCGGAACCTCGATGCTGCCCACGGGGTCGAGCGTGGTCGTGGCTGTGACAGCCGAGCCCAGCCGCAGCTCGGCGGGCGGGTCGATCAGGCCGATCCGCACCCGGAAGGTGCCGGTGACGGCATCGGCGCGGGGGGCGACCTCGCGGATGCGGCCCCGGGCCGTGACGGCGGGGTTCTGCGACAGGGCAACCGTTATCTCGGCCAGAAGATCGGGCTGATCGCCGATGATGCCCGCCGGCACGTCGATCACGGCGTCGAGCCCCTCGTCGCGCGCGATCTGCACCACCATGCGGCCGGGGTTCACCACCTCGCCCGGTTCGGCACCGATGGCCACGACCGTACCCGGTGCATCGGCCAGCAGGACCGTATCGTTCAACCGCCGCTTCGCAATGCCGTATTGCGCGCGCGCCGCGTCCGTTGCCGACAGTGCGGTGTTGCGCGCCGCTTCGGCGCGTTCCAGGCCCGCGCGGGCCAGAAACCCGCGATCATAAAGCTGGCGCTGGCGGACATAGTTCGATTCGGCCTCGACAAGCTGCGCTTCGGCGGCGGCCAGATTGGCCTCGGCGGCACGCAGGCCGTTCTCTTCGTCGGCGGGATCAAGCCGCGCCAGTTCCTGCCCGGCGGTCACCACATCACCCACATTCACCACACGCCCGGCCAGACGCCCGCCAATCCGGAAGCCAAGATCGGCCTGGACCTGGCTTTCAACCGTGCCCGCAACGGTCACCCTTTCGCCTGTCAATTGTTCGGCGACGGTGATCGTGCGGACGGGACGTGCCTCGGCAACCTCGGGCGGGGCCTCCTGCTCGCAAGCGGCCAGCAGGGCGACAAGGCCCATGGCAAGGGTTGCGCGCAGCACGGGCGTCTGTGGCATGGGGCGTCTCCGGTCAGTGGCGATGGGGTGGCAGGCCCCGCTTTTGTCTCGGCGGCAGGGGCGGCAGGGCCGGGGCGCGGGGCCAGAAGGCCCCACGCCCTGCTGCTTCACGATAAAGTCAGGCAGTGGGGCCCAGCGGCAGGCCAAGCGAATACCACACCACCAGCAACAGCGTCCACAGCACCAGCAGGACCACCGTATAGGGCAGCATCAGCGCCACGATGGTGCCAATGCCGGTATCCTTCTGATACTTCTGCGCAAAGCCGACCATCACCGCCAGATAGACGTTCAGGGGCGTGATGACGTTCATCGGACTGTCGCCAACCCGGTACGCGGCCATGACCATGTTCGGATCACCGCCCAGCTGCATGAACAGGGGCACGAACACGGGTGCAAGGATTGCCCATTTGGCCAGCGCACCCGCAAGGATGATGTCGATGATCGCCACCACGATCACGAAGATCACGATGTATCCCGACATGCCGATCGGCACGGTTTGCAGGAATTCCGCCAGGTTCACCGCCAGCACGGTGGCAAGGTTGGTGTAGTTGAAGAAGGCGATGAAGTTGGCAATCACAAACAACAGGAAGATCATCCCGGCCAGATTGCTCCATGTCTTGACGACCAGGCCGATGGCGGCGGTGACATTGGCAATGGTGCCCGCACCCCTGCCATAGGCATAGCCCACGACCAGAAACAGCAGGCTGATCAGGATGATAAGGCCGCTCATGAACGGTGAGCCGGCCATGATCCCGCCGGTGTCCTGATTGCGCAGAATGCCCCAGGGCAGTGGCGGCGCGGTCAGCAGGCCGATGACAATGACAAAGCCCAGCAGGGCGCGCCCGGCGTATTTCAGGCCAAGCTGTTCGCTGCCCGACAGCCCCGTTGCCGCCTCAACCGGCACCCCGCCTGTGTAGGGGCCAAGGCGCGGCTCGACGAAGCGTTCGGTCAGCACCGTGCAGATGATGCCCATCAGGATCGACGAGACGATCATGAAGAACAGGTTGCCGACAGGGCTGATCACCGCGGCCGGGTTCACCGCGCGGATCGCGTCATTGGTGACCTCGACCAGCAGCGCATCGGTGGGCGTGATGAACACGTTCACCAGGAACACCGCCGCCACGCCGGAAAAGCCCGCCGCGAGGCCTGCCAGCGGATGGCGGCCCATGCTGTGAAAGGCTGCCGCCGCCAGCGGCACCAGAACCAGATACCCCGCATCCGCCGCGATGGAAGAAACCACGCCGACCATCACGATCATGAAGGTGAAGATCGACCGGGGCGCTGCGGCCACCATCTTGCGCACCAGCGTGGCGATCAGGCCGGACTCTTCGGCTATCCCCACCCCGATCATCGCGACAAGGATCACGCCAACCCCGGTGAAGCCAAGGAAATTCGCCACCGGCGAGGTCAGCATGAAGCGGATGCCATCGGGCGACAGCAGGTTCTGTACGGTCGCGGTCTGTTCGACAATTTCGCTTGTCGCAGAATCGTAGCCTTCATAGGTGACGGTCGTGCCCATCAGCCCGAAGATCACCGACAGAACAATCACGATGCCGATCAGGATGAAGAAGATGATTGCCGGATGCGGCACCATGTTGCCGACACGCTCGACCGTCGCAAGGAAACCCGAAGGCGCTTCCTTTTCTGCGATCAGTTCCTTTTTCGCTTTTCCTGCCATGCTGCCCTCTTGCTTGCCCCGCGCGTTGCGCCCGATGCCGAAACGCCGCTCTCGGGCCGTCTGCCGAATGTCCCGCACCCCGCGCAGGCACTGCAATTCAGCGCAGTGTCCGCCCGTGCTGCCGGTTTTCCGAACCGAAAGGCCGAAAGGCGGCATCGCCCCATTTGCCATTTAACGTGTCGTCAACAAAGCTGTCAAACCATTCCTGTGTCATGATTTCTTCACCGTTCCACCGGTCGGAGTGCGGTTTGCCGCCGCTTTGCGGCACTGGTCAAAAATTGCCTTGTGCGGTTCTGGAGATTTCGGCAAGGTGCGCGCAAACCATGCCGGAAGGGCCCACCGTGACCGATATCTGGATCGTTTTCGCCATCATCCTGGCCATTGTGGTTCTGTTCGCCTGGGACCGTCTGCCGGTGATTGCCGTGTGCATCGGCGCGGCACTGGCCCTTTGGGCGACGGGGATTCTGACACTGCAACAGGCTCTTGCCGGGTTCGGGGACCCTGCGGTCATCTTCATTGCGGCGCTGTTCGTGGTGTCTGCCGGGCTGGAGGTTGCCGGCGTGACAGCCTGGGCGGGCCAGCTTCTGATCCGTCAGGCCGGCGAAAGCCGCACCCGGCTGATCGTGCTGATGATGGCCTTCGTCGGCGTGCTTGCCGCGATGATCAGCGTGAACGGCGCGGTCGCAGCCCTGATCCCGGTGGTCGTGGTCATGTCGATCCGGCTGGGCCGCGCGCCGTCCCAGATGCTGATGCCGCTGGTTTTTGGTGCCCATGCCGGATCGCAGCTGCTGCTGACCGGCAGCCCGGTCAACGTCCTGGTGGTCGAGGCGTCCGAGAATGCCGGCGGGCCGGGGTTTGGCTATTTCGAATTCGCCCTTGTCGGCATTCCCATCGTGCTGGGCTGCATTGCCATTGTCGTGCTGTTCGGGGAACGGCTGTTGCCCAGCCGCACCAGCAAGACGTTGCCGCCGGACCTCAGCCAGCATGCCACCACTCTGGTCGAGCAGTTCCGCCTGTCCAGCGATGTGCATCAGTTGCGTGTGCGCGCCGGGTCACCGCTGATCGGCAAAAGCAGCGCCGACATTGCGGCGCTTGGCACGGCGGGATTAAGCTTTTCCCCCCGGAAAGATGCGCAGGGGCGGCCGATCCGCGCGGAAACGGTTTCGGATGGCGATATCCTGATTTTCAAGGGGCCTGCCGAAAAAGCGGCCGATCTGGCAGGCGACCTGGGCCTGTCGTTCCGCGACGATGTGCCGGAAGGCCCGATTGCCGATCAGCTGTTCAACCGCGATTCCGGCTTGGCCGAGGTGCTGATTCCGCCGCGGTCGCCCCTGATCGGCCAGCGCTTTTTCCCCGGCATGGTCACGGAAAGCGGTGATCTGATTGTGCTGGCGCTGCAACGCGCTGGCAGCGATCTGGAGCCGGGGCAACCGCTGGCCGCAGGCGACACCATGCTGTTGCAGGGCACATGGAGCGCGCTGGACAAGCGGCTTGACCAGGCCGAGGTTCTGGTCGTCAATTCGCCCGATCTGGTGCGCCGCCAGGCCGTGCCGATGGGGCCGGGGGCAAAGACCGTTCTGTTCGCGCTGGCGCTGATGGTGCTGCTGCTGGCAACGGGCGCGGTCCCGCCGGCTGTTGCGGGGCTGACGGCGGCAGGCATCATCCTGCTGTCAGGTGTGCTTTCGACCGAACAGGTCTACCGTTCCATCGGATGGACGACCGTCATCCTTGTGGCGGCACTGACCCCGCTTTCCACGGCCATGCAGGTGACGGGTGCCGCCTCGATGCTGGCCGACCGCCTGGTCGATATGGTGGGGGATGCCGGGCCTTATGCCCTGCTGGCCGGTCTTTTCGTGCTGTCGGCCATCATGGGGCAGGTCATTTCAAATACGGCGACGTCGTTGATTGTCATTCCCATTGCGGTCGTTGCCGCAAGCCAGATGGGCATCTCGATCCAGCCCGTGCTGATGTGTGTCGGAATTGCCTGCGCCGGGGCCTTCCTGACCCCGGTTGCCACCCCGACCAACCTGATGGTGATGGAACCCGGTGCCTACAAGTTCACCGATTACTGGAAGCTGGGCCTGCCGATGCTGATCTGGTTCTTCATCATCGCGGTCTTCGTCGTGCCGATGATCTGGCCCTTCGCCCCCGCCGCCATCTGATTGGGGCCCGCAAACCTGCGCGCCCTGCTTTGCCCAATCCGTAAGGGAGGTTTCTGCAATGTCCGATCTTGATAAGGTTCTGGCCCATATTGACGCCGATTTCGACAATGCCATCGACCGGCTGTTTCAGACCGTCCGGCTGAAGTCGATCTCGACCGATCCCGCCTATGCCGGCGAAACCCGCGCCTGTGCCGAATGGCATTCGGCCGACCTTGCCGCCATCGGCTTTCAGTCGGGTCTGCGCGACACCCCCGGCCACCCCATCGTGCTGGCAAAGGATCACAGCGCCAAAGGAACCAGGGTGCTGTTCTACGGCCATTACGACGTGCAGCCCGCCGACCCGCTGGAACTGTGGACGGACGCGCCCTTTGACCCGGTGATCGTCACCCTGCCGGACGGCAGCAAGGAAATCCGCGGCCGCGGCGCATCGGATGACAAGGGGCAGCTCATGACCTTTGTCGAGGCCTGCCGCGCCTGGAAGGCGGTCACCGGCAAGCTGCCGATCCCGATCACGATCCTGCTGGAAGGCGAAGAGGAATCGGGCGGGGCCAACCTGCCCGGCTTTCTGGATGCGGCAAAGGATGAACTGTCCGCCGATGTCGCCATGATCTGCGACACCAACATGTGGGACAAGACCACGCCCGCCATCACCACCAGCCTGCGCGGTCTTTGCGCCGAGGAGATTTTCATCCACGCCGCCGACCGCGACCTGCACTCGGGCTTCTACGGTTCTGCCGCCGCGAACCCCAACCATATCCTGGCCCGCATCATCGCCGATCTGCGCGATGCCGATGGCCGCATCACCATCCCCGGTTTCTATGACGGTGTGCCGGAACCCTCGGCGACGCTGCTGGACGGCTGGTCAAAGCTGGGCTTTTCGGAAAGCGCCTTCCTGGGCGAAGTGGGCCTGTCGGTGCCCGCCGGTGAAAAAGGCCGCTCGGTGCTGGAGCAGACCTGGTCGCGCCCGACCTGCGAGGTCAACGGCATGACCGGCGGCTACACCGGCGACGGCTTCAAGACCGTGATCCCCGCCGTCGCCTCGGCCAAGATCAGCTTCCGCCTGGTCTTCGACCAGGACCCGCACAAGATCCGCGCCGCCTTCCGGGCCTTTGTCAAGGCGCGCGTGCCCGCTGATTGCCGGGTGGAGTTCACCGAATTCGGCTCGGGCCGCGCGGTGGCCTTTGAGGTGTCCTCGGACGTTTTCCAGAAGACGCAAGGCGCGCTCAGCGACGAATGGGGCGTTGAGGCGGCCTTTGTCGGCGGCGGCGGTTCTATTCCCGTGACCACGATGATCAAGGAAAAACTGGGGATGGACGTGGTCATGGCGGGCTTCGGCCTGTCCGATGACCGCATCCACAGCCCGAACGAGAAGTACAGCCTGACCAGCTTTCACAAAGGGATCCGGTCCTGGGCGCGGGTTCTGGCCGCGCTCTGACCCCGATGTCCGCCCCGTTTCTTGTCCGCTTCGGCCCGCTGAGCCGGGCCGAGGTGACAATGGTCGAAGGGATCGGCAGCGGCATGTCCGACCGGGTCGGGTCGGGCGGCCTGCCGGAAGAGGGGGATGAAGACCGCCGCGTGCGCGCCGCGCTGATCCGCACCCTTCTGCTGGGCGGGCCGGACGTGCCCGCAATGCATGAAAAAGGGCTGCGTCTGAGCGGGGCCTGGATCACCGGCCCGCTTGATCTGGAAGGCTGCCGTGTGCCGCTGGACATCGGGTTGCAGGATTGCCGGTTCGAATCCGCGCCTGTGCTGCGGTCTGCCGTGATCGACACGATGTCCTTTGACGGCTCGCACCTGCCCGGCCTGCCCGCCGACCGGCTGGAGGCGCGCGGCGATATCCTGCTGCGGTCTGCCACCGTGACCGGCCCGATCAGCCTGCGCGGGGCGCGGATCGGCAGCGATCTGGTGATGGACGGGGTGACCCTGAGCCATGAGGGCGACCGCGCGCTCAGCGCCGAGCGCATCTTCATCCGGGGCAGTGCCCTGATGCGCGGGGCCACGGTGCGCGGCGGGATTGCGCTGTTGGGGGCGCGGATCGGCGGTGACCTTGATCTGGTCGGCAGCAGCATCGAACGGCCTGGCGCCCCGGCGGTCGAGGCGGATTCGGCAGACATCACCGGCGATGCCGCATTCCGTCAGGCCCGGATCAAGGGCATGGTCAGCCTTGTCACCGCGCGCATCGGCGGCGATGTCGACCTGACCGGCACCCATGCGGCAAACCCGGGCGATGTGGCGGTGCGGCTGAACCGCACCGTGGTGGATGGGGCGCTGTTCCTGCGCGACGGCGCGGCGATTGACGGCGCGCTCAGCCTGAACGGGGCGCAGTTGGGGGCCATCACCGATGAAGCCGCATCCTGGCCGAAACCGGGGGACCTGCTGCTGAACCGCTGCCTTTACAAGGCGTTCCTTGGCGCACCCGTTGGCGCGGCAGAACGGCTGGACTGGCTGTCGCGCCAGGACCCGTCGCGCTGGGGCGAAGATTTCTGGCCACAGCCCTACGAACATCTGGCCCGCGTTCTGTCAGAAATGGGCCATGATGACGATGCCATGGTGGTGCTGCTGGAAAAAGACCGTCTGTGGCGGCGGGCGGCGCGGCAGCGTGCCCCCTCTCTGGTCTTGCGCGTGGCGATGACGCTGCGCGATGCCATTCTGGGGGTGACCATCGGCTATGGCCGCCGCCCGCTGCGCGCGTTGATCTGGCTGCTGGTGTTGGGCCTGATGGGCTGGGCGGTCTATGTCGTGCTGGAACGCGAAAGCGCGATCAGGCCCAACGTAACGGTGATCCTGCGGTCGCCCGAATGGGTGCTTTGCGGCGTTCCCGAAGGGGAAGAGCTGTTCATGGTTTCGCTGGGAACCCTGCGCAAGGGCCTGGCAAAGCCGGGCCAGACCCAGCTGCGCTGTTTCTACGATCAGCCGGAATCAGCAGCCTATCCGAAACACAACGCCCTGATGCTGTCGGTGGATACGCTGATTCCGGTGATGGAAACCGGCCAGCGCGATTTCTGGTCGCCCGATACGCGCACACCGCTGGGGCGCGCGGGCAAATCGTTTCTTTACTTCCAGACCCTTGCCGGATGGGCGTTAAGCCTGCTGGCCGTTGCAGGCTTTTCCGGGATCGTCAAGCCAAAGTGACCCTGGATCACCCCGGCAGATCAACCTGCACCCGCCCGCCAATGATCCGCGCCGGACGGACGGCCAGCGGCACCCGTGCAGGCCCGCCCTGTGGCCGCCCGTCGCGCAGGCCGTAAAGACATCCCCTGGCCAGCCGGGGGCCACAGCCCCCGGCCAGCGCAAGCCCCGCCGCCGGCGGGCGCTGGCCTGCGTTGCGCCTGCCTGACGGGCCCCCATAGGGCCGTGGCCCAACCTCCCCGCTCGGGGAAACACGCTGCGCCTGCTGATCCGCCCGGAACGGCACGCCGCCTTTGCGGCAGATCAGGATGATGTTCCCGTCCGGCAGGGGGCGGGGATGCCGTTTCAGCACCCTGTCAGGCGATCATCTCTTCATATTCGTCTTCGTCCATGAAATCATCCAGCACCGACAGGTCATCGACCCTGATCTTGAAGAACCAGGCGGCACCCAGCGGATCGTCATTCACCAGACGCGGATTGTCGGCCAGCGCATCGTTCACCTCGATGATCTCGCCGTCCACCGGGGCAAGGATATCAGAGGCGGCCTTGACGCTTTCGATCACGACCACCTCGTCGCCGCGTGCAACCATCGCTTCGACCTCGGGCAGTTCGACGAATACCACATCCCCCAACTGGGTGGCGGCATGTTCGGTGATGCCGACGACAACCAGATCGCCCTCGACGCGCAGCCATTCATGATCTTCGGTGTATTTCATCGGCGGGTCCTTTTCTTTCAGCGTTTGTAGCCAGTGGGGCGGAAGGGAAGAGCCGAAACAGCGACGGGCATGTGCCTGCTGCGGACTTCGCCCTGCAAAAGCGTGCCGGGTCCGGCAAGCGCACGGGGCACATAGCCCATGGCGATGGGCGCGCCGACAGAGGGGCCGAAGCCGCCCGAGGTGACGGTGCCAACGCGCGCCCCGCCGTGAAACAGCGCGGTACCTTCGCGCATCGGCGCGCGGCCTTCGGGGCGCAGGCCGACGCGCAGGCGCGACGGGCCATCGGCCAGTTCGCGCAGGATGCGGTCCGCCCCCGGAAATCCGCCCGCCCGCGCCCCGCCCGCACGGCGCACCGGCTGGATCGCCCAGCCAAGCCCCGCCTCGGCCGGGCTGGTGATGGTGTCGATGTCATGACCGTAAAGGCAAAGCCCGGCCTCAAGACGCAGGCTGTCGCGCGCGCCAAGGCCTGCGGGTGCCACCTCGGGCATCGCCAGCAGCGCCCCGGCAAAAGCTTGGGCATGCGTTTCGGGCAGGGACAGTTCAAACCCGTCCTCTCCGCTGTAGCCCGACCGGGATACCCAGATCTCCTGCCCCTGCCAGACCTGCGTTGTCACATCCATGAAGCGCATCCTGGCCACATCGGGAAGAAGCCGCGCCAGCGCCGCTTCGGACAGCGGCCCCTGCAGGGCCAGCAGGGCGCGGTCTGTCACCTCGGTCACCTCGGCCACCGGCGACAGATGGGCGCGCATATGGGCCAGATCGGCGGCCTTGCAGGCCGCGTTGACGACGACAAGGAAATGGGTCTGGCAATTGGCGACCATCAGGTCATCCAGAGTCCCGCCCCGCGTATCGGTGAACAGGCCATAGCGCTGCCGCCCGGGTTTCAGGCCCGCCACATCGGCGGGCACCAGCGCTTCCAAGGCCAAAGCCAGCCGGTCCATGCCGGCCTTCGGCCACAGGATCACCTGGCCCATGTGACTGACATCAAACAGCCCCGCCGCCGCACGGGTATGAAGATGTTCCTGCATGACTCCGGCCATGTACTGGACCGGCATCTCATAGCCCGCGAATGGCACCAGACGCGCACCCAGCGCCAGATGCAGGTCGTTCAGGGCCAGGCGCCTGAGAGGTATGTCTTCGGTCACGCATTCCCCCTGGGCCGCAAGGACCCCGCATTCCGTGCAATGGCCGCCCCCCGGCCCGTCGGGGCCACCCTCTGCCCCTGGGGCCGGGGATTTGGCGGTCAGGCCGCTTCATCAGCGCGGGCGCGGGGTTTCCCGAAGCTGACAGGTTCTGGATAGCCGCTCTGCCGCGCTGCTGGCAAGCACAACACCGCTTCAACCGTCCGCGGTCACGGCGGCAGCCTGCGTGACGGGGGCCGGGCTGCGGCGCACGCCAGGCTTGGCAATGACCCGCAGCGCCAGCCACCAGGCAATGCCGCCAAAGATCACGCCACCCAGCGCCTGCCCCACCAGCACGCCCGGCGCGCCGTAAAGCTGGCCCAGGCCAAGGACCAGGGGAATGGTGCCAACCGTATGCCTGCCCCAGTTGACGAGTGTCGACCAGAACGGGCGGCCCAGATTGTTGCAAACCGCGTTCGAGACAAAGATCACGCCGTTGAAAAAGAACAGCAGCGTCAGCGGGCCGCAGAAAAGATAGACTAGGTCCCGGGTAACGCCGGTTGCCGAAAACAGATCGGCCAGCGGGCTGCGCAGCGCGAAAAGCAGCGCCGATACCAGCACGATGACGGCCCCGGTGAACAAAAGCCCGTCAAGGAAGGCCCGCCGCACCCGGTCCATCCGGCCCGCGCCGAAGTTCTGACCCACAATGGGGCCGATGGCGCTGGACAGCGCAAAGATCACGCCGAAGGCCACCGGCGTCATCCGCCCGGTGATCGCCATGCCGGCCACCGCCGCTTCGCCATGCGCGGCCATGGCGCGGGTGACGAAGGCCGCCCCGATCGGGGTGGCGACCTGGGTCAGGATCGCGGGAAAGGCGATGCCGAACACCGGGCGCAGATCGGCCATGACGCTGCCCAACCGCGGGCGGTCAAAGCCGCCGTAATGGCGCAGGACCGGCAGCAGCGCCACGGCGGCGATGACAATGCGCGCCACGACGCTGGATATGGCGGCACCGGTCAGCTCCCACCCGAAGCCGAAGATCAGGATCGGGTCGAGCACCGCATTGGCCAGCCCGCCGAAGACCGTGGCCAGCATGGCGCGGCGCGCATCGCCGTGGCTGCGCAGGATCGCCCCCCCGATCATCCCCACCATCAGCAGCGGCTGCGAGGGGATGACGATTTGCAGATAGTGCAGGGCCAGCGCATGCGTCTCGCCGGTGGCCCCCAGAAGCGAGACCAGCGGCGACAGCGCGGCCCAGACCAGCGCCGCGAAGGCGACCCCGAAGATCACGCCCAGGATCAGCCCGTTGGTGGCCCGCGTCCGCGCCCCGGCCGGATCGCGCGCGCCCAGCGCGCGCGCCGTCAGCGCGCCAACCCCGATGCCCATGCCGATCCCGAAAGAGGTGGTGAAGAACAGGATCGCCCCGGCATAGCCGACCGCCGCCGCAAGTTCGGCCCGGCCCAGCATCGAGATGAAGATCATGTTCACGAAATCGACGGAAAAAACCGCCATCAACCCGACCGACGAGGTCAGCGACATGACCGTCACATGCCGCAGCAGGCTGCCTTCGACGAACCGCGCCTGTGATGCGGGATTTGCCATGATCTGAACTCTCCCCCGGCACGGTGCCGTTCCTGCATTTCCTGTTCGGAAATATCCTCGGGGGGAACGCCGCGCAGCGGCGTGGGGGGCAGACAGCCCCCCGCCCCGATGCCGCATCCGACCTTAGCCTGCCGGGCGCAGCTTTTGCAGCAGCGGCATCACATCGGCCATTTCCGGCCCGGCGTCGCGCCCGGTCAGGGCGCGGCGCAGCGGGCGGAACAGGCCCTTGCCCTTGCGCCCGGTGGCGTCCCTGACGGCCGTGGTCCACTGGCCCCAGGTCTCGGCCGTCCAGGGGCGCGGCGGCAGCAGGGCCATCGCCTGGGCCACAAAGTCGGCGTCTTCCGGGTCGATCAATGGCTCGACCCCATCCGAGAACAATGTCCACCACTGGGCCAGATCAGCCTTCACGGTGATGTTGTCCTTGGCCACGGCCCAGAACCGGTCGGCCAGATCATCCGGCACGCCCAGCGCGCGGATCTGGCCAGCCATCGCGGCATAGGGCAGCGACTGGTTATGGGCGCGGGTCAGCGGGAAGAGATCATTGGACTCAAATTTGGTCGGTGCCGCCCCGAACGAGGACAGATCGAAGCCGTCGATCAGATCCTGCATCGAATGGGCCAGTTCCACCGGCTGCGACGATCCAAGCCGCGCCATCAGCGACAGAAGCGCCATCGGTTCCACCCCCTGCGCGCGCAGATCGCGCAGCGACAGCGTGCCCAGCCGTTTCGACAGCGCCTCGCCCTGCGGGCCGGTCAGCAGGGAATGATGGGCAAAAGCGGGTGGTGTGCCGCCCAGCGCCTGCATGATCTGGATCTGGGTGGCGGTATTGGTCACATGGTCGGCACCGCGCACGATGCTGGTCACCCCCATGTCGATGTCATCGACCGACGAGGCGAAAGTATACAGCACCTGTCCGTCGGCGCGGATCAGCACCGGGTCCGACAGGCTGGCGGCATCGATGGAAACCGGGCCAAGGATGCCGTCGGTCCATTCGATGCGCGTCCGGTTCAGCAGAAAGCGCCAGTAACCGTTGCGGTCTTCGCGCAGGCGGGCCTTTTCGGCCTGTGACAGGGCCAGCGCCGCGCGGTCATAGACCGGGGGCTTGTGCATGTTCAGCAGTTTCTTGCGCTTGAGGTCCAGTTCGACCGGCGATTCAAAGCATTCATAGAACCGCCCGTCGGCGCGAAGCTGATCGGCGGCCCCGGCATAGCGGTCCATCCGCAGGGATTGCTTTTCGACGCGGTCCCAGGTCAGGCCCAGCCAGTCCAGGTCTTGCATGATCCCGTCGGCATATTCCTGCTTTGACCGTTCCCGGTCGGTGTCGTCCAGGCGCAGGATGAAGGTTCCGCCCGCCTTTCGGGTGATCAGCCAGTTCATCAGCGCCGTGCGCAGATTGCCGACATGGATGTAACCGGTGGGCGAGGGGGCAAAACGGGTGACGGTTGTCATCGGGCGGTCTCCTGAACCTGCGTGGTCTTTCACAAGGGCCGCGTTTTGTCCATATCAGGGTCAGAAAGACGGCAGGCGGGGTGGCGATGACCGAAGATGACAGCACTGCGCCCGACTGGGGTCCGGTGACCGCGCCGGAGCTGGATGACATCGAACGGCTGGCCCGCGCCGCGCTTGCCGCCCTGCCCGGCGACTGCCGCCGGGCGGCGGCGCTGGTGCAGCTGCGGGTTGCGGACTTTGCGCCCGAGGATGTGCTGGACGAGCTGGACCTGACCGATCCCTTCGAACTGACGGGGCTCTATGACGGCATTCCCCTGACCGAAAAGTCGGTGATGGACCAGCCCCATGGCCCCGACACGATCTGGCTGTTCCGCCGCCCGATCCTGGAGGAATGGGCGGACCGGGGCGACATCGGGCTGGGCGACCTGGTGACGCATGTTCTGGTGCATGAGATGGCGCATCATTTCGGCTGGTCGGACGCAGACATCGCCGCCATCGACCGCTGGTGGGAATAGCCGGGCGCAGCACGGGGCACAGGGGGGCGGCCCTGGGACCGCCCCCGTTCCACAGATCAGGCCGAAGGGATCAGGCGGCGAGCTTTGCCGCCATTTCGACCAGGCGTTTGGCCTGGTGGCTGATCGAGGCCCTCGCCTTGTCGTCAAACGGCGCACCCTGGGTGTGGCTGTAGCCATAGGGGTTGCCGCCGGTGGCAAAGATTGCGGCGTCGGTATAGCCTGGGGCCACGATGACCGAACCCCAGTGCAGGAAGGTGGTGTACAGCGACAGAAGCGTCGCCTCCTGCCCGCCATGCGGGTTCTGGGCCGAGGTCATGGCCGAGACCGGCTTGTTCGCCAGCGCACCGGTAAACCACTGCCCGCCCAGCGTGTCGATGAAGGAGCGGACCTGGCTGGCCGCGCCGCCAAAGCGGGTGGGGGTGGAGAACAGATAGGCGTTGGCCCATTCCATGTCGGCCGGTGTTGCAACCGGCAGGGCCGAGGCGCGCGACACCTGGGCTTTCCAGCCGTCCTGACTGTTCACGACCTCTGCGGGGGCGGTTTCAGCGATGCGCAGCAGGCGCACTTCGGCACCGGCGGCGCGGGCGGCCTCTGCGGCGATTTCCGCCATGGTCTGGTTGATGCCGTAGGTGGAATAGAACAGGATGGCAAGTTTGACGGTCATGATCGAAGTCTCCTTCAGGCAGGGAAGCATGACGGTGGAGGTAAGATGCATCGCCGCCGCGCACCAGTCCCGATCCGCGCAGATGCGCTGTGCGCTTGTGCAGGGCAGGCAAGGGCGCGTATCTTGCCCGCCGGATTTATGCCGCAGGAGGTGCCATGACCGACCCGATGCTCTCTTCCGACCCGCCGTCCCAGGTGCCGGTCCTGACGCTGACGCTGAACCCCGCACTTGACATGGCCACCGACGTGCCGCGCATGGTGCCGGACGAGAAGCTGCGCTGTTCCGACCCAAGCCTTGATCCGGGCGGCGGCGGGATCAACGTGGCGCGCGCCATTCATGCGCTGGGCGGCGAATCGCTGGCGCTGGTGGCGCTGGGCGGGCTGACGGGCGACCGGCTGGCGGAATTGCTGCGCGCCGATGGCATCACCTTTCTGGGCATCTCCGGGCCGGGCGAAACCCGGCAAAGCCTGACGGTGACGGAAACCGCGACGGGGCGGCAGTTCCGCTTCATGATGCCGGGACCGGTCTGGGGGCAGGCCGATCAGGGCCGCGTCTTTACCCTGCTGCGTGCGGCGGGCAAGCCGGGCGGGTTTGCGGTGATTTCGGGCAGCCAGCCCCCCGGCGTGCCGGTGGATTTCCCGGCGCGGCTGGCGGCGGCGATGGCCGGAATGCGCATCGTGCTGGACACCTCCGGCTCTGCCCTGATCGAGGCGGTGGAGCGGCCCCTGCCGGGGCTGGAGATCCTGCGCATGGACGGGGAAGAGGCCGAGGTGCTGGCAGGCCGTCCGCTGGGCACGCGGGGTGAGACGGCCGATTTTGCGCAAAGCCTGGTGCGGCGGGGTGCCGCGCGGCAGGTGATCGTGGCGCGCGGCGCGGACGGATCGGTTCTGGCCGATGCCGGGCGGCGTCTGTTTGCCAGGGCCCCGAAGGTGACGGTGGTCTCCAAGGTCGGGGCGGGGGACAGTTTCGTCGGCGGCTTCGTTCTGGCCCTGGCGCGCGGGCAGGACGCAGGCCAGGCCCTAGCACAGGGCGTGGCGGCGGCAGCGGCGGCGGTGATGACCGAGGCCACCGACCTGTGCCGCCCGGGTGACGTGGCGCGCCTGCTGGCGGACTGCCCGGTAAGCGCAGTTTAGCGGGGCGCCGAAAAGCATCCCCGCCGTCTGCCGGACGGGGAAATCATCCTGATCCGCCGGAAAGGGGGTGCCGTTCCGGGCGGACAGGGAACTGCGGCGCGTCTCCCCGCCCGGCCGGGGCCACGGTCGTACAAGGATCGGCCATGCAAACGCAACGCAGGCCAGCGCCGGCGGTGGACGGATGCTGGCCGGGGGCTGTGGCCCCCGGCGGGCCATGGGGCAGCGTGGCAATCTGGCAAAGGCAACAGCCTTTGCCATGGCAGCGGGGTCCGACCTTTCGCCCCCGTCTCCGGGCGGGAAATGGAAACGCGACCCGCGTTTCCCCCGCCCGCGCGCGACGGTGCCCCGCAGACCGGCAGGTTCAGGCACCACGAAAGGCCAGCGCCCGCCGGGGGCGGGTCGGGC
>JADCEL010000024.1 GCA_020250125.1 Rhodobacter sp.
CACAGCCCCCGGCCAGCGCCCGACCCGCCATCGGCGGGCGTTTCGCCCCCGCCGGGCCGGGCGCTGGCCTTTGTTGCGCTTGGGGGAACGGTCCTGTGCGGCTGTGGTCCCTGACCGGGCGGGGAAACGCGGTGCGTTTCCTGATCCGCCCGTGCCGGCAATCCCTTCGGGCCAGATTGAAACGGCTTTCCTGAACGTCGGGCAACCCGGATACCCGCCCAGCCACATCAGCCACAGCCCGGCCAGCGCGACGATCCCCGCCGCGATCAGCTCGCGCCCGCGATGGGCGGCGGCCAGCACGTCATCGCGGATCAGGCCCATGCCTGCACCTGTTGCGGTTCCGCAAACAGCACCAGCCCGACAGGATCGGCAGGGCCGAACCCGATGGCGCGATAGGCGCGCGCCGCCTGATCGCTGACGGCAAACAACCTTGCCCGCCGCACGTCCTTCGCCAGTGCTTCGGCCAGATGCAGGGCCACGACACGCCGGGCGCGCCCTTTGCCGCGCAGGGCGGGCGGCACATAAACGCCCCCCACCTGCACCACATCGGGCAGGGCCGCGTTGAAGCCGCACATCGCCACGGGGACACCAGCTTCCAGCAACAAACGGTGACGGCCCGCTGACCGGAAGTATTCGATTTCACCCGGTGCCTGTTGAGCGGCGCGATCCGGCAGCGTTCCGGTAACCACAGTCAGGTAATCTGCCCGCCATGCAGAAAGAACCGCAGGGTCTGCCGCGTCCAATTCGGCCAGAACCCCCGGACCCTGCGGAACGACAAGGTCTTTCAGATCAAGCACAAAGCCCGGTTCAACAGCGTCCAGGCGGGTCGCCGCGCGGCCAAGACCCAGCGCATCGACCAGCTGGCGGACCTGCCCGGCGGGGCCGATCACCCCGGCCACCTCTGCCCCCGCCAGCACCGTCCGCGATGCTGCCCAATCCGCCGCACCGGGCCATTGCGGTTGCAGCATTCCGCTGTTGGTCAGCCCGATGGCACCGCTGACATTCCCGCTGATCCAGAACCGCATCCCATAGGGACCGGCCCCGTTCAGCCCCGCCCCGGCAAGGTTGGACAGCGGAAACATCGACGTTGCCTCATGCCGGCGCAGAAACGCTGTCAGCGCCGGAAGATCATCCGCACCGGCTGCCCGCAGGGTCATGTCCAATCCCCCAGCACCGATTGCCACAGTGTCAGCGCCGCGACCGCCGCCGTGTCGGCGCGCAGGATGCGCGGGCCAAGGCTGACCGGCAGCACCTGCGGCATGGCCCGCAGCCGCGCCCGTTCCTTTTCCGAGAACCCGCCCTCCGGCCCAACCAGAATCGCCCAAGGGCCGCCCCGCCCTGCACCCTGCAGCGCGTCGCGCGCGCCCACCAGCGACTCGTCTGCCCACAGGATTCGCCGCTCCGACGGCCAATCGGCCAGCAGCCGGTCCAGCGCCACAAGCTCTGCCACCTCGGGAACAAAGGTGGCCCCGCATTGTTCTGCCGCCTCCACCGCATGGGCCTGCAAGCGGTCCTGCCGGATGCGGTCCGCATTGGTATGCGCGGTCTGCACCGGCACCACCCGCGCCACCCCCATCTCCACCGCCTTTTCCACGATGAAATCGGTGCGCGCCTTCCTGATCGGGGCAAACAGCAGCCACAGGTCGGGCGGGGTCTGCACGGCCCGCGTCTGCGCGCCGCAGGTCAGCATGCCGCCCTGCCTGCCGGCCACGGTCACCCCGGCCCGCCATTCGCCGTCACGCCCGTTGAACAGCAGCACCGGCGCCCCCGCCCCCAGGCGCATCACGGTGAACAGGTAATGCGCCTGATCCCGCGACAGGGCCACAGCTTGCCCCGGCGCAAGGGGTTGCTCTACATAAAGCCTGATCTTCGCATCCTGCATTGGCCAACCCTATGACCGAGACCCGCGAATTGCCAGATGCGGCCGTCGCCGATGCCCCGCCAGGCAACTGGGTGGACCGGTACGCCCCGGCCTCCTCGCGCCCCTACCTGCGCCTGTCGCGCGCCGACCGCCCTGTGGGCACCTGGCTGCTGCTGATCCCCTGCCTGTGGGCCATCGCCCTTGCGGTCGCCGCTGACCCGGCAGGGCCCGGCCTGACCGATCTCTGGCTGGTGGTCAGCAGTGCCGTCGGGGCCTTTCTGATGCGCGGGGCGGGCTGCACCTGGAACGACCTGACCGACCGCGATATCGACGCCGCCGTGGCGCGCACCCGGTCGCGCCCGCTGCCCGCAGGTCAGGTCACGCCCCGCCGGGCGCTGGCCTGGGCCATCGTGCAATCGCTGCTGGCGGCCTGCATCCTGTTCACCTACAACGCGACCGCCATCCTGCTGGGCGTGGCCTCGCTGGGTCTGGTGGCGATCTACCCCTTTGCGAAACGCTTCACCTGGTGGCCCCAGGTCTTTCTGGGGCTGGCCTTCAACTGGGGGGCGCTGCTCCTGTGGGCGGCGCATCAGGGCAGCCTGGGCTGGCCGCCCGTCCTGCTTTACGGGGCAGGCATCACCTGGACGCTGTTCTACGACACGATCTACGCCCATCAGGACCGCGAGGATGACGCGCTGATCGGCGTCAAATCCACGGCCCGCCTGTTCGGCGACAGAACGCGGCCCTGGCTGTGCGGCTTTCTGGTGCTGGCCGTGGTTCTGATGGCCGCCGCCGTGCTGGCCGCGCTGCTGCCGCAGGGCCGGCCCCTGCAGCTGGCGGTGGCGCTGGGCGGGGTCTGCGGCTTTGGCTGGCACATGGCCTGGCAGCTGGCGCGGCTGGACACCGATGATCCCGCGCGCTGCCTGATGCTGTTCCGGTCGAACCGCGATGCCGGGCTGATCGCTGCGCTGTTTCTTGCCGCCGCTGCACTGCTGTGATTGATCCCGGCCCGGCTTGCGCCTAGGAAGCGCTGTCAAACCGTCAGGCACCGCATTTCCCCATGACCTTGCCGCCCCGCCTCATTGCCCCCGCCGCCTTCGCTGCCGCCGCAGGTCTGGCCGTGCTGTCCGCCACCTGGGCGGCATTGGCCATCGAGTCGCGCACCGGGGCCGAGGTGCAAAGCCTGATGACGCGCGAAGGGCTGAGCTGGGTCGGGGTGACGACCGACGGCCTGCAGGTCCGCCTGGCGGGCACCGCCCCGACCGAAGCCCTGCGCTTTCGCGCCGTCAACCTGACCGCCAGCCTGGTCGAGGCGGGCCGCATCCGCGACCGCATGGATGTGACCCCGGCGCAGGCCATCCAGGCCCCGCGCTTTTCGGTCGAGCTTTTGCGCAACAACAACGGCATCTCGCTGATCGGGCTGGTGCCTGCGGCAGGGAGCGCCCCCGCCCTTGCCGAAGAGGTCGCCGCAGCAACCGACGGGGCGGAAGTGGCCGATATGCTGACCCGCGCCGATTATCCCGCCCCCGAAGGCTGGGACAGGGCGGTCAGCTTTGGCCTGACCGCGCTTGCCATGCTGCCGCAATCCAAGATCTCGATCGACGCAGGCCGCGTTTCGGTCACGGCGATTTCCGGGTCAGAAGCGGAAAAGCTGCGTCTGGAAGCCGAACTTGACCGCGCAAGGCCAAAGGGTCTGGCCGTCAGCGTGATGATCTCTGCCCCCCGCCCGGTGCTGACACCCTTCACGCTGCGGTTCCTCAAGGATGACCGGGGCGCGCGCTTTGACGCCTGCTCGGCCGATACCGAAGCCGCGCGCAACCGCATCGTCATCGCAGCTGTCGCCGCAGGACTTTCCGGAGAGGCCGATTGCACCATCGGGCTGGGGGTACCCACGCCGCGCTGGGCAGAAGCCGCAGAGGTTGCCATCCGCGCCGTCGGCGAACTCGGGGCCGGGTCGGTCACCTTCTCGGATGCGGATGTGTCGCTGCTGGCCACGCTGGAAACCCCCCAGGCCGTTTTTGACCGCATCGTGGGCGAGCTTGAAGCCGCCCTTCCGGACGTGTTTTCGCTCAAGGCGACCCTGCCGGAAAAACCGCAGACTTCCGCCCCGGAAGGACCGGCCGAATTCATTGCGACGCTGTCTGCGGACGGCGCGGTGCAATTGCGCGGGCGCCTGACCGACGCAACGCTGCGCGACGCCGTCAGCAGCTTTGCCGCAGCGCGTTTCGGGGCGGCGGATGTCTATATGGCAACACGGCTGGATCCCGGCCTGCCCGAAGGCTGGCCGGTGCGGGTGCTGGCCGGGTTGCAGGCCATGTCCGAGCTGAACGAAGGACAGGTGATCGTGCGCGCCGACAGCGTGGAGGTGACGGGTGTCACCGCCCTGGCCGGGGCACGCGCCGCGATCACCCGCACCCTGTCCGTTGGGCTGGGCCAGGGTCAGGCCTTTACGGTGGAGGTGCGCTATGACGAAGCGCTTGATCCGCAGGCGGCCCTGCCGACACCGCAGGAATGCGTCACCGCCCTGAATGGCATCCTGCAAAAGCAGAAGATCGCCTTTGCGCCCGGATCGGCCGAGATCGAATCTGCGGCACGCAACACCATGGATGCGCTGGCGGACCAGATGCGCAAATGCCCCGACATCGCCATGGAAATCGGCGGACATACCGATTCCCAGGGCCGCGACAGCAGCAATCTGGCGCTGAGCCAGGCCCGCGCCGAAGCGGTGCTGCTGGGCCTGCAGGGACGGCGTGTGCTGGTCGGGTCGCTGACGGCCGTGGGATACGGCGAAACCCGCCCCCTGGCCGACAACGACAGCCCGTCCGGGCGCGAGACCAACCGGCGGATCGAGTTTACCCTGCCCGGACAGGCCGCAGCCGCCGCCGCAGCAGCCGCCGCCGATTCCGCCCCGGTGCAGGCCCCCCTGTCACCCGGTGCCGATGCGTCGGCCCCGCCTGCGCCCCAGACTGCGCCCCAGACTGCGCCCCAGACTGCGCCCCAGACTGCGCCCCAGACTG
>JADCEL010000025.1 GCA_020250125.1 Rhodobacter sp.
CCAGCCGGGGGCCAAAGCCCCCGGCCAGCGCCCGACCCGCCCCCGGCGGGCGCTTCGCCCCCGCCGGGTCGGGCGCTGGCCTCTGTCCTTCCAGGACCTGCCGGTCTACAGAGCACCGTTCCGCGCGGGCGGGGAAACGCGGGTCGCGTTTCCTGTTCCCGCCCGGAGAGGTGAAGGCACCTTCACCGCTGCACTGGCAGGGGCCATCGCCCCTGCCACAGCACCGCGCCGGGATCAGGACCAGCCGGGGGCCAAAGCCCCCGGCCAGCGCCCGCCCCGCCCCCAGGGGCAATCCCTTTCCCCGGACCGGAACCAGTTTCCCGCCAGGCATGCGGACAGCACTTTTTCAGCACCCTGCCAAGGCCCGGGCAGGGCGCGGGGGGGCCGTCCAACAGGCGGGAACGGCAGGCCCTGCCCTGCGCAGACAGGTGCGCGCGGGCCGGACAGGGTCAGGGCCAGGGGTTTGCGGGGCCGGTCCGGGCTGGATGGTACGGTGTCTCGGCGCCCCGGCAAACCGGACCTGCCGGGCCCGGGTGGCAGCCAGGCGCGCTGCGGCCACCTCCGGCGTTTCTTTTTGCTCTGGTCCAGGGTCCGGCGATATTGTAGGGATGGTTTAACGTTGAACTATCCCCTTTGCTGCAAGGATTTGACCATGGCCGCGAAGAAGCCCCCGGAAACACCCAACGTTTCCAAAGACGAGCTGCTGCATTTCTACCGCGAAATGCTGCTGATCCGCCGATTCGAGGAAAAGGCGGGCCAGCTTTACGGCATGGGCCTGATCGGTGGCTTCTGTCACCTTTACATCGGGCAAGAGGCCGTTGTGGTGGGCCTTGAGGCAGCCGCGAAAGAGGGGGACAAACGCATCACCTCTTACCGCGATCACGGCCACATGCTGGCCTGCGGCATGGACCCCAAAGGTGTGATGGCCGAACTGACCGGGCGCGCGGGCGGCTATTCGCGCGGCAAGGGCGGATCGATGCACATGTTCTCGAAAGAGAAGCATTTCTATGGCGGTCACGGCATTGTCGCCGCCCAGGTTCCGCTGGGGGCGGGGCTGGCCTTTGCCGACAAGTATCTTGGCAATGACAATGTCACCTTCACCTATTTCGGGGACGGTGCCGCAAACCAGGGCCAGGTCTATGAGACTTACAACATGGCCGAACTGTGGAACCTTCCGGTGGTGTTCGTGATTGAGAACAACCAATACGCCATGGGCACCAGCATGAAGCGCGCCACCCGTTCCAGAACCCTGTGGGAACGGGGTGCCGCCTACGGGATCAAGGGCGAGGCGGTTGACGGCATGGATGTGCTGGCCGTGAAGGCGGCCGGCGAGAAGGCTGTTGCGATCTGCCGTGCGGGCGAAGGCCCCTATATCCTTGAGATGATGACCTACCGCTACCGCGGGCATTCCATGTCCGACCCGGCCAAGTACCGGACGCGGGAAGAAGTGCAGAAGATGCGCGACGAGAAAGACGCGATCGAACATGTGCGCGAGCTGCTGTTGCAGGGGGGTCATGCCACCGATGAAGACCTCAAGCTGATCGACCGCGACATCAAGGCGGTGGTCAACGAGTCTGCGGAATTCGCCAAAGAAAGCCCGGAGCCGGACCTGTCCGAACTCTGGACCGACGTCTACGCCTGAGGGGGACCGACATGGCCACGCAAGTACTTATGCCCGCGCTTTCGCCCACCATGGAAGAGGGCACATTGGCCAGATGGCTGGTGAAGGAAGGCGATTCCGTGAAATCGGGCCAGATCCTGGCCGAGATCGAGACAGACAAGGCAACGATGGAATTCGAGGCGGCAGATGACGGTGTGATCGGCAGGCTGCTGGTTGCCGAAGGCACCGCGGGCGTAAAGGTGAACACCCCCATCGCAGAGATGGCCGGCGAAGGCGGGGCCGCGTCGGCACCCCCTGCCCCGGCTGGCGCTGCCGCCGGGACGACGCTTGCAGTCTCAGGGCCGCTGTCCGGACCCGTCGCGGCAGTGCCCGCCCCCGTCAAGGCCCCGCAGGCCGCCTTCCCCGATTGGCCCGCCGGCACGCCGACAAAGACCATGACGGTGCGCGAGGCCCTGCGCGAAGCCCTGGCCGAGGAAATGCGGTCAAACGACCGCGTCTTCCTGATGGGCGAGGAAGTGGGCGAATATCAGGGCGCCTACAAGATCAGCCAGGGCCTGCTGGATGAATTCGGGCCAAAGCGCGTCATCGACACGCCGATCACCGAACATGGCTTTACCGGCCTTGCCGTGGGTGCGGCCTTTGGCGGGCTGAACCCGGTCCTTGAATTCATGACCTTCAACTTCTCGATGCAGGCCATCGACCAGATCATCAACTCTGCCGCCAAGACGCTGTACATGTCGGGCGGGCAGATGGGCTGCCCCATCGTCTTCCGTGGCCCGAACGGGGCAGCCGCGCGCGTCGGTGCCCAGCACAGCCAGGATTACGCCGCCTGGTACGCGCAGATTCCGGGGCTGAAGGTTGCCATGCCCTATTCCGCCGCCGATGCGAAGGGCCTGCTGAAAGCGGCGATCCGTGATCCGAACCCTGTGATCTTCCTGGAAAATGAAATCCTGTATGGGCGATCCTTCGAGGTGCCTGTGCTGGCGGATTTCACCATCCCCTTCGGCAAGGCCAGGGTCTGGCGCGAAGGAACCGATGTGACGATTGTCAGCTTCGGCATCGGCATGACCTATGCGCTGGAGGCCGCCGAACAGCTGGCGAAAGACGGACTCAGCGCCGAGGTGATCGACCTGCGCACGCTGCGGCCCATCGATTACGACACCGTGCTTGCGTCTGTGCAGAAGACCAACCGCTGCGTGACGGTTGAGGAAGGCTGGCCTGTCGGGGCCATCGGCAACCATCTGTCGGCCACGATCATGACGCGGGCGTTCGACTATCTGGATGCCCCCGTCCTGAACTGCACCGGCAAGGACGTGCCCATGCCCTATGCCGCCAACCTTGAAAAGCTGGCGCTGGTGACAACGGCCGAAGTTGTCGAAGCCGTCAAATCCGTCTGCTACCGGTAAGGAACGCTGACATGGCAACAGAAATCCTCATGCCCGCGCTTTCGCCCACGATGGAAGAGGGCACGCTGGCAAAATGGCTGGTGAAAGCGGGCGATGCGGTGAAATCCGGCCAGATTCTGGCCGAGATTGAAACCGACAAGGCCACCATGGAATTCGAGGCCGTCGACGAGGGCATCATCGGCAAACTTCTGGTTGCCGAAGGGACGGCGGGGGTCAAGGTGAACACCCCCATCGCCACGATGCTGGAAGACGGCGAAAGCGCCGATACCGCCCCTGCCCCCAGGGCCCCGGCGGCACAGCCCGCCACCGCCGCACCGCCGCCCGCTGCAACCGCTCCGGCTGCGCCTTTGGCACCTGCGGCCAAGGGGGCGCGCGTCTTCGCTTCGCCCCTGGCCCGCCGGATCGCGGCGGAAAGGGGCCTTGATCTGGCACAGGTCACAGGCTCCGGCCCGCATGGCCGGATCGTGAAGACCGATGTCGAAGGCTTGTCCAAACCCGCCGCAGCCCCGGTTGCCGCTGCCGCGCCCGCTGTTGCGCAAGCGCCGGCCCCTGCGGCTGCCGCGCCCGCGCTTGCCACCGGGGCCACCGCTGAAACGGTCGCCAGGATGTTTGCCGGCCGCAGCTATGACGTTGTCCAGCTTGATGGCATGCGCAAGACCATCGCCGCGCGGCTGACCGAGGCAAAGCAGACGATCCCGCATTTCTATCTGCGCCGTTCGGTGCAGCTGGATGCCCTGCTGGCCTTCCGCGAGACGCTCAACAAGCAGCTGGAAAGCCGCGGCATCAAGCTGTCGGTCAACGACTTCATCATCAAGGCCTGTGCCCTGGCCCTGCAACAGGTACCGGATGCGAATGCCGTCTGGGCGGGCGACCGGATTTTCCGCCTCAGGCCGTCCGATGTCGCGGTTGCCGTTGCCATCGAGGGTGGCCTGTTCACGCCCGTTCTGCGCGACGCAGATCAGAAGTCGATTTCGACCCTGTCTGCGGAAATGAAAGACCTTGCCGCCCGCGCCCGCACCCGCAAGCTGGCACCGCACGAGTATCAGGGGGGCAGTTTCGCGATTTCAAACCTGGGCATGTTCGGGATCGAAAACTTCGATGCCGTGATCAACCCGCCGCATGGCTCGATCCTGGCCGTCGGGGCGGGCCTCAGGACACCGGTCGCGGGCAAGGATGGCACGATCACCGTTGCCACAGTGATGTCGATGACCCTTTCTGTCGATCACCGCGTGATCGACGGGGCACTGGGGGCGGAATTCCTCAAGGCAATCATCGGGAACCTTGAAAACCCCGTCGCCATGCTGGCCTGAATGTCTGCCCTTCCGCCACGGCGGAAGGGCCTATTCACCCAGGTGCTCGCGGATCAGATGATCCATCGTGACCGAAGGCTGCGCGCATCCGGCTTCGCCGACAACCCGGGCCGGCACGCCCGCCACGGTCGAACAGGGCGGCACGTCCTGCAACACCACGGAACCGGCGGCAATCCGGCTGCAATGGCCGATCTCGATATTGCCCAGAACCTTTGCCCCGGCCCCGATCAGCACGCCATTGCCGATCCTGGGGTGGCGCACGCCGTCTTCCTTGCCGGTGCCGCCCAGCGTCACCGAATGCAGCATCGACACATTGTCACCGACAACGGCTGTTTCACCGATCACGATGGAATGCGCATGGTCAATCATGATGCCCCGGCCCATGGTCGCCGCAGGATGGATGTCCACACCAAAGACCTCGGACACCCGCATCTGCACGAAATAGGCCAGATCGATCCGGCCCGCCTGCCACAGCCAGTGCCCGACACGGTAGGCCTGTACGGCCTGATACCCCTTGAAATACAGGATCGGCTGCAGGAAGCGGTGGCACGCAGGATCGCGGTCATAGACCGCAACCAGGTCCGCCCGCGCGGCTTGCCCCAGATCAGGGTCCGATGCAAAGGCCTCGTCCGCAATTTCGCGCAGGATCTGCTCGCTCATCTCGCCAGAGGCGAGTTTCAGGGAAAACCGATAGGCCAGTGCCCGCTCCATGCTGGCATGGTGCAGCAAGCTGGAATGCACCAATCCGCCCAGCAGCGGCTCTGACCGGATCGCCTCGACAGCCTCTTCGCCAATCCGCTGCCAGACCGGGTCGATGGCGGCCATCTTCATTCTGGTTTCGGCCATGGCTTCTGCCTCCATCCTCGTTGCAGAGGGCCATCATATACCCTGACGCGACCCGAGACAAAAGAAAGCTTTGCAACGCGCAACCGGTCCAGCACACAGGACAGCGCCCGCAGCCAACGCGGATCGGACAGGAACGGTTCCGCGTCTGCCTTGGGCACGGTGCCCGTCACGGCCATCAGGCTTCCATTGCCCCAGGCAGGGTGCGGCTTTCCCAGACGGCGCCGGTACCGGTCGGCCACCTGCGCCTGCCAGATCAACCGGTCGATGCAGCCGATCCAGTCCTCTTCGCCCAGAACGAACAGCACGCGGGCTGCGGCAAGGACATCGCCGATCAGCACCGGACGCATCCCGTCACACCGCAAGCTGCGCAAAAGGACCGGGGCCGAAGCGGTCCGACACCTGCGCCACACGCAGCAGAAACCCGCCCAGCGTGCCGTCGGCGGCCTGCTGCGACGCCGGATAGACCCAGTTCGGGGCCATCACCGACACTTCCCTGACCATCAGACTGCCCGACATCACCTGAACAAGATAGGTTTCGCGATCTTCGCCCAGCGGAACCTCGCCGGCACGCCATCCATCCCCGTCGATCCGTGTCCTGCGGATCCATGTCACAGACCGGTCCCCCCCGGGATTCCCCGCGATGCGCAGATGCACCGGCCGATAGGGACGCAAGCCCACACCCTCAAAGGCGATGATGCGATGAACCGTCGACGCATCGTCATAACCGCGCTCCGCCGCGCCGATCCGGTAGTGCCTGTCCAGACCGCGGGCCGCCTGCGACAGGGCAATCTGCACCGGTGCCCGGTCCAGAAGCACAAAAGCACTGCCCGCCGGCAAGGGGGCCGGCATGTCAGCTTCCGTCCCCGACTGCCCGCGCAGCAGGCCGGTCAGGTCATAGACCTCGGGCGCGACAAGCTCGGCCCCGGTGAACTGCAACACCTCCCAGGCTCCTGCCGCGCCGGTGCCGACTGCAGCTGCATTCGCCCCGTTCAGCATCCCCGCCAGGTCGGTTGAGCTCAGTGTCCCGCCCGACAGCCGAACGCGCAGGGCCGCACTGCGGGAAAGCAGACCCGGGCGCGCCGGTGCCAGCGCTGTCCCGGTGACGCCAAACGTGGCCGGCACCATCACCAGCCGGTTCAGGGCATAGCCATTGTCTGACGCCGAACTCCAGACCGCCACAGGCCCGGGCCAGGGCAGCGCCCCCACGGCCACATGCGGGGCATCGGGCACCTCTGCCCCGTTGAGCAGCGGCAAATCCAGAAATAGCGGGTGAACCGGCGCGGGGGGCGTATAGGGCGCCACAACAGGACGCACCTGCACGGCCGTCCCGGACCGATATGCCGCAGGTACAACCCGAACCGCGTCGATCTGCTGGAATTCTGCCTGTTCGATCCGGTCGATCCGATAGCGCGCACCGTCAACGGCAACCACATCGCCGGCCCCAAGCCCAAGGGCTGATTTGGGCAGCGCGAAACGGACCGTGTCGCGTGCCACGCGGGCTTCGGCAAGCCAGCGCTCCACAATCATCCTGCCCTCTGCCGCCGTCAGGCTCAGCGCCAGTTCCGACTGCGCCACACCAAAGGCCGCCTCGTCCGGAAAGATCGCCTCCGACTGCCGCACTTCGAAATTGCTTTCAGCGTCGATAAAGCCCAGCCGCACGCGGCCTGTCATCTCGGCTTCGGCGGCGCGGGTCAATTCGACCGCGCCATCAATCTCTGTGCTGACCGCCATCATCGCGCGGTCAAGCGTGTCGGTCAGCCGTCCGTCCCGCATCCGGAAGCCAAGAATTCCCTCCCGCTCAACGGCGTCAAAGCCGTAAGCAAGCGCCAGCGGTTGCAGGGCAGACCGCGCAGACCCCACCTCTGCCACGACATAGCCGCGCACAAGGCCGTAAAGACGCGACACATCAAAGCCGACCAGCCCCGATCGCTCGCACAGATCGGCAACCACCGCAGCAAGCGTCAGATTCGCCGCCCGGCCATTGATCCAGTGACCAAGCCGGTAGTTGTCGCCATCGCTCCAGGCCGAAGTCAGGTTCGGGAATTCGGGATAGGGCCGGGCATCCCAGGTCCAGACATAGGCCCGCGTCATGTCCACCATCGTCCCGCCATAGCCGGGTGACAGCGGATTGTTCACCCCCTCTGCCCAGAATTCGGCCATCGCGCGCAGATACTGCATCTGGATCAGGTCATCCCGCTGTCCGGTCGATCCGCGCGGCAACAGCGATTCCGATGATTTGGGGTCCACAAACCGGTTCGGCTCATTCGTACCCTTGTCAATGGCAGGACAGCCAAGTTCGGTAAACCGCACCGGCTTGGACCTTGGCACCCATGCGGTCGGCACCGCAGACCGCACCCCCCCGACCCGGTCGTGATGCGGGCTGGACCACCAGCTTTTCAGGTCTTTGGGGCGAAACACCCAAGGTTCCCCGTGAAGCCCGTCCTGGATCGGCGTCCGGGTCTGCGCCGACGCATCTGCGGCCGAGGCATAGAACCAGTCAAATCCCTCACCCCCCGCGATATTGGCCTTGAGGTAATCAAGATTGTAGATCGCCCCCCAGGCGGCATCGGCATGGCTTTCGCCGTCGCGCCAGTCCGAAAGCGGCATGTAGTTGTCGATGCCGATGAAATCGATGTTCGCATCCGCCCAAAGCGGATCAAGATGGAACTGAACGTTGCCGGACCCATCATGATAGCCGAAGTATTCGGACCAGTCCGCAGCATAGCTCAGCTTGACGCCCGGACCCAGAATCCCCCGCACATCCGCCGCCAGCTGGCGCAAGGCCGCCACGGCGGGAAAGCTGTCTCCGGGCCCCCGAATCTGCGTCACTGACCGCAACTCCGACCCGATGCAAAAGGCTTCAACGCCGCCAGCGGCCGCGCAAAGATGCGCATAATGCAGCACAAAGCGCCGGTAGCCCCAGGATGCCGGCCCCGAATAGGTGATCCGCTCACCGTTCCGCGCAAAATGACCCGGCTGTGCCGCACCGAAAAAGGCGGCCACTTCGGCAGAAGCGCCCGCTGTCCGGTCGGGCGAACCGGGCCGGCCGGGCGCCACCGACAGCGTGATGCGGCCCCGCCACGGCAGCACCGGCTGCCCCGTGGCCCCGGTCCATGGGTCGGGCAGTGTATTGCCCGCCATCTGCTCCATCAGCACGAAGGGGTAGAACATCACGTCCTGCCCCTCGGCCCGCAGGGCGTGGATCGCCTCGAGCACCGATTGATCCGTGGGCGTTCCGCCATAGACAGGCCGTCCGTCAAGGGTGGCAATCTGCCCGGCCTCCCCCCGGCCAATGCCGCCAGCCCGCCACGGCATCGTGCCTTCGGTGATCTTCTGTTCAACCTTCGGACGCACCATACAGCTGCCGCACCGCAGATCATCGCCGAACCAGGACACCACAAGGGAAACAGCCCCGCACCGGGGCAGCTCCTGGCGCAGCTGCGTCAGCGATGTGACCATATCTGTCTGGCCCGATGGCGAATGCATGTTTGCGGCGCGCTGCAGGCCGGGTCCGTCTTCATAATGCACCCGGCTCGTTGCCAGTGCATATTCCCCCGTGCCCGGAATCAGCGCCACCGCCCGCACGCTGCCGGCAATATCGGTCATCGTCCGGGCCACGGTACCCTGCGCCCGGCGCACCACCTCAAAGGAAAACTGCGGCACCCGGTTGCCGAAATCGGCCAGGGGAAGATCCTCGAACACCACATAGGCGATGCCCCGATAGGCCGGCGCACGGCCGGCCCCTTCGACAGCGGCAATCTTTGCATCGGGAAGTTGCGTTTCGCTTCCCGAATGCACCCGCATGTTCAGCCGGTCGCGCACAATCTCATTGCCATCGGCCCAGACGCGGCCCACGCGCAGGATCTCCCCCTCGCACAGGGCAACGGCAAGGCTGACCGAATAGGAATAGCTCTCGGTCACGACCGATTCGTTCCGCCTGTTGCCCTTGCCGCCACGGCTTTCCTGCTGCGTTGTTGTCACCGTTTCCTTGAACCGCGTCGCCCAGATCACCTGCCCGGCCACCCGCATCCGGCCAAAAACCTGGCCAATGGCCGCGCCGTCGCTGGCCCCCATCACCCGGATGCGCTCGACCCGTCCCACCTCGACCACGGAAGAGCCTGATCCCATCAGCCGCTGATCAATCACCCGGCCCAGCGTGGCCCCAACCGCCCGGCCGATGACCGCCCCCGACAGGCCCAGGACCGTGCCGCCAAAACTGCCCCCGATCGCCGCCCCGACAGCCGATAGAACGATCGTCGCCATTCAGACCTCTCCTTCGGGAAATGTGAACCGCGCGACAACCCGGCGCGCCCAGGGCTGCGACAGCGGGCTTTCAACCACACCATGCCCGTAATAGGCGTGGATGAAGCTGGGGGCGGCACCAACCTCGGCGGCAATCCCCAGGTGTTTTGCGATGCCCCCGTCGCGCATCCGGAACAGCAAGACGTCGCCGGGGCGATCTGTTCCCGCGCGACAGGGCCGCAGCCATCGCCGTGCCGCAGTCCACAGGGCTTCCTCGCCACCCGCCTCTGCCCAATCCGCCGTATAAGGTGGCACAGGTTCCGGCTCGGCTCCGTACAGGTCTCGCCACAGTCCGCGCAGCAGGCCAAGACAATCCGCACCCCCGCCCCGGACGCAGCCCTGATGACGGTAGGGCGTTCCGATCCAGCTCCGCGCCAGGTCAACAACCTTCAGGGCATGCCCCGACATCACCGCAGCCTCCCGCCGTCATTCGCACCGGACCCTGTGGGATAAGACAGCAGCCAGTCTTCACCCGGAATATGCGGAAACCCCCGAAAGTTAAGGAAATTGTTGAACTTCGACTGGCAGGTGGCTGCCTGGCGGTCACATCCCGCCTCCAGGCGGATGCGGTCGCCCGCCGCCACCGGCGGCCCGATCCTGTCCCACAGGTCGATCACCCGCTGACCGCCCTCGGTCCGGTCGGCCTTGATCAGCCCGATGACCCCGCGTGCTTGCCCGTCAAGCAGCCGCAGCCGGCCTTTTTCGAACCAGCCGGCGGCAAATCCCGTCACACCCGAAAACACGAAAATGCGCCGCTCCGTATGCGTCTGGACAGCAAGCTCTGCCGAAAATCCGGGATGGGCCAGATCAAAGCGGCACTGCGCATCTCCCAGAATGGCCGCGCATTCGCGCTGGTAGACCCTGCCCTGCGGCTGGTTCAGGACCTCGGTCAGGCCGCGCAATTCGGCGCGGAACGCCCCGGCAGACCGGACGATCTCGCCGAAGTTTCCCCGGAACTGCAACAGCCTCTGCCCGACATCGGTCCAGTTGACCAGCCAGCAGCGCACCTCGGCCGCATCGTAACGCCCGGCCAGCAGATCGGCCTCGGTGACGGCATCGCTGCTCAGCGCGCCCACCGCTTCGCTGTTGTCCACGGCAAAGCCGGTGGTTTGCATCAGGGTGCGCGCCGTCATGCCCGTTCCGGCCCGGTAGGTCAGGCCGTCGAACCTCAGATCGCGGTCGTGATCGGTAAAGCCCAGCTCCACGCCGTCCCTGCGCCGCACCGCCCAGGCCCGGCACAGGGTCGAGACACCGCCCGCAAGATGGGCCAGCAGCTCCTCGCGCCCGGCCATCAGACCCGCAGCTCCACCACCGGAACCGAAGGAACCTCGCCCCCCTGAAAGGCTTCGATCGAGGTCTGGATGCGGTCCGTGTCAAACCGCACCGGGACATCATACTCGAACCCGGCCGAAATGACAGCCCCCGGCGCGGGGGCAAGCGCAAAAGTCACGGTCCCGGTCGCCGGCTGCAACGTCCAGTCCAGATCGGCAGCCTTCTCCACGCCGCCGACCGCCACGCGCACCGTCGTCGCCACCGGCTTCGTGATCGGGCGCTGATAGGTCCCCACCCCGGAAACATAGGTCTTGCTCAACCTGAAGTCCTTCCTGATCCCGTCCCCCTGACCGATGATCTGGTCCAACGGTGTCACCGGCTGCGATGGGGCGACTGACTTGAAATCCACCCAGTCTTTCCAGCGAAAGCCATGCAACTGGCCGCGCCGTGCCTCGAAAAAGGCAATGACTTCCCCCAGATCGTCCAGGCTGCGCATCCCCAGACCCGCATCATAGCGGCGGCGCGAATGCTCCCAGGGCGTGCTGCGCTCCTCGAAACCGTTGGTCAGCGCCACGATTTCCGTGCGCCGCTCCGGCCCGCCGGACGACCCGAAACTCAGGTTCACCGGGAACCGCACCTCGTGAAATCCCATTGCGCCCTCACCTGTTCCGCTGGCCGCGCGCCAGCATCCGGTTCACCTGCGCGGCGATCTGCCCCTGACTGCGCTGAAACCCCTGCACATCCGGCGTCGACACGTTCATGACCACCGACACGCCCCTGCCCCCGCCGCCCGCGCTTTGCACGCCAAGGCGGCCATCGGCACCCCGCGACAGCGGCAGAATGGCTTCCGGGCCTGCCTCGCCCATCAGGCCCTGACCACCGCGCATCGCAAACCCGGTCGGCCCCGTGACCACGCCGCCTCGCGCAAAGGGCGTGACGCGGCCCTGCGCGATCACCCCGCCATTGGCAAAGGGCGTCACCGCCGACAT
This sequence comes from Rhodobacter sp., assembly GCA_020250125.1. Lineage (GTDB taxonomy): Bacteria > Pseudomonadota > Alphaproteobacteria > Rhodobacterales > Rhodobacteraceae > Aliitabrizicola. The sequence goes on from JADCEL010000025.1 coordinate 11,747, forward strand.
CAACCCGCCAACCCCCCTGGCCAGAAGCCCGCTCAGCGCATCGGTCACGGGCCGGGTCGCCGCGCGATAGGCGGTGTCGGACAGGGTCTGCCCGATCCCCTTCAGCGCATCCGAAAGCCTGGCCCCGTCAAAGGCCCGCCGCAACCCGCTGCCGATCCCGCTCGTCAATCCGGTCACTTCGCGTCCCGCCTGGGCAATCCCGCCCTGCATCTTGCCCAACTCGCTGTTCAGGCCCCCGACACCGCCCGCCGACGCAAGGCAGGCCGACTCAAGCGCCGTAAGCCTTTCTGACAAACTGTCGATCTCGATCATCAACATCCCCCTTCAACCTGTCCGGAAAGGCCCGCACCAGCGCATCCAGCCGGGCCCGCGTGAACGCGGCCTGCCCCGTCGGCCCTTGGCCGGTCAGCATCTGCAACTCTGCCGGGGTCAGCCGCCAGAACACCTCCGGTGCCAGTCCAAGCTGCCCGATCCCCACCCGCATCAGGCCGGGCCAGTCAATGCGGCTCATGTCGGGGCCGCTGCCGGGTCCGCAAGCGCGAAGGCCCGCGCCAGCAATTCGGCCGCCAGCCGCGCCGCCCCGCCAAGGCCACCGGCGATCTCTGCCGTGCGCAAGTCCTCGGCCGTGCCGCACCAGCCGCCGCCGCGCAGGCCGGCCACGATCAGCGCCAGCACATCGCGCGTCGTGTACCTGCCCTGCTCGAAGCGCTCCACAAGGTCCACCAGGCTTCCCGCCTCCATCGCGGCCTCCAGTTCGGCCAGCGCGCCAAGGGTCAGACGCGCCACATGCGCCTGGCCGTTCAGCATGACGGTCACCTCACCGGCCCAGGGGTTCGCCATCACAGCGCCACGAAGGTCAAAAGCCCGGCCGAGGCCAGCGTCATCTCATAGGTGGCTTCACCGTCAAAGGTCCCGGCATACTCCAGCGCCGTGATCTGGAACGGCCCCTCGATCGTCCCGAAGTCGGGCACGATCACCTGAAAGCCGGGCATCCCGCCCGCAAAGAACATCTGCCGGGCGCGGGCATCCGTCTGCTCGTCCCGGAACACACCCGATCCGCTGATCGATGCCGATTTCACGCCGGCCCCTGCCAGCAACTCGCGCCAGCCGCCCGGACTGCTCAGGCTGGTAACGTCCACCGTTTCCGCATTCAGGCTGATTCGCGTGGCCCGCAATCCCGCCACCGTCTCGAACTGCCCCGACCCCGACTGGTCAAGCTTGATCAAAAGGTCCTTGCCGTTCTGTACAGGCATCCCGCCGCTCCCCTCAGATGTTTCGCCTTCAACCCCGCGCGCCCTCAGTCCTCGACACGGGCGCGAAAGGTCATGTCGATCCGCCGCACACGGCCATCATCGCGCCTGCGTGCCGTGGCACGCTGAAACCACAGGCCCACCAGGCGCCCCCGGCCCAGCGTCAGGGCCGCATTGTTCAGCGCGTCCGAAATTGCCACCGCCATGTCCTTGGCGGCGGTGAACCCCGCCGCCTCGCTGATCACGCTGACCGCAAAGCGGTGCTCTGCCCCGGACCCGCTGGCATCGGACAGATCGCGCACCTCTTCACTACCGATCAGCACGAATGTCCCCGCGCCCTGCCCTTTGGGAACCGCATCGACCACCGGGATGCCCGCCAGCACCGGCAGGGCGGTCAGGTGCTGATACACGGCGGCCTGCAGGGCCGCAGCCTGTCCATAGCTCATGTCGTCCCCTCCTCCCGCGCAAAGCACAGCAGATAGCGCCCCGCCGCGTCACGCTCGGTAACGGCCAGGATGCGAAACAGCCGTGTGCCGTCGCGAAAGCGCTGCTCCGGTCGCGGGCGCTGTCCGGCCCCCACCGGCGCACCGCGCACCGTGATCCGATAGCTCACCAACGCCCGGGTAAACTCCTCTACCGGCGCATCGCGCCCCGTCCCCGCCGTCACCTCGGCCCACAGGGTCCCCAGCGCCTGCCACCGTTCGGCATAGCCACCCGACCCGTCCGGTTCGGTGCGCAGCGCCTCCAGAACCAGCGGGCGCGACAGGGAAATCCGGGTCATGCCGTGCCCCCGCCCAGCAGCCGCACCGTCCGCCAGCGCTCGATCAGCGACAGGATCGCAAAGGGCAGCCCCTGTTCGCGCAGCCCCATCTCGTCGCGCCGCTCGTACAGATCGGCAGCCAGCATCAGCACCGCCTGCCGCAGGTCCGGCGGGACATCGGTCCACAGGGTGCCGAACCCTGCGGTGAACACCACCTCAACCTGCCCCCCGCCCGGAACAGACGGCAGCAACTGCCCCGTCGGTGCCAGGCGCGGGCGGTGCAGATCGGCGATCAACCGGTACACTCCGGCATCCAGAACGGTCGATCCGCCCGCACCATCCGTCAGCGTGACCGAAACAACGCTTCGCACCGGGGCCATCGGCAATGCCTGCGCCGTCGGGTCGCGCCAGTCGTCCAGCACCCAGCGGAACACCCGCTGGAGCAGGGCCTTGCCGGTCCGGCCCTCGATCACCGCAAGTGCCGCCCGCAGATAGGCTTCGATCAACCCGTCCTGCAAGCCCTCTTCGGCAAAGCCGGTGCCCAGGCGCAAATGGTCCCGCATCACCTGAATCGGCAAGGACGCCACCGCAATGGGCGTGTCTTCGTTCAACATCTGGGGTGTCTCCGCTTCCCGAAAGGCAAGAAAACTCCGGCGGGCGCAGGCGGCCTTCGCCCGGCGAACGTCTGCGCCCCGCATGTCAGCCGCCGCCCCGGGTCCGGGGCGGCGCACCGGCCTGCCGTCAGGACAGGGCGAATTTCAGAAGCTTGATCGCCGCATAGTCGCTGATGTCGCCGCCCACGCGCTTGGTCGCATAGAACAGCACATGCGGCTTGGCCGAAAACGGATCGCGCAGGATGCGCAGGTCGGTCCGCTCGGCAATCGTATAGCCTGCGGCGAAGTCGCCAAAGGCAATCGCATGGGCATTCGCGGCGATGTCGGGCATATCCTCGCAGATCAGCACCGGATACCCCATCAGGCGCGGCGGTTCCGCCACGGCCAGCCCGTCGGCCCACATGAAGCGGCCGTCGGCGTCCTTCATCTTGCGCACGGCCCCTGCGGTCTTGGAATTCATCACAAAGGTCGCATTGGCCCGGTAGGGTGCCGCCAGGGCATAGACAAGGTTCACGATGCAATCGACAGCGTTGGTTGTCGGGAAATCCGCTGCGGCTCCGCTGGCCACATAGCCCAGGCTTCCCCAGGTCCAGGTGGCATTCGCAACCTTGGCCGGCAGCAGAAAGCCCTTGGGCTTGTCCACCCCGTCCCCGTTCACGAAGGCCGCCGATTCCGACCGGATAAAGCGCGAGGCGATCTTCCCGGCAAGCCAGCCCTCCACGTCAAAGGCGCTGTCGTCCAGCAGCCGCTGGCTTGCCTTCGGCATGGCCGCAAGCTGGTGCAGCCGGATCGAAATGCGCTCGATCAGCGGCGTCGCCGTCTCGCTGACCGATCCGGTCTCGGTCACCCATCCGGTTCCCACGTCCGACCGGTCGATCAACACATCGAAACTGGTGGCATCGACCGTGACCACACTGGCAATCGACCGGATCGACCCGGTTGCAACCAGCATGGATTTCACCGTGTCCGCCGTGCGCGGGTCCACCAGAAAACCGCCATCGCCGGGCACGGCCGTGCTCAGCGCCTTGCCCTCCAGCATCAGGCTGCGCAGCCCCTCATCGTCGCCATGGCGCAGATAGGCGTTGAAGGCTTTCTTGTGCGGCTCCTCCATGTCCACCGCAGTTGAAAGCACCGGGCGTCCGTAGGTCATCGTCTTGGCTTGAAGCATGGTCAGTCGCTCTTCCTGTTGATGTAACGCAGATGTCACTTCGGCCTGAAAGCCGTTGAATTCCTGTAGAAAACCGGCCAAAGCCCTGGTCATCTGCCCGGCCGGTCCGCCGTCCTCGGGGCCCTGCGCCCCGGACCGGATACTGGTCTCTCCCATCTTGTCCCCCGTGATTGGGCCGCGTCAGCGCGCGGCAAGTTTGCGGTGCGCCTGCTCGAAAAGCCGGGCCAGCCCGATCCAGCCCGCATCTGCGGCGGGGTCGGCCTTGGCCTGAACCCGCGCTTCGGCCAGCATGGGAAAGGTCACCAGCGACACTTCCCAAAGGTCCACCTCCTGCAGCAGCCGCTGCCCCTTGGCATCCCTCTCGGCCCGCAACGTGCGGTAGCCGATCGACAATCCGTCGATCGCGCCAGCCGCCAGCAGGGCGGCGGCTTCCCTTCCGCGCGCCACATCGGTCAGGATCCTGCCCTTCACGTAAAGGCCGGTCGCATCCTCGCGCACCTCATCCCACACCCCGATGGGCTGCGCCGGATCGTGCTGCCACAGCATCTTGACCCGCCGGCCCGATGCCGCCAGGGCCGCAAGCGACGCCGCATAGGCCCCGCGCCCCACCACATCCCCGCCCTGATCCCGGCGCCCGAAGACCGAGGCATAGCCTTCAACCCGCGATCCCTCCGTCACCATGATCCCGGCCTCGGGACGGTGGAACTTGCGCTCCGGCGCGCCCGCCTGTGTCATCTCATCCATCTCGCTGCTACCTCATCGCTGCCGCAATCACGGCCTCTGCCATCTGCGCCAGCAGAAAGCAGGCAAGGCCGTAAACCCCAACCCAGATGCGCTTCTCCAGCCGCTCCAGCGCCGCATCGATCTGGCCAAGGCGAAACTCCAGCGCCGCCCAGCGTTCCTGCGCCACCCGCTCATTCGCCTCGATCCGGGCGGCCGCCGCATCGAAACTGTCGTACAGAAACCGCGATCCGCCGCCTGCGTCCCGCATGGTCAGCCCTCCGCCAGCGGCGGCAGGCCAAGGGCGGCCCGCTTCTCTGCCGGGGTCAGGAAATCCGCAGCACCGACGCGCGCCCACTGCTGATCGCGATCTGCCGCCAGCGCGGGCACCTGATCGGGGTCGGGACGCAACTCCACCTCTTCCCCGGTAAAGGCCGACAGCCACTGCGAAACCGCGGCCGTCACCTTGCCCGCCAGCGGCAGCACCGTCAGCCGGTAAAAGGCGCGGTGGGCTTCCTGATAATTGGCATAGGTCGCCTCGCCCGGGATCCCCATCAGCATCGGCGGAATCCCAAAGGCCACCGCAATCTCGCGCGCCGCCGCCTCCTTGGTCTTCTGGAACTCCATGTCAGACGGGGAAAAGCCCATCGGCTTCCAGTCCAGCCCCCCTTCCAGCAGCATCGGACGGCCCGCATTGCGCGCGCCCTGATGATGGCTCTCCATCTCGCTGACCAGCCGGTCATACTGATCGGCACTCAGGTTGCCCTGCCCGTCCACCCCCCGATAGACGATCGCCCCCGATGGCCGGGCAGCATTGTCGAGCAGCGCCTTCGACCAGGCCGATGCGGAATTGTGCACGTCCACCGCCACGCCCGCCGCCTGCAACGGCGAGAAACCATAGTGGTCATCCTGCGGATGGAACGCGCGGATGTGACAGATCGGCGGCGGCCCGCCCGTCATCGAAAACCGGTGTGTCCGCCCCCCCACCGCATAGTCATAGGCGGCAGGCCAGCCGTCCGAACCCGGAACCAGGCTCATCCGGTCCGGCCGCAGCACATGCAATTCTGCCGGCAGGGCCGCATCGCCCGGCACGGCCTCCACATAGCCGTTTCCCGACAGCAGCAGGAACCCGTACAGCGCCTCGAACAGGTCGGCCCGCCCCTGCGCCGCATTCGGACGCCGGATCAACTCCAGCACCGGATGCGTCTCATAGCGCCGGTTGCGGTCCTGCAGGATCAGCGGCAGGGCAGAGGCGGCTTCGGCAATCAGCTTGACCGCGCGGAAGGCCACCGGGTTGCTCTGAAAGCCGGTCCGCGTCAGCGAAACCGTGTCCCTCGGGCTCCACACCGCCCGCCCGCCCCCGCGGAATGTCACCAGCGCCCCCGTGGCCGAGGCCTTGTGCTCCGGCCCCTGCCCCCGCCCGCGCCTCAGAAAGTCGAACTTCATGTCGAAACTGCTCCTCTGTCATCGGGCATGCCGCCTCGGGGCGTGGCGCGGCCGCCAACACCCTTCAGCATGATCACCTGTCGGGGACTGCCCGGCTAAAGCGTCCGGATGCCCGGCCTTTGCCACGACCGGGCCGGTTCAATCATCAGGTCGGTCAGCGCCCAGACCAAGGCATCAACCCGGTCCGGGCTGCCCGGTCCGGCATATCCCTGCCGCGCAAAGCGGCACATCTGGTCTTCCAGGTCGCCCAGCCCGCCCAGATGCCGCACGCGCCCCTGCTCATACAGCGCCGCCACCGGCTCCGCCCGCTGCGCCTTGCCGCGCGCCGCATGCACCGCCCGATAGGGGATCAGCGCATCGAACTGGCGGATCAGGCTTTCCACCAGCGCTCCGCCCTGGTTGACCTCTGCCACCAGACGGTCGGCCCGGTGCCGGTGAAAGGCGTGGATCGCGGCCTGCGCCCAGGCCTGCGGCTTTGCCGCCAGGACACTTGCATCCTCCAGAACCACCGCGCGCCAGTTTTGCGGCGGTCCCTCGGTGATCGCCCCCACCACAAGAATCCCGCAGGCATCGGACCCGCGATGTCCGGTCACCGGCGGATCAATCGCCACCACGATCCGGTCCAGCGGCGGTGCCTGCGGCAGGCGCAGCGCCTCAAGCTGTGCGGCCGTCCACAACGCGCCTTCGACCTCTTCCAGCAGGATGCCGTCCAGCTCCTGCCGCCCCATCCAGGTCCCGCAATAGCGGCTGCGGATTTCCTCCAGAAAACTTGCGGCCAGATAGGCCCGGTTCGCCTCGGTCGGTGCATGTGTCAGAACGGTGGACGGGTTCTTCAGCACCGCCTTCAGCACCTCGACATTGCGCGGCGTTGTGGTAACGACCTGCCGCGGGTTGGTCCCCAGCCGCAGCGCGAACTGAAGCATGTCCCAGGTCTCGCCCGCCTTCTTCCACTTGGCCAGCTCATCCACCCAGGCCGCATCGAACTGGGGTCCGCGCAGACTGTCGGGATCATGCGCCGAATACACCTGCGCCACCGCACCATTGGGCCAGACCAGCCGTCTGCGGGTGGCTTCCCACTCCGGGCGGCGGTCGGGCGGCGAACAGGCCAGGATGCCGCTGTCGCCAAAGATCATCACCTCGCGCACCTGATCCACCGTCTCGCCGACCAGCGCCACCCGCCTTGCGCGGCCGGCATCCGTCGGCCTTGACCCTTCGACTTCCGCGCGGACCCACTCTGCCCCCGCCCGTGTCTTTCCCGCCCCGCGCCCCCCGATGACGACCCAGGTCTTCCAGGCCCCGTCGGGGGGCAGCTGATGCGGAAAGGCCCAGAACTCGAACATCCAGGGCAGGGCAAGCAGCGCGTTGTCGTCCAGCCCGCCCAGAAATTCAACCACCGCCTCCGGCGTCGCGGAGGCAAGCCAGGCGGCGCCCGATCTCAGCTCGCGCCGCGTCAAAGTCGATCGCATAGTCGTGGACGACCCCGGCAACCTGCTTGCGGAGTTTTTCAATGCGCGTCCTTTCATCCATCACCAACTGGAAGGCGGCCTTAAGGTCTTTCACCGCCTGCGTTGCGGCCTTGACCTCGTCCACCGAACCCTGCCGAAGCTTTCGCTGCGCCTGAACCAGATCTTCCGCCGCCTGCCGGTACAGATCTTCTGTTGCTGCCAGAAGATCGACGGGCGGCGGCTCGTCCGAAGGCAGATCACTCGTCATTACCCCCCGCACCCGCTTTCTGGCCGGATCGCATGGGCAAATGAAAAAGCGGCGCCGGGTTACCCCGTGCCGCTTGCCCACCTCTTCCAGCATGCCACAAGTCCTACATGGGACCGCGCGGCAAGTCAAGCCAAAAAATCATTGATACCAGATACTTGGCGTACGCAGACTTAACCTTTTCTTCATTCTTCCGGCACGGCCGCCCCGTCTGCGGCCTCACCCTCCGCCGCCCGCTGCGCCTCGATGGCACGCCACTTGGCAACATTGGCGTTATGCTCGGCCAGGGTCGCGGCAAAGACATGCCCGCCCGTGCCGTCGGCCACGAAGAACAGATAGTCCGTTGCCTCCGGGTTCAGCGCGGCTTCGATGCTCAGCCGGCCGGGATTGGCAATCGGCGTCGGCGGCAATCCGTCGATCACATAGGTATTGTAGGGGGTCTCGCGGCGCAGCTCGCTCTGGCGCAACCCGCGCCCCAGGGCCCCCTCGCCCATGGTGATGCCATAGATCACCGTCGGGTCGGTCTGCAACCGCATACCCTGCGCCAGCCGGTTCAGGAAGACGCCCGCCACCAACCGCCGCTCTTCGGCAATCCCGGTTTCCTTCTCCACGATGGACGCCATGATCAGCGCCTCTTGCTCCGAGGCAAAGGGCAACCCCTCGGCCCGCGCCGCCCAAAGGTCGGCCAGGATGCGGGCCTGCCGCGCCTCCATCTCCGCGATCAGCGCCGCCCGGTCCGCTCCGCGCGTCACCTCATAGCTGTCCGGGGCCAGCGTGCCTTCCGCCGGAACGGCCGCAATCTCTCCGTTAAGGAAATCGGCACGCCGCAGGCTGTCCACCACCTGCCAGCTTGTGACCCCCTCGGCCAGCGTCACGCGCCAGCGCAGGTCATCCTCGCCCGCTGCATCCACATAGGCCGCAGGTGCCGGCTGCGTCACATCAAACTTCACGACCTCGACGTAGGACTCCGTCGCAGGGTCAAGCTCGCGCAGAACGATATCCGCACCCGTCACGCCGATCCGGAAATTGACCTCGCGCCCGCAGGTCGATTGCCCGCCCGCCGTCACAATCTCCAGCACCTGCGACATGGATGCACCGGGCGGCACCAGATAGCTGCCGAACTTCAGATCCGCCGACCGGTCGGCATATTCCGCACCGATGCGGAAGATGCGTGCATCCGTCACCGCGCCCTTCTCTTCCAGCACCCGGCTGATCTGCGCCAGCGACGCCCCGCGCTCAACCCTGATGCAGACCGCATCCGCCAGCGGCCCCGGCCCGGTGAACTCCTTGCGCCCCCAGGCCAGCACCGCCGCCACCACGGCCAGCAGCACCACGAACAGGGTCAGCGCATTGGATGCCACCGACCGCCACATCAGTCTGTCACCCGCCCCAGGATCAACGACGCGTTGGTGCCGCCAAACCCGAAGGAATTCGACAGCGCAACATCTATCTTGCGCCTGCGTGCCACGTTCGGTGCCAGATCAAGCTTTGCGGTAACCTCAGGGGTATCGAGATTGATCGTCGGTGGTGCAATGCCATCGCGGATCGCCAGCACACAGAAAATCGCCTCCACCGCGCCCGCCGCCCCCAGAAGATGCCCGATCGAGGATTTCGTCGAACTCATGGTCGCCTCTGCCGCCGCATCGCCCAAAAGCCGCTCCACCGCGCCCAGTTCAATGGTATCGGCCATCGTGCTGGTTCCATGGGCATTGATGTAATCGATGTCGGACGGCTGCAACCCGGCGCGCTTGAGCGCCATCTTCATGCTGCGGAACCCGCCATCGCCGTCTTCGCTCGGGGCGGTGATGTGATAGGCGTCGCCCGACAGGCCGTATCCCAGAACTTCGGCGTAAATCTTCGCGCCGCGCGCCCTGGCATGCCCGTATTCCTCCAGCACCACCACGCCCGCGCCTTCGCCCATCACAAACCCGTCCCGGTCCGCATCATAGGGGCGCGAGGCTTTGGTCGGATCATCGGCGCGCCTGGTGGACAGCGCCTTGCAGGCGTTGAAGCCGGCGATGCCGATCTCGCTGATCGGGCTTTCGGCACCGCCCGCAATCATCACATCGGCGTCGCCCCATTGGATCAGCCGCGCCGCATCGCCAATGGCATGCGCGCCGGTTGAACAGGCGGTCACCACCGCATGGTTCGGCCCCTTGAAGCCAAAGCGGATCGAAACCTGACCGGAAATCAGATTGATCAGCGCCGCCGGAATGAAAAAAGGTGATACCCGCTTCGGTCCCTTTTCCCGGATCAGAACGGCGGTCTGCGCAATCGAAGACAGCCCGCCGATGCCCGAACCCAGCAACACCCCGGTCGCGCAACGCTCCTCTTCCGTCACCGGCTCCCAGCCGGAATCGCGCACCGCCTGAACCGCCGCCGCCATTCCATACAGGATGAAATCATCAACCTTGCGGCGGTCCTTCGGCTCCATCCAGTCGTCCGGGTTGAAGGTGCCGTCGCTGCCATCGCCCATCGGAATCTCGCAGGCATATTGCGTCACCACGTTCGAGGCATCGAACCGCGTGATCGGGCCGGCCCCCGACTGACCCGCAATCAGGCGTTCCCAGGTCTTCTCAACCCCGCAGGCAAGCGGCGTGACCATGCCCAGACCCGTAACAACCACCCGACGCATGAAACGCTCCTGCCCAGACGCACCTCCGCGCGGTGATACACGCCTGTCACCCTGCGCGCAACAACACCCCGGAAACGGCCGCAACGGGCCTCCCTGCCGGGTTCATGGGCACCTACAGGGCTTCCAGCACGGCAAAGGTCTGCGGCATGCGTTTCAGGCTGGCCGCAATCGGGTCGCGCCATGTCACCCCGTTTCCGGTCGCCGCCTCAAAGGCCAGACGCAGCGCTTCCGGCCGGTCCCTGGCCAAAGCGGCAATCAGCAAAGCGGCCTGCGCCCGGTCTTTTTGCGATTTCGGCGCGTCAGGTCCGCCCTGCCGCCGGTCGGCCACCACAAGCTTGTGAATGGCATAGCGTTCCGGCCGCGGGACCTGCACCAGGACACCGGATCGGTAGGCGACGGCGGCCTTGACCGGATCGGCAATCAGATAGTCCAGAAAATCCAGCGACCGCGCCGAAACCCCCAAGGCAGGCAGGTCACGGGTTGCTTCCCCGGCCCGGATCGACGGCGTCAGGAATTCGATCACCGTCCCGGACCGGGTCTGCTTCCACGTCCAGACCGCCGACCCGTCCGGGCCGGGCACAGACGCAAATTCCAGATCGCGAAAGCTCTCTGTCAGGGATGCCTCGACCCTGTCGTCAAGGGCCAGCGACAGCCGTTCAAACCGCGCCATATCTGCCTGATCCGTCCCGGCGGCAGGATCAGAACCCAGGCGCACTCCAAGCGCACCCTCGTAAAGCCGGAAGGCGCAGGTCCCCACGATTGTCCCGCCCGTCCCGAACACCCCGGTTTTCGCCAGCGCATTCAGGATCGCTCCGGTGCCGCCATCGATGGGCAGGAACCCCTCGGCCCGCAGCAGGCGCACCAGCCTCGTCCGGTGGCCGGCCCTGTCCTTGTTGCGCCGGACATTTTCGCGGTGCAGCGCCATGCGCTCTGCCAGGTCGGGTGTATCCTCGCCGATGTAGCGCTTGCGAACCTGATCCCCGACACGGTAGCTGTCATACCAGTATCTTCGCCCCGACCGTTCCTCCAGCGCGGGCGATCCGCGCAGGGCTGCGACCTGCCCGTCGCCAAGCGACCCCAGCAGATCCTGATAAACCGCATGGGCAAGCGGGGAATGACGCCGGATCATGGCATGTTCAACCCGGAATTTTTTCGTTGAACATCATTCTTCCTCCGCAACCGCCAACTTCGTTGAACAGACAGCCATGTTAAACAGAAATCGATTCCGTTGAACATGCCTTGATGTTGAACAAGAGGGAAGTCCTTTGAAAATCGGGCTTCGCCGGGCCAGGGCAGTTCTGTTGAACACGGCATGATGTTCAACAACAGCAGTTTCCGCTGAACATGGCCGTTCCAAACTGCGGCCCGCCTCGCCTGCCGGCAATGGCCCCCTGCCGCGTCAACCGCAGAGATATCCCCGGGTGGCCCGGGGGGCCGGACAGACCCCCGCCCGGGATCAGGCAGGCGGGCCGGGCCATGAAAAAACCGCGCCGGTGTCCCGGCGCGGTTTCCATGCCTGGCGAAAAGGATCAGCGCGCGTCGCGCGGATCGAAATCGTTGGCAGCGCCCATTTCGTCGAACAACTCGGCAATCTCGAAATCCGCAGCCGCCTCGGCTTCCGCCGCCAGCTCCTGGATCGACTTGCCCGAGGCCTGAAGTTCCGCTTCTTCCGCCGAACGCGCCACGTTCAGGCTGATCTTCACCGAAACCTCCGGGTGCAGCACGACCGTAACCCTGTGCATCCCAAGTTCCTTGATCGGGCGGTCCAGCACGATCTGCGCCCGGTTCACCGTGAACCCGGCCTCGGTTGCGGCCTCGGCGGCGTCACGGGTCGTCACCGACCCGTACAGCGCCCCCGCGTCCGAGGCGGAACGGATCACGACAAAAACCTGTCCGTCCAGCTTTGCGGCGGCAGATTCCGCCGCTTTTCTGGTCTCCAGGTTCTGCACCTCAAGCTGTGATTTCTTGGCTTCGAACGACTTGATGTTGGCGTCGTTCGCACGCAGCGCCTTGCCCTGCGGAAGCAGGAAGTTGCGGGCGTATCCGTCCTTGACGGTCACGACCTCGCCCATCTGGCCAAGCTTGGCCACACGCTGAAGAAGGATGACTTGCATGTGCCTTGCTCCTTACTTCACGGCATAGGGCAGCAGCGCAAGAAAGCGGGCGCGCTTGATCGCGCGGGCCAGCTCACGCTGCTTCTTGGCCGAAACGGCCGTGATGCGCGACGGCACGATCTTGCCGCGCTCGGACACATAGCGCTGCAACAGCCGCGTGTCCTTGTAGTCGATGGCCGGGGCATTGTCGCCGGAAAAGGGGCAGACCTTGCGGCGGCGGAAAAACGGTTTGTTCGCCATGATTTACAATTCCCTCCTGATCACCGCCGACGGTCGCCGCCGCCAAAGCCGCCCCGGTCACCGCCGAAGCCGCCACGGTCGCCACGATCGCCACGGTCGCCGCCGAAACCGCGTTCGGGCCGCTCGCCCCTGTCGGGCCGGTCGCCACGCTCGCCACGGTCATCACGCTTCTGCATCTGTATGGACGGGCCTTCCTCGTGCTTGTCGACCTTCACGGTCAGCACACGCATCACATCGTCATGCAGGCGCATCAGGCGTTCCATTTCCTGCACGGCTGCGGCAGGCGCGTCCGATTTCAGAAAGGCATAGTGGCCCTTGCGGTTCTTGTTGATCTTGTAGGCCATCGTCTTGACGCCCCAGTACTCGTTTTCAACGACCTTGCCGCCGTTGTCCGCAAGGATGGCCGTGAAGTGTTCGATCAGGCCTTCGGCCTGCGTGTTGGAAAGGTCCTGACGCGATATGAATACATGCTCGTAAAGCGGCATGTCGTCTCCAGTCTTGTCGGGTGCATTTCACAGGACGGGCCTCTGCACTTCCGCAGCCCGTCCACGAGGGGGTGCACCGGTTACGTGGGTAAGCGGAAGAATGCGGCCTTATACACAGGCCCCGCCGCGATGCAAGTCCTTCCCCCTGGCCGAACAGCAGCCCCCGCCCCCGCGCGGGCCTGACTGGCCGCTGAAAAAGTGCCAACCGCATGGGCTGCTGTCCGCAAAACAGGACACTCTTCCGCAGGCGCGCCTCACGCGGTCTGGCCGGGGCCATCGCCCCGGCCCTGCGGTGCGCCCATCACGCCCGCCGGGCCGGCCGCTGGCCTGCGTTGCGCTTGGGGGAACGGTCCAGATGGGGCCGTGGTCCCCGACCGGGCGGGCAAACGCGGTGCGTTTCCTTATCTGCCCGGAATGGCCAGCCGCCTTTGCGGCGGATCAGGATGATCTTCCCGCCCGGCACGCGGCAGGGATGCTTTTGCAGCACCCTGCGCAAAGATTGCGCGGGCGCGCCTGTCGCGCTATGCGGTCGGAAAAGACGCCAGGGGGGCACGCAGACCGTGACACGCGCATTCGTATTTCCGGGCCAGGGGGCCCAGACCATCGGCATGGGGCGCGATCTGGCGGCAGCCAGCCCCGCCGCCCGTGCGGTTTTCGCCGAAGTGGACGACGCCCTGTCGGAAAACCTTTCGGACCTGATCTGGAACGGTCAGGCCGACCAGCTGCTGCTGACCCGCAACGCCCAGCCTGCCCTGATGGCCACCTCCATCGCCGCCCTGCGCGCGCTGGAGGCCGAGGGCGCGGGCATCACCTCTGTCGCCTTTGTTGCCGGCCATTCCCTTGGCGAATACTCCGCCCTTTGCGCCGCCGGTGCCCTCAGCCTGGCCGATACCGCCCGCCTGCTGCGCCTGCGCGGCCAGGCCATGCAGGCGGCTGTCCCCCTTGGGGTCGGGGCCATGGCCGCCCTCTTGGGCCTGGATTTCGCCGCCGCCGCCGGGGTTGCCGCCGAAGCGGCGCAGGGCGAGGTCTGCCAGGCCGCGAATGACAATGATCCGGCCCAGGTGGTGGTCTCCGGGCATCGCGGCGCGGTGGAACGCGCGCTGGAGATTGCCAGGGCCAGGGGGGCCAGGCGTGCCCTGCTGCTGCCGGTCAGCGCCCCCTTCCACTGCGCCCTGATGCAGCCCGCCGCCGATGCCATGGCAACAGCGCTGGCCCGCGTCACCCTGTTGCCCCCCCGCGTGCCGCTGGTCGCGAATGTCCGCGCCACGGCGGTCAGCGACCCCGAGGTGATCCGCGCCCTTCTGGTCGAACAGGTCACAGGTTCGGTGCGCTGGCGCGAATCCGTGCTCTGGATGGCCGCACAGGGCGTCACCGAAATCTGGGAGATCGGCGCAGGCAAGGCCCTGTCGGGCATGGTCAGGCGCATCTCTCCCGGCATCACCACCCGCGCCATCGGCTCGCCCGAAGAGGTGGCGGCAGCGGTGGCCGAGGCAACAAACCAGAACTGAGGAGCGCGACGATGTTCGATCTGACAGGCAAGACCGCGCTGGTGACCGGCGCATCGGGCGGCATCGGCGGGGCCATCGCCAGGGCGCTGCACGCCGCCGGGGCCACGGTGGCCCTGTCGGGCACCCGCACCGCCCCGCTCGGGGCGCTGGCGGCAGATCTGGGCAGCCGCGCCCATGTGCTGACCTGCGATCTGTCTGACCCCGCCTCGGTCGAGGCGCTGCCAAAGGCGGCGGCGGCGGCGATGGGGTCGGTCGATATTCTTGTCAACAACGCCGGCATCACCCGCGACAACCTGTTCATGCGGATGTCCGACGAGGAATGGCAGTCGGTGATCGAGGTGAACCTCACCTCCAGCTTCCGCCTGTGCCGGGGCGTGCTGCGCGGCATGATGAAGGCCCGCTGGGGGCGGATCGTGAATATTTCTTCTGTCGTGGGGGCCACCGGCAACCCCGGCCAGGGCAACTACGCCGCCGCAAAGGCGGGCATGGTGGGTATGTCGAAATCGCTGGCGGCCGAGGTGGCAAGCCGCAACATCACGGTGAACTGCGTGGCACCGGGCTTCATCACCACGGCGATGACCGACGGGCTGAGCGAAGACCAGAAGACCCGCATCCTGACATCGGTCCCCGCCGGGCGGATGGGCGAGGCGTCTGAAATCGCCGCCGCCGTCCTCTATCTCGCCAGCCCGGAAGCGGGTTATGTCACGGGCGCGGTCTTGCATGTGAACGGCGGCATGGCGATGGTCTAGGGCAGGACAGCGCCACGGGAAAGGGTTTGCCTTGCGCGGACACCCTTGCTATAGGCGCGCAGAACGGGCGGCAGGTGCGCAGGCAATGTCGGCCTGATGTCTGGCAAAACCAATGCCGGGCCGACCGGAAACAGACAAAGCGGGGCTTCCCGCATCTTTGAGAGGGACTGACATGAGCGACATCGCCGACCGCGTGAAGAAGATCGTCGTCGAGCATCTGGGCGTTGATGCTGACAAGGTAACGGATCATGCCTCGTTCATCGATGATCTGGGCGCCGACAGCCTTGATACGGTCGAACTGGTGATGGCATTCGAAGAAGAATTCGGCATCGAGATTCCCGATGATGCCGCCGAAACGATCCAGACCTTCGGCGATGCGGTGAAATTCATCACCGACGCCTCCTGACCCCATTCAGACACCGGGCCGGAAACAAGGCACCCCGCGGGGTGCCTTGTTTCATTCCGGATCACGGGGAAATTGTGCTCTCTTGTCCCTGCGCCACACAGGAACCCCGCGCAAGGCCGGCGCGCCGGCCAACCTGACGCGCGCTTGGCCCTGATCCGGCACGAACCCGCCCCCGCCAAAGGAAAAGGGCCGCACCCCCGGGTGCGGCCCTTCCTGCAATCACGCGCAGCGGCAATCAAAGATCGTCAAGCGCCTCAACCGCCTTTTCCAGATCTTCCTTCGTCGCGGCCTTCTCCGTCACACTCGCGGTGGCCACGATGTGATCCACCACCTTGTCCTCGAAGATCGGCGCGCGCAACTGCTGCTGCATCTGCGGATTCTTCTGCACGAACTCGAAAAAGGCGCGCTCCTGCCCCGGATACTGACGGGCCTGGGCCAGCACGGCCCTGGTCATTTCGGCGTCCGTCACGGTGATTTCGGCCTTGCGGCCCATTTCGGCCAGCAGCAGGCCAAGGCGGACGCGGCGTTCGGCCAGCGACCGGTGCTCGTCCGTCGGCTCCACGGTGCCGTGATCGTGCCCATGCACTTCGGGGTGCTCTTCATGCCACAGCTGGTGGGCAATCTGGCTTGCCTCGGCCGTGACCAGCGACGCAGGCAGGTCGAACTTCACCAGCGCATCAAGCTGATCCAGCAGCGCACGCTTCATCACCGCCCGCGCTGCACCCAGATATTCCGCCTCCAGCCGCTCGGCGATCTGCCCCTTCAGCGCATCCAGGCTGTCGGCACCGTATTTCCTGGCCAAGTCGTCGTCGATCGCGGCTGGTTTCGGGCTTTTCACGGCCTTCACGGTACAGGCAAAGACTGCCGCCTTGCCGGCCAGATGCCTGGCCCCATAGGACTCGGGGAAGGTCACGTTCACCGACACCTCATCCCCCGCCCTGGTGCCGATCAGCTGGCCTTCAAACCCCGGAATGAACGAGCCCGAGCCGAGCACCAGGGCAAAGTCTTCCGCCGACCCGCCCTCGAACGCCTTGCCATCGACCGTCCCGGCAAAGTCGATCACCACCTGATCGCCGTCCTCGGCCTTGGAATCAGTTGTGCGGTCCTCGAACGACTGGGCAGACCCTGCCAGATTTGCCAGGGCCTCGTCCACGGCGGCAGCCTCGGCCTTCACGACCAGACGCTCCAGCACAACCTTGCCCGCATCGAAATCCGGGATCGGCGGCAGCGCCTCATAGGTCATCTCGACAACCACATCCTGCCCCTCGGCCCAGGTTTCGCCGCCCACCATCCTGACTTCGGGTTGCAGGGCCGGGCGGTCGCCGCTGGCGTCGAAATGCGATTTCATCGCGCCGTCGATGGCATCCTGCATCGCATCGCCCATCAGACGGGTGCCGAACTGCTTGCGCAGCATGGCCATCGGAACCTTGCCCTTGCGAAAGCCCTTCATCTCGACCTCGGGCTGCGCCTCGACCAGTTTTTCCTGGACCTTGGCGTCAAGCTCGGCCGCCGTCACCGTGATGGTGTAGGCGCGCTTCAGACCTTCGTTCAGGGTTTCGGTAACCTGCATCGTCTTGTCCTTTTTTCCTCACCGGGGCGGGCGCAGGGCATCCCCCTCTCGCGCCGCTGATCCAAATCCAATGTCCCTGGGCGCCCTTCCCGTTCCGCCAGCACGCGAAACACAAAACGCCACTGCCCCCGACAATGCCGGGGCAGCCAAACCCCGCGCCTTCTAGCAAAGCTTCCGGGGCGATGCGAGGGGGAAATTGGCAGCGTTTCCGGCATGGCCGGCACCTGGCGCAGGCGGGGTCCGGCCGGGTGGCGATATGGTGCGGGCGAAGGGACTTGAACCCCCACGCCTTGCGGCGCCAGAACCTAAATCTGGTGCGTCTGCCAATTCCGCCACGCCCGCATCCCGTTCCCGACGGCGCAAAGACCGTTTGGAACAACGATCTGTCTAGCAAAGCCGCGCGGCGGATACGAGGGGATTTCGCAGCCCCTGTTCGCCCTGCCCCCCAAGGTTGCAGGTTACAGGAAGGGACCGGCATCGGTGGGCAGGGCCGCCACGGCCATTGGTCCGCCCTGCTCCAGCAGCCGGCGCAGCACCTGGGGCAGCAGATCGGGCAGGTCTTCCGCAATCAGACCGGGACCGAACAGCAAGGCCGCTTCCGCGTGCAGCCAGACCGCCGTTTCCGCCGCCATGAACGGGCTGAAGCCCCGCGCCAGAAGCCCGGCGATCAGACCCGCCAGCACATCGCCTGATCCGGCCGTCGCCAGCCATGGGGCCGCACGGCCGCGCACAGAGGCATGCACGCAACACCGCCCGTCCGGGGCGGCAATCACCGTGTCGGCCCCTTTGAGAAGCACGACACAGCCCGCATCCTTTGCCGCCTGCCGTGCCGCGTCCACCTTTGAGAACGCCGGTGTCCCGGCATTCACCGGGCCGGTCCGCCGCGCCGCAATCTGCGCAAACAGCCGCGCAAACTCGCCGTCATGCGGGGTCAGCACACAGCGCGGATGAAGGGCCGCGCGCAAGGCGGGAACCTGGGCCACCAGCGTCAGGGCATCCGCGTCCAGAACTGTGGCCCGGCCTGCGCCAAGGGCGGCACTGACCAGCCCGACCTCGCGCGCCCCGCGCCCCAGCGCCGGCCCAAGACAGAGGGCGGTGATCCGCCGGTCGGCAAGCGTCCGCGAAAGGGCCGCCCCATCCGCCAGGCTGTGCAGCAGGACGGCATCCAGCCGCGCGGCATTTTCGGCAAGCGCTGCCGCCGGGCAGGCCAGGGTGACAAGCCCTGCCCCGACCCGCAGTGCCGCGCGGGCCGTCAGCCGGGCGGCCCCGCCCTGCCCCGGACCGCCGCCCAGGATCAGGGCATGGCCATGGCTGTATTTGTGCCCGCCCTCCTTGGCCAGCAGGCCGGACGGGGTGGCAGCACCGGCCACTTCTGCGTCGCGCCCGCACGCCCAGGCCTGCCGCCAGGGGCCCAGGCCGATATCGGCCACGACAAGCTGTCCCGACAGCCGCGCACCATCGGCCAGCATATGGCCCAGACGGGGGCTGTCGAAGGTCACGGTCATGGTGGCCGGACGGTCAAGATAGCCCGCATCAGCCCGGATGCGCCCGCTGTCAGAACACAGGCCGCTCAGAATATCCACCGCAACAACCGGGCAGCCGCTGTCCTGCGCCATGGCAACGGCACCCCAGACAGCGGCCGCAACGGGCCGCGCAAGGCCGGTTCCGAACATCGCGTCGATCACCAGCGGGGCCTGTGCCAGGCATGTCCGGTCCAGCCCGGCAAGCGGCAGAACCGCACCGGTCCAGCCGGCCCGGGCCTGCCGGGCATCGGGCGTGATGCTGTCGCCACAGGAAAAGACCGAAACCGCGTGCCCCGCCGCATCCAGCATCCGGGCGATGACAAAACCGTCGCCGCCGTTGTTCCCCGGCCCGCAGAACACAACCACGGGGCCGGTTCTGCCGGGCCAGGCGGCCTGCACCGCCGTCACAACGGCCTGCCCGGCGCGGGCCATCAGGCCCTGTCCGGTCACCTGCCCCGAGGCAATTGCGCTGCTTTCAATGGCCCGGATTTGGGCAGATGTCAGCAGACAGGTCATTTTCTTGCCCCATGATTCAAAAACCGCCTAAAAAGAGGGCGCTTTGCCTTTTTTCCTGGCGCAGCGCGGGGATTTCCGCCTGGCGTCGGGACAGGCCCAGCCTAGCCAATTGTCGCCCCGGTTTGAAAGTGGTCAGTGACGGCAGACGTTGAACTGTCGGGAGTCGGCCCATGAAGAAGATCGAGGCGATCATCAAGCCCTTCAAGCTTGACGAGGTGAAGGAAGCCCTTCAAGAGGCCGGGGTCCAGGGGCTTTCCGTGACCGAGGTCAAGGGGTTCGGACGGCAGAAAGGGCATACGGAACTTTACCGCGGTGCCGAATATGTCGTTGATTTCCTGCCGAAAGTCAAAATTGAAGTGGTCCTTGCCGACGACATGGTCGACACCGCGATCGAGGCGATCATCACCGCCGCCCGCACCGACAAGATCGGGGACGGCAAGATCTTCGTCTACCCCGTTGAACAGGCCATCCGCATCCGTACCGGCGAATCCGGCGAGGATGCGATCTGACCTCTCTCCCCTGTCCGGCCGGCCCCCCGGCCGCCGCAACGATCCTCCAGCAGAAGGAATGACCTCAAGATGAGCAAGGTAAAGGCTGCCCTGAAACTCATGCAGGACGAGGATGTCGAATATGTCGACATCCGTTTCACCGACCCGAAGGGCAAGTTGCAGCACGTGACGCTTGTGGCTGACCTCGTCGACGAAGACTTCTGGGAAGAAGGCTTCATGTTTGACGGCTCATCGATTGCCGGCTGGAAATCCATCGACCAGTCCGACATGAAGCTGATCCCCGATCCGGGCTCGGTCTACATCGACCCGTTCTATGCCGAAAAGACCATGTGCGTGCATTGCGTCGTGGTCGAACCGGACACCGGAGAGGCCTATTCGCGCTGCCCGCGCCAGACCGCGCTGAAGGCAGAGGCCTATCTCAAGGCCTCGGGGATAGGGGATGCGTTCTATTGCGGGCCGGAAGCCGAATTCTTCCTGTTCGACGATGTGCGCTATTCGATCACCCCGGCCAAAGTGTCTTACGAGATTGACGCCGAAGCAGCAGCCTGGAACACCGGCAGCGTGACCGAAGGCGGCAACTATGGCCACCGCGCGGCGCATAAGGGCGGCTACTTCCCGGTGAACCCGGTGGATGAGGCGCAGGATATCCGCAGCGAAATGCTGTCCACCATGAAGCGCATGGGGATCAAGGTCGACAAGCACCATCACGAGGTGGCGACCTGCCAGCATGAGCTGGGCATGATCTTTGGCGGTCTGGTGGATCAGGCCGACAACATCCAGAAGTACAAATATGTCATCCACAACGTGGCCCACGCCTATGGCAAGACCGTCACCTTCATGCCGAAACCGATGAAGGGCGACAACGGGTCGGGGATGCATGTGAACATGTCGATCTGGAAGGGCGGCAAGCCGTTGTTCGCAGGCGACAAATATGCCGATCTGTCGCAGGAGGCGCTGTATTTCATCGGTGGCATCCTGAAACATGCCAAGGCGCTGAACGCCATCACCAACCCGTCAACCAACAGCTACAAGCGCCTGATCCCGGGCTTTGAGGCACCGGTGCTGCGCGCCTATTCGGCCCGCAACCGCTCGGGCTGCGTGCGCATTCCGTGGACGGAATCGCCCAAGGCCAAGCGCGTGGAAGCCCGCTTCCCCGATCCGGCGGCCAACCCCTATCTGGCTTTCGCGGCGCTGCTGATGGCCGGTCTGGACGGCATCCGCAACAAGATCGATCCCGGCCCTGCCTCGGACAAGGACCTTTATGATTTGCCCCCCGAAGAGCTGGCGGCGATCCCCACGGTCTGCGGCTCGCTGCGCGAGGCGCTGGAAGAGCTGCACAAAGACCACGACTTCCTGCTGGCCGGTGACGTGTTCACAAAGGACCAGCTGGACGCCTACATGGCGCTGAAGTGGGAAGAGGTTTATGCCTACGAACACACGCCGCACCCGATCGAATATCTGATGTACTATTCCTGCTGATCCGGCGGGCTTTGCCGATCGGCAAGGGGCGTGCCGCAGGGCGCGCCCTTTTCTTCGTTGCCTTGCCCCGTCAGGGGTGAAGCGCCAGGATCGCGGCTTCGGCATCCGGCGGCAGGTCGGACCGCCGCAGGACAAAGGTGTGGATCGTGAACACCACAGCCCGCGTTTCGGGCAGGCGCAGCAGACATTGCCGTTCCGACCGCAGATAGGTCTTTTCGACCGGACGCGGACGGGGCACACCTTCCCGCCGGGGCTGGAACAGCGTCGGGTCATCATACAGCAGCGCATTGGCCCGCCACAGCGGTTGTTCGGGGCGGATCGCATCAAACATGCGCTGCACGCGCCGGGTGATCCCCTCGTCATAGGACGGCACCGGCATGTGAATGTCCGACAGCGGACGGCCGATTTTCTGCGCCAGGGTCCAGCTTGCCGGAAAGCACAGGATCGCCCCGGTCAGAACATGTTCGCCGCCCACAGAGTCCATCAGGCACAGGTCTTCCTGCACCAGCCGCCCCAGGGTCAGCAGCGGCTGCGCCGGGTCCAGCGGGATTGCGACACCATCCGGGCGCTGCACCGCATCTGCCCCCACGGCATATCCCGTTTCTGTGGCCAGCCGGGCCAGCACGCGTTTGTAAAGTTCCTGCGCAGCAGGAACGCCCTGCGGCAAAAGCGCATGAACCAGATCGGGCGCTTCCCGGATCAGCCGGTCGCGTTCGGCCATCTGCGCCGCAAAAGCCTCGTCCACCCGCAGCCAGTCATCCCCCTCCAGCGGCAAAACGCCGGGAAGACGGTTGGTGCGCGGGTCCAACCAGGGCGCAAAGGGCAGCGTGGTTTGCAGGATCAGGGACATCCCCCGGTTCTAGCCGGGCCGCGCGCCCGGCGGAAGGGCAGGAAACCGACAGGGCAAGGTCGCGCGCAGGCAAGCGGGAAGGGATGCGCTGCGGGACGCTGCACCAAAAGCAGAGGGCCGCGATGAACCAGCATTACGCCGACCGCCGCAAGATTGACCCCGGCCGGGGGGCCGTTCTGGCCGATGGCACGCCCAACGACAATGACCGGGTCGAAATCGGCCCGACGCAGCTTGCCTTTGCCGAATGGGCGGCAGCAGGCCTGAACCCGCCCGATCTGGCCGCAATGCGCCAGTTCCGCTGGGCGCGTCTGACACAGGCGCTGGTGGCGCGCGACTATGGCGGCCTCTTGATGTTCGATCCGCTCAACATCCGCTACGCCACCGATACCACCAACATGCAGCTGTGGAACACGCACAACCCGTTCCGCGCGGTGCTGCTTTGCGCCGATGGGCACATGGTGATCTGGGAATACAAAAACGCGCCGTTTCTGGTGACGTTCAATCCGCTGATCAAGGAAATCCGGTCAGGCGCGACCTTCTTTTACAACTCCACCGGCGACCGGGGCGAAGATGCGGCCAGGGGCTTTGCCGCCCAGGTGGATGAGGTCATGCGCGCCCATGCCGGCACCAATCGCCGCCTGGCGGTGGACAAGATCATGATCGCCGGTCTGCGCGCGCTGGAACGCACCGGCTTTGACGTGCTGGAGGGCGAGGAGGTGACCGAGCGGGTCCGCGCGGTCAAAGGGCCCGATGACATCGCGGCCATGCGCTGCGCCCACCATGCCTGCGAAAGCGCCATTGCGGTGATGGAACGCGCCACGCGCAATGGTGTCCCCGGCGGGGGCATGAGCGAGGATGACATCTGGTCGGTCCTTCATGCCGAAAACATCCGGCGCGGCGGCGAATGGATTGAAACCCGCCTGCTTGCCTCGGGCCCGCGCACCAATCCCTGGTTTCAGGAATGCGGGCCACGGATCGTGCAGAACAATGAAATCGTGGCCTTTGATACCGACCTGATCGGTGCCTATGGCATGTGCATCGACATCTCGCGGACCTGGTGGGTGGGCGATGGGCGCCCGACCAATGCGATGATCTCGGCGATGGGCCATGCGATGGACCATATCACCACCAATATGGCAATGCTGAAGCCGGGGGTTTCAATCACGGAACTGGTCCATGGCGGCCATCAGCTTGACGCGCAGTACTGGCGGCAGAAGTATTCCTGCAAGATGCATGGCGTGGGGCTGTGCGATGAATGGCCCTATGTCACCTATCCCGACGGCTATACCGAAGGGGCCTTCGATGCCGTGCTGGAACCGGGCAACGTGATCTGTGTCGAGGCTCTGGTCAGCCCGGAGGGCGGCGATTTTTCAATCAAGCTGGAGGATCAGGTGCTGATCACCGAAACCGGCTTCGAGAACCTGACAACCTACCCGTTTGATGCGCGCCTGACCGGGCGGGCCTGACCGGGGCCGCCCGGCTGGATGCCAGCGCTGTGCCACGCAATGGCCGGAACCGATTTTTCTGCGAAAAATCTGCGCGGACCCGAGATACCCGGCGAAGGGGGCGGGATTTTTCGCAGAAAAATCATGGCGTTGACCGCGCGTTGCCCTGAACGCGCGGTCTGCAGGGTCAGTCAGCCTGAAAGCCCGCCGCCTTGTGACTGCCATCGCAATAGGGCTTGGTCTTGGACTGGCCGCAGCGGCACAGGAAAAGCTGGGTCGCCCGGTTCAGGGTTTTGCCGGTGCCGGATACAACCTCGACATTGCCTGCAAGCTTCAGCGGTCCGTCCGGCAGGGGCACAACCTCAACCGTACCATCACGCGCGGCCAGCGGTTCAGACTCTCTCACCGGCGTCTCGCCCGTGGCGACAAAACCGGCCCCGGTATGGCTGCCATCGCAATAGGGCTTGTTGCGCGACGCACCGCAGCGGCACAGGGTGGCGCGCACGCTGCTTGCCGCAACGCCGCCGATCAGCATCGGCGCCTCAAGCGACAGGGGTCCGTTTTCGCGCAGGCGCAGGGTGTTGACCACAGGCGGCACCTCGGACGTGGCGGTACCGTCATTGCGGGTGACGCGGATCGCACCCGAAGGGCAGACAACGCCGATCTGCAGAACAGTCGCCGCAGGGGCGGCGTCGGGATAAATCCAGTCGCCCTTGACGTTGGGCACGAACACCTCGGGGTGCCCCAGAACGCAGTTGCGCGAATGCACGCAGCGCGTGGCGTCAAAGGTGATCGTCACCTCGCGGCCCTTCACGACTTCAACCATCCTGATTCCCCTTCCTGCAGATCGACAGCGTCTTGCACGTTGACCGATCCGTCATCGCCCGTAAAGCAAATCCCGCAGCCCCTTGCAGAACGCGCACCGGCACAGCAGGCCCGGCGTTCCCGGCGGGGCCGGACCAGGCAGGACAGAAGACGCCGCGTCTTCCGGCGCCCCTCGTCCAGCCCCGGAATCCTGCGGCAGCACGGCCTGAAATCCGGCAGGGTCGCCTCAGGACAGTCCGCCACAGGGGGCGTCAGGGCCTGCGTGGTTTCCGGCCCGGCCATCGCGCCCCGGTCTTTGGCCCGCGCAAGGTTCCGGTCCTTGCCAGGCCGCCCGGTCAGGACTATGCCGACCGCGCCTGCCCCGCAACTGAAAGGCCCGCCGATGATCCCGCGCTATTCCCGCCCCGAGATGGTAGCCCTGTGGTCGCCCGAAACCCGGTTCCGCATCTGGTTCGAGATCGAGGCCCATGCCTGCGATGCCCAGGCGGCGCTGGGCGTGATCCCAAAGGCAAACGCCGAAGCAGTGTGGCGGGCAAAGGACGTGACCTTTGACGTGGCGCGGATCGACGCGATCGAGGCGGTCACCAGGCATGACGTGATCGCCTTCCTCACCCATCTGGCGGAACATATCGGCGCGGACGAGGCGCGTTTCCTGCATCAGGGCATGACCAGTTCCGATGTTCTGGACACCGCGCTGAACGTGCAGCTGTGCCGCGCCAGCGACCTGCTTCTGGCCGGGCTGGACCGGGTGCTGGCGGCGCTGAAATCCCGCGCGCTGGAACACAAGTATACGCTGCGCATCGGGCGCAGCCACGGCATTCATGCCGAACCCACAACACTGGGGCTGACCTTTGCCCGCTTCTATGCCGAAATGTCGCGCAACCGGGCGCGTTTGGTGAACGCCCGTTCAGAAATCGCGACCGGGGCCATCTCGGGGGCCGTCGGAACCTTTGCCAATATCGATCCTGCGGTCGAAAAGCATGTCTGCGCGATGATGGGGCTGGTGCCCGAACCGATCAGCACCCAGGTGATCCCGCGCGACCGGCATGCGATGTTCTTTGCAACGCTGGGTGTCATCGCCTCGGGGATCGAAAATGTCGCCATCGAGATCCGCCACATGCAGCGCACCGAAGTGCTGGAGGCGGAAGAATTCTTTTCCCCCGGCCAGAAGGGCAGCAGCGCCATGCCGCACAAGCGCAACCCGGTGCTGTCGGAAAACCTGACGGGCCTTGCGCGGCTGGTGCGCATGGCGGTGATTCCGGCCATGGAAAACGTGGCGCTGTGGCACGAACGGGACATCAGCCATTCCTCGGTGGAACGCGCCATCGGGCCGGATGCGACGATCACGCTGGATTTCGCGCTGCACCGGCTGGCAGGGGTCATCGAAAAGCTGGTGATCTACCCCGGAAACATGCTGGCCAACCTGAACAGGTTCCGCGGTCTGGTGATGAGCCAGCGCGTGCTGCTGGCCCTGACCCAGGCCGGGGTCAGCCGCGAGGATGCCTACCGTCTGGTGCAGCGCAACGCGATGAAGGTCTGGGACGAGGGGGCGGATTTCAAGGCCGGGCTTCTGGCCGACCCCGGGGTGACGGCGGCGCTGCCGCCCGCCGTGATCGAGGAAAGCTTCGATATGGGCTATCACACGCGGCATGTCGACACGATCTTCGCGCGGGTCTTCGGGGGTTGACCCCGCCCCGCCAGCGCCGGTCGTCACGCGAACGTGACCGGGCCCTTCCCGCTGCGGTGCTACCCTTCGTTCAGGGAAAGCACGGAAGGACAGCCAGGATGCGTCTGACCGTCACCGTCGCTGCGGGTGCTCTGCTTGTATTGCCGCTCATTGCCCTTGCCGCCGGCAGCGACGATACCGAACCGCCGCCCGCCACCCAGACCAGCACCGAATGCGTCAAGGGCCAGGTCTGGGACGAGGCTACGAAAAGCTGTGTCGATGCCGAAAGCGGCCTTCTGGATGACGACACCCGCTTCAGGGCGGTTCGCGAACTTGCCTGGGCGGGGCGTCCCGAAGACGCGCTGATCGTGCTGGCGGCAATGACCGAAGGCAGGACGGACCGGGTCCTGACCTATATCGGCTTTGCCAACCGCAAGGCCGGGCGGATCGACGAAGGGCTTGCGGCCTATGACGAGGCGCTGGCCCTGAACCCGGACAATATCCTGTGCCGGTCCTACCTGGGGCAGGCCTATGTCGAATTGGGCAGGATCGACCTGGCAGAGGTTCAACTGGCCGAGATCCGGGCGCGCGGCGGTTCGGGGCTTTGGGCCGAAACTGCCCTGCAAAGCGCCATCCGCACCGGCGAGACGCATGATTACTGATGACAATGCCGTGATCGGGCGGCGCGCAAGGCCGGCGGGCTTGCCGCGAATCACATTCCGGGGTTCCTTTGGGGTACTGTAACGAAAGGACGCGCCATGAAGATCAAGACGACCCTCTGCCTGATCGCCCTGACCCTTGCGCCGACGTTTGCGCTTGCCGGGGCGGGTTGCGACCAGGCAAAGATGCAATCCGCCTCGCAATGCGCGGCGGGCCAGATCTGGGATGCGGCAAAGCAGGCCTGCACCCCCGAAGTCACAAGCTGATTTCCTAGCTGACCCCGGAAAACCGGGGTCTGCTAATCCTGTCTTAACCAGTGCCCGTGCATGATCTGCCTGCGTTGAGGGAAGGCAGTCATGCGCAACACTCTGGGTCAGTTAACCACCCATCGCCTGGCAGAGCCGCCGCAGGCACCGGGGCAACCTTTGGCCATGACCGGACGTGTCAAGGCCGCTGTCATTGTGCGGCTGCTGCTGGCCGAAGGTGCGTCTTTGCCCCTGTCGTCCCTGCCCGAGCACATGCAGGCAGCCCTTACCGAACAGATCGGCCGGATGCGCCTTGTGGACCGCACCACGCTGGGCGCGGTGGTGGAAGAATTCCTGAATGAACTCGAACAGGTGGGCCTGTCCTTTCCCGGCGGGATCGAAGGCGCGCTGACGATGATGGACGGGCATATCAGCACGACCGCCGCCAACCGGCTGCGGCGCCTGGCAGGTGCCTCGGGCAAGGCAGACCCGTGGGACCGGATCATGGTGCTGGAAGAAGACCGTCTGCTGCCGGTTCTGGAAGAGGAAAGCGAAGAGGTGGCGGCCGTCATGCTCTCGAAGCTGCCCATCCCAAAGGCCGCCAGCCTGCTGGGCCGGCTGCCCGGCGACAAGGCGCGCCGCGTCGCCTATGCGGTGTCCCAGACCGGCAATGTTGACCCCGAAACGGTGCGGCGCATCGGCCAGTCGCTGGCGGCCCAGCTGGACACCCAGCCTGCCCGCGCCTTTGAAACCGGGCCGGTGGAACGCGTGGGGGCGATCCTGAATGTCACTGCGGCGGCGACGCGGGATGAAGTTCTCAAGGGTCTGGACGAAACCGATGCGGAGTTCGCCCGGAAGGTGCGGCGCGCCATCTTCACCTTCGTTCATCTCCCGCACCGGATCGCGGGGCGCGATGTGCCGAAGATCGTCCGCGTTGTCGATCAGGCGGTGCTGGTCACCGCCATAGCCGGGGCAACGACAGACGAACTTGCCGCCGCCGCCACCTTCCTTCTGGAAAACCTGTCCCAGCGTCTGGCGCAATCGATCCGCGACGAGGTGGCGGAGCGCGGTGCGGTCAGGGAAAAGGACGCCGAAGAAGCACAGGGTGCGATCATCACCGCGATCCGGGAACTTGAGGCTACGGGCGAACTGGCCTTTGTGGTGCCTGCGGAAGATTGACGGCTACCCGCGCACGGCCGGCCCTTGTCCCGGCGATGCCTGCATTCTAGGGTTCCCCCGTCTTCGGATCGGACCCTCTTCATGCCCTTGCCCCTTCCCGCCGCCGCAGCAACCCACACGGCGCGCGGTATTCTTCTGATGGTGGTCGCGGTGCTGTTCTTCACCACGATGGATGCCGTGGCAAAGGGTCTGGTGGGGGGGTATCCGGTGTTTCAGGTGGTCTTCTTCCGCTTTGCGGGGCAGATCGTGCTGGTGCTGCTGATCCTGCGCGGCGCGACCGGGCCGGCGCTGCGTACCCGCTTTGCCGGTCTGCACCTGGCGCGGGCAGTGCTGCAATTCGCCACCGTCGTCCTGTTCTTTGCCAGCCTGACCTATATCGGACTGGCCGAGGCGCAGGCTTTGACCGACATCAACCCTGTGCTGATCACGCTGGGGGCCGCCCTGTTCCTGGGCGAACGGCTGGGGCGCGACCGGCTGTTCGGCGTCGTTCTGGCAATGATCGGCGCGATGATCGTGATCCGGCCCGGGTCCGGTGTGCTGACCCTGCCCGCGCTGCTGCCGATTGCGGCGGCCGTGTGCTATGCGGGCAGCGCGCTGATCACCCGCCGGGTCGGCCCGTTCGAAACACCCTGGACATCGATGCTTTACACTGCGGGTTTCGGGACGCTGGCCAGCGGCGTCACCCTGCCCGTCCTGTGGGTCGATATTGATCCTGCCGATCTCTGGCGGTTTGCAGCCCTTGGGGTGCTGGGCACCGTCGCCCAGTTGTGCATCATCCGGTCCTTCTCTGTGGCCGAGGCGGCGGCAGTGGCACCGTTCGCCTATGCGGGCATCCTTTTTGCCATCGGCTGGGGGATCGTGCTTTACGGTGACTACCCCGACCCCGCCACCCTTCTGGGTGCGCTTGTGATCGTTTCGGCCGGGCTTTATGTGTGGCGGCAGGAAACACGGCCCCCACGCACCGGTGCGCCGAACGAGGCAGGATGACAAAAGCCAAGTCCTTCAAGCCGGGCCTGCGGCTGCAGGATCGGGCGCTGCGCGGCGTGATCTGGGTTCTGCTGTGCCTGCCCTACACCTGGCGGGTCAGGCTGTGCGGCTGGCTGCTGGGCCGGGTTATCGGCCCGCTGGCGGGGTACGACCGGCGCGTGCGCGAGAATCTGGCGAAAATCCTGCCCGACCTGCCGGAAGCAGAAGTAAGGCGCCTGAGCCGGGCCGTCCCCAACAACGCAGGCCGCACCCTGATCGAGATGTATTCCGGCGAGGAATTGATCGAACGGGCCATGAAGCACCCGCTGTCCGGCCCCGGCCTCGAGGACCTTGACAGGGCGATTGCCGCCAGGCGCCCGGTCATCGTCGTTTCAGGGCATATCGGCAACCATGATGCGGGCCGCGCCGCGCTGATCCGGCGCGGCTACCCGTTTGGCGGCCTGTACCGCCCGATGATGAACCCCTATTTCAACGAACATTACGTGGCGGCAATCTCCAAACTGGGAACGCCGCTGTTTCCCCGTGACAAGCGCGGCATGGCGGGGATGATCCGCTTCCTGCGCGGCGGCGGGATGCTGGGCCTGCTGATCGACCAGCACATCGGCCATGGCGCGCGGCTGTCCTTTTTCGGGCATGATGCCTTGACCGCGTTGTCGGCCGCCGAAATGGCGATCAAATATGACGCGCTGCTGATCCCGATCTATGCCATCCGCCTTGAAAACGGCCTCGATTTCCAGATCGTGGTCGAATCCCCCATTCCGCCCGGCACGCCCGAGGCGATGACCCAGGCCCTGAACGACAATCTCGAGGCTCTGGTGCGCCAGCATCTGGACCAATGGCTGTGGATCCACCGCCGCTGGAAGGCGTGATCAGTCGATCCGCGCCGCCGCAAGAATGGCCGAAGGGCCGGATTCCTGCAAGATCACCACGGTCGGGTCCACACCCGGCGCCTGTGCTTGCAGGTCAAGCGGCGTCTCACCGGTCCAGTCCCCCAGCGCCTGCCAGGAGGTGACGATGTTGCGGTAGGTCACCGTCCGCCCCGCATTCTCGCCGCGTTCGATCACCACGGTCTCTTCCGGGCGGAAGCGCACCAGCTGCACCCGCACCGGTTCTGCAAAGGCCCGCTGCGACACGGCGCGGATCACGATCTGGTCCCCCTGGCGTTCCAGTGTCAGCGTCACCGCCCGGGCCGCGTCAAGGTGGCGGCGGATCAGCGCCTCAACCTCGGCCGGCTGATTGCCTTTGACCTGGTCCAGACCGCCGACGATCAATTGCGGGGTGTAGATCATCCGGCTGCCGGCCATGCGGGCATAGGCCTTCTGCCGGTCGGTGAATGCCGGATCGGCGAATTTGTCCGGCCAGCCGATGTAATCCCAGTAGTCGACATGCAGCGCCAGCGGGATCACATCCGGGTCGCTGACCAGGTCCGCAAAGAAATCATCCGCAGGCGGGCAGGATGCGCAGCCCTGCGAGGTGAACAGTTCGACCACCACCGCAGACCGTGACGCCGGCTGCGCCACGGCCATGCCCGCGACAGCAAGGCACAGTCCGAACGTGGCGCTGACGATCCGTCGCATGGGGTACATCCTGTCTTCGGCTGGGGTTCGTTCTAGCCATCTGGTCCGGCATCCGCCAATCAATGAATTGCGAGGGTTTCCATGCCAGGCTGTGATCTGTCGGCCCTTCGGGCGCAAAGGGACTGGATTTTCGGCATACAATTGCATACCAATATCGCGACTCTTTTGCACCCTTCCCCGCCCGCGTCACAGCCAGGAGGCAAGAATGACCGTAACCGTCGGACATGACAGCACGAAAACCCGCAAGACCCTGACCGCAGGCGGCCGGACCTTTGCCTATTATTCGATCCCCGCCGCCGAAGCCGCCGGACTGGGGGCCTTTGCCCGCCTGCCCGCCGCGCTGAAGGTGGTGCTGGAAAACATGCTGCGGTTCGAAGATGGCAAGACCGTGACGGTGAACGATATCCGCGCCTTTGCCGAATGGGGCGAAAAGGGCGGCCGCAACCCGCGCGAGATCGCCTATCGCCCGGCCCGTGTCCTGATGCAGGATTTCACCGGCGTTCCGGCCGTGGTCGACCTTGCGGCGATGCGCGACGGCATTCTGGGGCTGGGGGGGGATGCGCAGAAGATCAATCCGCTGAACCCGGTCGATCTGGTGATCGACCATTCGGTCATGATCGACGAATTCGGCACGCCGCGCGCCTTTCAGATGAACGTGGACCGCGAGTATGAGCGGAACATGGAACGCTATGCCTTCCTGAAATGGGGCCAGAAGGCGTTCAACAATTTCCGCGTGGTGCCGCCGGGCACCGGCATCTGCCACCAGGTCAACCTGGAATATCTGGCGCAGACCGTCTGGACCGACGCCGATCAGCACGGGCACCAGGTGGCCTATCCCGATACCCTGGTGGGCACCGACAGCCACACGACCATGGTCAACGGCCTGGCCGTTCTGGGCTGGGGCGTCGGCGGGATCGAGGCAGAGGCGGCAATGCTGGGCCAGCCGGTGTCGATGCTGATCCCGGAAGTGGTGGGTTTCCGGCTGACCGGGGCGATGCGTGAAGGTACCACGGCCACCGATCTGGTGCTGAAGGTCGTGCAGATGCTGCGCAAGAAAGGCGTGGTCGGCAAGTTCGTGGAATTCCACGGCGAAGGGCTGGACCGGCTGCCGCTGGCAGACCGGGCGACCATTGCCAACATGGCCCCCGAATACGGGGCCACCTGCGGCTTCTTCCCGATTGACGGCGAAACGCTGCGCTATCTGCGCCAGACAGGGCGGGATGAGGGGCGTATCGCGCTGGTCGAAGCCTATGCAAAGGCGAATGGCCTGTGGCGGGATGCGGGTTATGACCCGATCTACACCGACACCCTGCATCTGGATATGGCAGAGATTGTCCCGGCCATTTCCGGCCCCAAGCGCCCGCAGGATTTCCTGCCGCTGACCGAGGCAAAGGCATCCTTCGCGCGGGAAATGGAGGCCGGCTTCAAGCGCCCGGCGGGGGTTGAGGTGCCGGTGAAGGGCGAAAGCTACACCATGTCATCGGGCAAGGTGGTGATCGCCTCGATCACCTCCTGCACCAATACCTCGAACCCCTATGTGATGATCGGGGCCGGGCTGGTTGCACGCAAGGCCCGCGCGCTGGGGCTGACGCGCAAGCCCTGGGTCAAAACCTCGCTCGCCCCCGGAAGCCAGGTGGTCAGCGAATATCTGAACGCCGCCGGGCTGCAGGAAGACCTTGATGCCCTTGGCTTCAACCTGGTGGGCTATGGCTGCACCACCTGCATCGGCAATTCCGGCCCGCTTCAGCCCGAAATTTCGGCGGCGATTGCCGAGGGCGATCTGGTGGCGGCTGCCGTGCTGTCGGGCAACCGCAATTTTGAGGGGCGGATCTCGCCCGATGTGCGCGCCAACTATCTGGCCTCGCCGCCGCTGGTGGTGGCCTATGCGCTGGCCGGCGACATGAACATCGACCTGACGACGGAACCCCTCGGCATGTCCAGCGACGGCAGGCCCGTCTTCCTCAGGGATATCTGGCCCACCAATCAGGAGATTGCCGAACTGGTGGACAGAACCGTCACTCGCGAGGCTTTCCTGAAGAAATACGCGGATGTCTTCAAGGGCGACGCGAAATGGCAGGCGGTGCAGACGACCGGGCGCGAAACCTATGACTGGCCGGCGGCATCCACCTATATCCAGAACCCGCCCTATTTCCGGGGCATGGCGCGTGACCCCGGCGTGATCCGCAACATCGAAGGCGCGCGGATTCTGGCGCTTCTGGGCGACATGATCACCACCGACCACATCAGCCCGGCAGGATCGTTCAAGGAAAAGACCCCGGCGGGCCGCTATCTGATTGACCGGCAGGTGCCGCTGCGCGAGTTCAACTCCTACGGCGCGCGGCGCGGCAACCATGAGGTGATGATGCGTGGCACCTTCGCCAACATCCGCATCCGCAACGAGATGCTGGACGGGGTCGAAGGCGGCTATACGCTGGGGCCGGACGGGCAGCAGACCTCGATCTTCGATGCCTCGATGGCCTGGCAGGCCGCCAGGGTGCCGCTGGTGATCTTTGGCGGCATCGAATATGGGGCAGGCTCCAGCCGCGACTGGGCGGCCAAGGGCACGGCGCTGCTGGGGGTCAAGGCGGTGATCGCCGAATCCTTCGAGCGGATCCACCGCTCCAACCTGGTGGGGATGGGGGTGATTCCGTTCGAGTTCACCGGGGGCGACACGCGCAGGACGCTGGGCCTGACAGGGGCAGAAACCGTGTCGATCAGCGGGCTGGAGGGCGATCTGAAACCGCTCAGCCTGGTGCCCTGCACCATCACCTCTGCGAACGGCAACCAGCGGACCATCCAGATCAGATGCCGGATCGATACCGAAATCGAGATCGAATATGTCGAACACGGCGGGGTGCTGCATTATGTGCTGCGCGATCTGGCGAAGGCGTCTTGAGGCGGGTGCCGGAAAAGGGCCGGCCGCAGGGGCTGGCTGACCGAAAGGCGGGAAACTCTTCTGCCTGCGCGCCCGCCGCTGCGAAGGCAGGGGCCATATCGTATCACAAGCCCTGTTGTCGGGGTGGTTGGCGCCACTCGTTGCCCTGTTCCATCCATGTGTTGAATTGATCGCGCCAGGCCTGAATATCCTTTCGTGGCAACGGGTTTCTGGGATCTTGGCTGATGGAATAGGCCATGCCCTCGATGTACCATCGCGGCAACAGGCTGGCCTGGACGAGACCGAACTGCTCGACCTGCCAATGATGGATCAGCTCGTGACGCAGGATGTAGTCTTGCCACCATTTATCGTTGATGAGCAGGGTATCGAGACCCCAGAAATACAGGGCAGCCACAGCTGGATTTCCGAAACGGGCAAAGCAGTCTTCCGAGCTGCAAAACAGAACACGCGGTGGTTGATCAATGGGGCCTACATTTGCGGCAACAAAAATTAAAGCCTCGTCCCTGAGCCGGGTCGCCTCGGCGACGGTGGAGGTATCCTCGACGCACAGGTCAGTGGTGATGCAGGTCAGGCCGAAGGTTTCAGGAGTGAGGACGCGCAGTGGCTTGTAAAAAGCACAGGCTGCGAGAAACAGCGCTATGGCGGACATCGCGCAAACCAGAAGAGCTTTTCTAAGTCGTGTCATAAGATGTGCCTGTGCCGATAGACGATGTCTGCGACGGTGTTTTTCGAAATGCCACTGGCAGATCGTCCGGGCGGCCCTCACCCCCCGCAGTCCAGCGGCACACCGGCGTCAGGGCCACTGACGGGCCACAGCGTGAAAACCGCCCCGTCTTCAGCGCGGCAGGTCAGCAGGGGGCGGTTGTAGCCGTTGTTATGGAACAGACACTCAACCGGGACCATGCCCATGCTGCCGGTCATCAGGTTCTCCAGCTCGAACGCCGGGCCGAAGTCCATCAGCATGTCCGGACCCGCACAGCTTTCGATCACCACGGCCTGCCCCTGCGGCGTGATCGTCACCCGGTCATCGAGCAGGGCCGGATCGGTGCCCCCCGCCCGCCCGACACGCTCGAAGGTTCCGGCAAAGTAATGCGGCCCCGGCGTGCCGGGCTTGGCCAATGGGGCTGTGGCCGGCAGACAGGCCGCAAAGACCACGACAGCCGCAGAAGCCCGCATCAGCCGCCCGCCGCTGCTGCTGCAAGGGCCGGGCGAATCCGCTCTTCCAGAATACCCGCCGTGATTGGTCCGGCGTGGCGCAGGATGACCTTGCCGTCACCATCGATCACAAAGGTTTCCGGCACGCCATACAGCCCCCAGTCCAGCCCCATGCGGCCGCTGTCATCGGCCCCGATGGCGGCGTAGGGGTTGCCCAGTTCCTCCAGAAACTGCAGGGCTGCCTCGGGCCTGTCCTTGTAGTTGACCCCCAGGATCGTCACGCCTTCTGCCGCGAGGGCCTTCAGCACCGGATGCTCTGCGCGGCAGGGCGCGCACCAGCTGGCCCAGAAGTTCACCAGCTTCACGCCCGGTTCACGCAGCATGGCATCGCCAAGCGCAGGCCCGGTGCCCAGGGCCGCGACCTGCACGGCAGGCGCCCCGCGCCCTTCGATGGCAGAGGGCAACTGATCCGGATCGCTGCGCTGCATCCCGACGAAGAACAAGACGGCAAGTCCGGCGAAGATCAGCGGGGGGGCCAGCATCAGGGGTCTAACCATGGGTCGTTCCCTGACGGGCCTCCACCTCGCGCAAAGCGCGACGCATCCGGGCGCTGCGCCACAGGCTGACACCTACCAGGACGGCCAGAAGAAAGACCGTCGCCCCATAGGACCCCAGCACGGCCACAGCGTATTTGCCAAGATCGGGCATCAGGCCATCCTTTCCCGCGCCAGAAGCGATTGCAGGCGGCGGGCGCGAATCTCGGTCCGGGTGCGCAGCAGCACCAGGGTGACAAACAGCAGCACAAACCCCGCGATACAGACCAGCAGCGGCAGGTAAAACACGTCTGCGACATTCTCTTCCTTGTCAAGCGACAGCGAGGCACCCTGATGCAGCCCCTGATTCCAGAAATTCACCGCATAGCGCGACAGCACCGCAAAAACCGAGCCGACAATGCACAGCACGCTGGTCAGGTCCGCCGCCGTGTCGGGGTCTTCCACCGCCGACCACAGCGCGATGTAGCCCAGATAGAACAGGGTCAGGATCAGG
This sequence comes from Rhodobacter sp., assembly GCA_020250125.1. Lineage (GTDB taxonomy): Bacteria > Pseudomonadota > Alphaproteobacteria > Rhodobacterales > Rhodobacteraceae > Aliitabrizicola. The sequence goes on from JADCEL010000025.1 coordinate 47,681, forward strand.
AAGGAGGTCAGCCTTGGGTCCCAGGCCCACCAGGTGCCCCACATCGGCTGCCCCCAAAGCGCACCGGTGACCAGCGCGATCACGGTCATCGTCAGCCCGACCGGGCCTGCCGCCTTTGCCGCCAGCGCCGACACATGATGACGCCGGATCAGCCAGATCAGCGAGGTGACCAGCATCATGATCCAGCCATTGATCGCCATCATGGCGGCGGGCACATGAAGATAGATGATCTTCACGGTGGACCCCTGGCGGAAGTCATCCGGCGTAAAGAAAAAGCCCCAGATGCCGCCCGCCGTCAGGCACAGGACGGACAGCCCCGCCAGCCAGGGAAGCAGACGGGCAGAGGTCTGCATGAACCGCCTTGGATTTGCGTATTCCCAGAATGACATGCGGGTCAGCTAGGCTCCCTTCGGATTATGCTTACGTGTTAACATGGATGTCTCACCGCAGATTGACGCGGATTGCCGCAGCCGCGGCAAAGGGCAGCAGGGCCGCCGCCCCGGCGGTGATGCCGGCCAGCAGCAGCAAAGCCGTTGGCGCGCCCTGCCCGTCCACGCCGCGCCGCACCGCTTCGGCACCATAGATCAGGGTGGGCACGTAAAGCGGCAGCACCAGCAGCGACAAAAGCAGCCCGCCCCGCTTCAAACCCACCGTCAGCGCCGCACCAAAGGCCCCGATCAAGGACAGGGCCGGCGTTCCCAGCGCCAGCGACAGCACCAGCCAGACATAGCCCGGGCCGGGCAGGTTCAATAGCACGCCCAGCACCGGCGACAGCAGGGTCAGCGGCAGGCCCGTCACCAGCCAATGCGCCAGCGCCTTGACCGCAACCACCCCTTCCAGCGGAATGGGCGCAATGGCCAGAAGGTCCATCGACCCGTCTTCGAAATCCAGCGCGAAAATCCGGTCCAGCGACAAAAGGCAGGCCAGCAGGGCCCCGACCCACAGGATGCCGGGCGCAATCCGCGCCAGCAGGGCGGGTTCCGGCCCGACCCCCAGCGGCACCAGCACCGCCACCAGCAGAAAGAACGCCAGCCCAAGGCCGAAACCACCCCCGGCCCGCGTGGCCAGGCGCAAATCGCGCAGCAGCAGGGCGGTCATGCAAAGACCTCGTCAAAGACGCCGCCAAGGCTGCGGCTTTGCGCCCGGAACCCGGTCAGGTCCAGCACGCCGGCCTCGTCCAGCCCCAGATCGACATGGGTGGCGATCAGGGCCGCCCCGCCTTTTGCCAGATGCCCGCGCAGCACTTGCCCAAACAGGGCGACCGAAGCGGCGTCCAGCGAAACGGTCGGCTCATCCAGCAGCCAGACCGGCCGCCCCGTGACAAGCAGGCGCGCCAGGCCCAGGCGGCGTTTCTGCCCGGCGGACAGGTGCTGTGCCGGCCGGTCCTGCAGCCCGGTCAGGTTCAGCGCCGTCAGGGCGTCCTCCACGCCCCCCTGACCGTGGATTGCGGCCCAGAAGGCCAGGTTTTCCCGCGTGGTCAGGGCCGCCTTCAGCCCGTCGGCGTGGGCGGCATAGGTCAGGCTTTCCGGGGCAGCCAGGACGCGGCCCGACACCGCAGGCTGCAAGCCTGCGACCGTGCGCAGCAGGGTGGTCTTGCCGATGCCGTTCGGGCCGCGCAGAACCAGGGCGCGCCCCGCCGGCAGCGTCAGGCTGACGCCCGCCAGCACGGTGACCCCGCCCCGCGCGCAGGCCAGATCGGTGACGGTCAGCTCCACAACGCACCCCGATCAGCCGACGGGGCAACGGGAACGGGGCAGGCGATGATGCGGCGGGTCATGCGAAACGGATGCCTTCATTGTGCCCGGCCTGCCCCGGCGGAAAGCCGGGCGCAGGCAAGGGGTCAGACCGGCAAAAGCGCCACGGCAATCAGGCGGCCTTCGGACAGAAGCACGTTATAGGTGCGGCACGCCGCAGGGGAATTCATCACCTCAACCCCGATCCCGGCCTCTTCCAGGGTGCGGCGGAAACCGGCCGGAAGATGGGCAATCTCGGCCCCGGTGCCGACAAACAGCACGTCAATCCTGTCGGCCAGCGCCAGAGGCGTTGCCGCATCGTCAAGCCCGCCCCAGCCCTGCGACGACCGGGGCGAAACCAGCACCGCCCCCTGCATCACCCGCCCGCCGACCCGGAAGAACCCCGGCCCATAGCCGTCAATCGGCCGGGCTTCGGAATAGGTGATTTCGGTCAGGCGCATCAGCCCCCCCCTGCGGTTCAGGCATCGATCCCGGCAAACTGGTTGCCCTTGTCCGACTTTGGCTTGTCGCTGCGGTCAAGGCCGATCATCAGCACGATGTTCTTGGCGACATAGACCGAGGAATAGGTGCCCAGCAGAACACCCATGAAGATGGCAAAGCTGAAGCCGCGGATCACGTCCCCGCCGAAAACCATCATCGATCCCACCGCGATCAGCGTGGTGATCGATGTCATCAGCGTGCGGCTGAGTGTCTCGTTCACCGACAGGTTCATCACGTCGCGCAGCGGCATGGTCTTGTACTTCACCAGGTTCTCGCGCAGCCGGTCGAACACCACGACCGTATCGTTGATCGAATATCCCAGGATGGTCAGAAGGGCCGCGATGATCGTCAGGTCGAACTTCAATTGAAACACTGCAAAGATGCCGATGGTGATGAAGACGTCATGCAGCAGCGCCAGTACGCCGCCCAGGGCGAACTGCCATTCAAAGCGCAGCCAGATATACACCAGTATCCCGACACTGGTGATCGCCACCGCAAGGATCGAAGACCACACCAACTCGCCCGAAACCTTCGGGCCAACCGATTCGACAGAGGTAAAGGTGATCGCCGGATCGACCGCGACCAGCGCATCTTCCACCTGCTGGATCACCTCGGGTGTCACCGACTGGGTATTGTCCAGCGCCGATATCCGGATCATCGCCACGTGCTGGTCGGGCGCAAAGCCGGGGTCGAACACCTCGGTTATGGATACATCGCCAAGCGGCAGCGGTGCCAAAGCCCCGCGATAGACCCCGATGTCGACGGGCGTTGAGGATTCGGTGCGGATCGTGGTGCCGCCCTTGAAGTCGATGCCATAATTCAACCCCATCACGCCCCAGGCCAGAAAGGCCACCAGCATCAGGGCGACCGACCCGCCGAAGGTCAGCCACTGATAGCGGAAAAAATCGATGTTGGTCTTTTCAGGGGCAAGCCGCAGACGCCATGCCATATCCGTCTTCCTTAAACCGTGATGGTCCTGGGACGGCGCCAGCCGTACCAGAGTGCGATCAGCTGCTTGGTTACAAGCAGCGCCGTGAAGACCGAGGTGATAATCCCAAGGGCCAGGGTCACGGCAAATCCGCGCACCGGACCCGCGCCGAAATAGAACAGAACGGCGGCGGTGATCAATGTGGTCAGGTTGGCATCGACAATGGCGGACATTGCCCGTTCATAGCCGATCTCGATGGCGCGCACCGGGTTCTTCTGGCCGCGCAACTCCTCACGGATCCGCTCGAAGACCAGAACGTTGGCATCCACCGCCATGCCGATGGTCAGCACGATGCCGGCGATGCCGGGCAGGGTCAGCGTGCCGCCGATCATCGACAGCGCCCCGAACAGCAGGCCCATGTTGATGGCCAGCGCGATATTGGCAAACAGGCCGAACAGGCCGTAGCTGGCGAACATGAACAGCGACACGGCAATCATCGCGATGATGGCGGCGACCCGGCCCGCATCGATGCTGTCCTGGCCCAGTTCCGGGCCGATGGTGCGTTCCTCCAGAAAGATCAGCTCTGCCGGCAATGCCCCGGCGCGCAACAGCACGGCCAGATCAGTGCTTTCCTCGATGGTGAAACTGCCGGTGATGATGCCCGATCCGCCCGGAATCGCCGACTGGATCACGGGGGCGGAAATCACCTCGTCATCCAGAACGATGGCGAAGGGCTGCCCGATGTTGGCCGCCGTGTAATCGCCGAACTGCCGCGCGCCCGAGGGGTTGAAGCGAAAGTTCACGGCAGGCCGGCCGTTCTGATCAAAGGCGGGCTGGGCATCGACCAGGTCTTCGCCGGACACCACCGGGGTCTGTTCGATGATATAGAACATGCCCGGCTCGTCGGCCGCTGGAAGCAGCACGTTGCGCGCGCCGGGATCGGCGTTTTGATCCGCCGTGCGCCCGCGCACCGGGTTGAAGGTCAGCCGCGCCGTGGTGCCGATCAGCGCCTTCAGTTCCGCCGCCGATCCGATGCCGGGAACCTGGATCAGGATGCGGTCGGTGCCCTGGCGCTGGATCGTCGGTTCGCGGGTGCCCACCTCGTCCACGCGGCGGCGGATGATTTCCAGCGACTGCTGGATGGTGCGGCTGTCGGTTGCGGCCCGCTCCGCCTCGGACAGTTGCACGGTGATGATGTCGCCCGCCCCCGCCACCTCGATATCGGTCTGGCCGACGCCGGTCAGCGTCACCACCGGCTGGGCCAGGGCGCGCACCAGTTCAACCGCCCTGGCCATATTGGCCGGATTGCCGATCTTGACCTTCAGCACACCGGGTTCGGACGGCTCGCGACGGACATTGCCCACCGCATCGCGTTCACTGCGCAGGGCATCGCGCACATCGGGCCACAGGCCATCGATGCGGTCCTTGTAGACATCCGCCACCTGCACTTCTGCCAGCAGATGCGCGCCACCGCGCAGATCAAGGCCCAGGTTCACCAGACCCGAGGGCAGCCAGTTGGGCCACTGTGCAATCGCCGCGTCCTGATCCGGGGTTGCCGCCCCGGCCAGTTCAACCGCGCGCAGCGCGTCATTGTGCTGCTCGACCCTGGTGTAGAACAGGTTCGGCAGCGCAAAAAGCAGACCTGCGGCGCAGATGCCCCAGATCAGGATGGTCTTCCACAGCGGCGTTTGCATCGGGCAGGTCCGGGGTCAGGGATCGCGGAAGATCAGGCGGTTGGTTCGGTTTTCGACATCACCTGGGCGACGGTATGGCGCGGCATGCGCACCTTCACACCTTCGGCAATCTCGACTTCCAGAACCCCGTCGTCCTGCACCTTCACGACCTTGCCGATGATGCCACCTTGGGTCAGAATCTGGTCGCCGCGCCGCAGCGCCTCGACCATAGCCTTGTGTTCCTTCAGTTTTTTCTGCTGCGGACGGATCAGCAGGAAATACATGATCGCAAAGATCAGGATCAGCGGCACAAAGCTGGTAAAGGCACCTGCCGCGCCGCCGGGGGCAGCCTGGGCAAAGGCGGGGGTCACGAACATGCATCGTCCTTTCGTTGGTCGGGTCCGGGGGATGCCCCCGGTCTGAATTGCGGCGCACCCTATCGCCGGGGCCGGGGGATGGCAAGGCAACGGGTCGGCGGGATATGTGGCGCGGGGCGGGGCGGGTCAACCGCGTCGGCGGAAGTAAATCCCGCCCGCAGCGCCGGGGCGATGCGATACCGGGCCGGATCGGGTGCCGGTTCGGGCCGGAGGCGCAGGCGGCGTGCCTGCGCGGCCCTAACCCGCCCCTTGCCGCCACCACCTGCACAGCGTGCCCCTTCCACCCACAGGCGCAATCGGGCATATGGGGCCGCGAAGACCGCAAAGGACCCAGACCCATGCATGACATCCGCGCCATCCGCGACAACCCCGATGCCTTCGACGCCGCCCTTGCGCGCCGGGGCCTGTCCGGGCTGTCGGCGGAGATTCTGGCGCTGGATGAGGCGCGGCGAACGGCCATCCGGCAGGCGGAAGAGGCGAAGGCGGCGATCAACAGCCTGTCGAAAGACGCAGGGGCTGCCAAGGCGCAGGGTGATGAGGCGGCGTTTCAGGCGCTGCGCGGGCGGGTGGCCGACAGCAAGGCGGCGGCAGAAGCCTTTGCGGCTCAGGCGGCGGCGCTGGACATGCAGTTGCGCGACACGCTTCTGACCATTCCCAACCTGCCGCATCCCGACGTGCCCGATGGCGCGGACGAGGGGGGTAACGTGGAACTCCGCCGCTGGGGCAGCCCGCGCACCTTCGCCTTTCCGCCGAAGGAACATTTCGACATCGCAGGCGTAAAGCCGGGGATGGATTTTGAAACCGCCGCCAGGCTTTCCGGCAGCCGCTTTGTGGTGCTGAAAGGCGCGGTGATCCGCCTGCACCGGGCGCTGGCGCAATTCATGCTGGACACGCATATCACCGAACACGGTCTGACCGAGGTCTGGACCCCGGTTCTGGTCAAGGAAGAGGCGATGGTCGGCACCAACCAACTGCCGAAGTTCGCCGAAGACAGCTATCAGACCACCAATGGCTGGTGGCTGATCCCCACGTCGGAAGTGACCCTGACCAATACCGTCGCGGGCGAGGTGCTGGAGGCGGCGCAACTGCCGGTCCGGATGACCGCGCATACCCAGTGCTTCCGCTCTGAAGCCGGGTCTGCGGGGCGGGATACCGCCGGAATGCTGCGCCAGCACCAGTTCGAAAAGGTCGAGATGGTCAGCATCACCACGCCCGAAACCAGCCTGGCCGAACATGACCGCATGACGCGCTGCGCCGAGGCGATCCTGGAAAAGCTGGGCCTGCCCTATCGCACCGTGCTGCTGTGCGCCGGTGACATGGGCTTTGGCGCGCAGAAGACCCATGACCTGGAGGTGTGGCTGCCCGGGCAGAACACCTACCGCGAGATCAGTTCCGTATCGGTCTGCGGCGATTTTCAGGCGCGGCGGATGAATGCGCGCTATCGCGCCGCAGGCGGCAAGCCGGAGTTTGTGCATACGCTGAACGGGTCCGGTCTGGCGGTGGGGCGCACGCTGATTGCGGTGCTGGAAAACGGCCAGCAGGAAGACGGATCGGTCGATCTGCCGCCCATCCTGGTGCCCTATCTGGGTGGCAAGACACGGATTGCGCCAGACGGGACGTTGCAGTGACCGGCCCCGCGCTGCGCCCCAAGCCGGTCCTTGTGCTGCTGATGGCGCTGGCCTTTGGCCTGTCGCCCCTGCTGACGCCGGATTTCCGGGGCTATGACGCAACGCAGTTTCCGGTTCGCCTTGACGCCCCGGCGATCCTGCCGGCGGGCTATGCCTTTGGCATCTGGGGGCTGATCTATCTGTGGCTGGTCCTGCATGCCGGGTTCGGTCTGTGGCGGCGCGCGGATGATCCCACCTGGGATGGTGTGCGCGCGCCCCTGATCCTGTCGCTGGCGGTCGGGGCGGTGTGGCTTTACGTCGCGGTGCGCGACCCGGTCTGGGCCAGCGTGCTGATTGCGGTCATGCTGGCGGGCGCGCTGGTGGCGCTGCTGCGCGCGCCCGGCGTTCCTGACCGCTGGCTGCTGCTGGCCCCGCTGGCGGTCTATGCGGGCTGGCTGAGTGCGGCCACCGGCGTGTCGCTGGGCGTGCTGCTGGCGGGCTTTGGCTGGCTGCCCGACACGGGCGCGGCGGTGGTCCTGCTGGTCAGCGTGCTGGTGCTGGCGGTATCGGTGCAGCTGCGGCTGGGCCGGGCGCCGGAATACGGGCTGACTGTGGTCTGGGCTTTGGTTGCCGTCTGTGTGCGCAACGGCGCGGAAAACCTTGCGGTCACCGCGCTGGCTGCGGCGGGCTGCGCGGTGATGCTGGCGGCAGCCTGGCGGGTGCGGCAGGGCAGATCGCCTTAACTTCCCCCAGAAAGCATTGATTCCCTTGTCTTCTTGACGGATTTGACCCGCGTCAAATCCGTCCGCGCCTGCCTGCCCGTGGCAGGCGCGTTCGCGCCCGCCCAGTCAGGCGCGGACGGATTATCTGCCGTGGCGCACGCGGCAGGCCCCTTGCCTGCGGGCTTGCGCCCTTCGGCAACCGGACCCGGCAAACGTCCACTGGACGTTTGCTTTCGGGTCCTCTGAACGCCGCGTCACTCGCCCGTATTCCGTTCCATATGCTTGCGCAGCCGGGACGGGGTGTGGAACTTGCGGTCCTTGAACGGGTTCTTGTCGCCCTGCCCGCGCAGGGTGATGCGGATCGGCGTGCCGGGCATGTCGAAATGGTCGCGCAGCCCGTTGACCAGGTAGCGGCGGTAGCTTTCGGGCAAAAGATCGGGGTGCGAACACATCGCGACAAAGCCCGGCGGGCGGGTCTTCACCTGGGTCATGTAGCGCAGCCTGATGCGCCGTCCGCCGGGGGCGGGCGGGGGATGCGCCTCGGTCATGGCACCCAGCCAGGTGTTCAGCCGCGCCGTCGGGATGCGCATGTTCCAGATGTCATGCGCCTTCAGGATCGCCGCATGGAGCCGGTCCAGACCGCGCCCCGTCCTGGCCGAAACTGTGACCAGCGGCGCCCCGCGCAGCTGCGGCAGCAGGCGTTCGAACATCTCGCGCAGTTCGGCCAGCTTTTCCTGCTTTTCGCCCTCGAGATCCCATTTGTTCACGGCAATCACCACGGCGCGGCCTTCGGTTTCGGCATAATCGGCGATGCGCAGGTCCTGCTGTTCAAACGGTGTGCCGACATCCAGAAGAACGACCACCACTTCGGCAAAGCGCACCGCGCGCAGGCCGTCGGCCACGGAAAGCTTTTCCACCTTGTCGCTGATCCGCGCCTTTTTGCGCATCCCGGCGGTGTCAAAAATCCGGATCGGGGTTCCCATCCAGTCGGCCCGGATTGAGATTGCATCGCGGGTGATGCCGGCCTCGGGGCCGGTCAGCATCCGCTCTTGGCCCAGGATCCGGTTGATCAGCGTCGACTTGCCCGCATTCGGGCGGCCGATGACGGCAATCTGCAGCGGCCGCTTTTCAGTGGGCCTGTGGGCATCCGGATCGGCACCGGCCCCGGCCTCGTCTTCGGACAGGTCCAGATCGACCTGCGGCGCATCCCGGGCGGCGCGCTCGGCAAATTCCTGGCCGATGGGGCGCAGGATATGGTACAGATCGTCAATCCCTTCGCCATGTTCGGCCGACAGGCGCAGCGGGTCGCCCAGACCCAGCGCATAGACCTCCAGCGCGGCCGATTCGCCCGCCTTGCCTTCGGACTTGTTCACGCCGACGATGACGCGGGCATTCTTCTTGCGCAGAATCCCGGCAAAGACCTGATCGGCGGCGGTGACGCCGACGCGACCGTCGATCAGGAACAGGCAGACGTCCGCCATGTCCACCGCGCGTTCGGTCAGCCGCCGCATCCGGCCCTGCAGGCTGTCATCGGTCACATCTTCCAGCCCGGCGGTGTCGATCACGGTAAAGCGCAGGTCAAGGATGCGGGCGTCCCCCTCGCGCAGATCGCGGGTAACGCCGGGCTGGTCATCAACCAGTGCCACCTTGCGCCCGACAAGCCGGTTGAACAGGGTGGATTTGCCGACGTTGGGACGTCCGACAATGGCAAGGGTAAAGCTCATCACGCCCTCCGCGGGCCGGTTTGGCAGTCAGGCGAATGGCCCTACACGCAACGCCGCCTAACGGAAAGCGTGAAGTTGCCCTTCCGCCCCGACGACGTAAACCGCACCCCCCGCCGCAATGGGCGGTGCCGCCGCTCCGCCCGGTATCTCAAGCGATCCGGCAAGGCTGCCATCGGTGGGGCTGAAGAACCGCAGCAGCCCGTCGGACGAGGCGATGACAACCCGCCCCCCCGCCAGAACCGGCCCGTAATGGGCGAAAATCGCCTTGCGCCTGTTGGGCCTGTCGTTGACGAAATAGGGCAGTTCAACCTGCCAGATCACCTCGCCGGTGGCGGCATCAAGGCGCAGCAGGCGGGCCTCGTCATTCACCAGAAAGATCGACCCGCCGCCGACGGCCACCGTGGTGGTGGCCCCTTCGACGGCGGCCCAGATCTGTTCCCCCGACCGGGTATCCAGCGCAACAAGGCGTCCGCTGGCATTGCCGACATAGGTGACAGGCCCGGCCACGACCGGATCGGCGCTGATTTCGGAAACCATGCCATAGGCCCGGCCCAGACGCCGGCCGGCCACCGGGGCCCGCCACACTTCGACGCCGCTCTTGCGCAGCGCGCCAACCAGTTGGCCGCTTGGGAAGGGAAGAAGAACAAGACCGTCGGCGACGGCCGGCCCTGCCCCGCCCAGCCGGCCGGGCGTCGAGGGTGCCGCCGGAATCTCCCAGCGCAGACGCCCGTCCGAGGTGGTCACCGCCCAGGCCGAATTGTCATCGCCGACGACATAGACAATGCCCTCGGCAACGGTCGGCGCGCTGGTGATCGGGGCAAGAAAGCGCTGCCGCCAGACAATCGCACCCGTGGCCGGATCCAGCGCCACCAATTCGCCGAACACGGTGGTGACAAAAACCTTGCCATCGCCAAAAGCCAGACCGCCGCCCGACAGTTCGGACCCGTCGTCGTTCGCGGGCACCAGACTGACCTGCCAAAGGGTCGCACCCGCCGTCGAGGTTGCCGTAACGGTGGCGCGGGAATCCAGCGTGAAGACCCGCCCCCCCGCCACGACCGGCGTCGTGGATATCCGGTTCCGGCGCGAGTTGCCTTCACCGATACCGGCGGTCCAGACCCGGACGGGCTGTGCGGACAGGGCCACATGCGGGGCCAGGTGGCGCGCATTGCTGCCCCGGTGGGTCCAATCGGCATTCACGACGGGGGATGGCAGGCTGATCGGGACGCTGCGGTTCTGGATGACGCCGTCTGTCGGCGCAGGCGCGCCTTCCGTCGGAATGCTGGCGTCCAGCGGGGTGCGGACATCAAAGCGTTCGCCCGGAAGGATCACTTCCCGTTCGGCGCAGCCTGCCAGCAGGCCAGCCAGGGCAAGTCCCGCAACCAGAGCCTTCCGCATCTTCCTCTCCCCGGCGCCGCGACGGAACGGGCGCGCCCCGTCAGTTGGTTGCAGGTTTTCCACCCAGCGCGACAATCATCTGCCCGGCCCGGCGGCGCAGGCCGGATGTTGCCTGCTGATCCTGGCGCAGGGCCTCCAGCGCGGTGATCGCGGCATCGGCTTCGCCGGTTTCGACCAGAAGCAGCGCCATCTGTTCCAGCGCCAGCGTGCGGTAGGGCCGCCCCGGTTCCGCGATGGGTTCCAGCAGCGCGCGGCGGTCGGCTGCGGGCAGGTCCGCCCCGGCGACGATCACGCGGCGCAGAACCGCCAGGTCACGGTAACTGGCGGGAAGCGTCGCGTCACCGGCAACCAGGGTCAGGGCCGCCAGTGCAGCGGCCTTGTCGGTTTCGGGGTCAGTTGATTGCAGCAGGCCCAGCAGGGCCCGCCGCTGGCCCGGCGCCTCAACAGCGGCCAGGGCCGTGCTGCGGGCGGCAGGGTCATCCTGGTCCAGCGCATCCAGCACGGCATCGCCGAAGGCTTCGGACCCGGCCTGTTTCGCGGCAAGCTGGTATTCGCGGTAGGCCGCCCCGCCCACGATCATCAGAACCGACACGATCCCGATCCAGCCATAGCGGCGGAAATAGCCGAAAAGCTTGTCGCGCCGAACCTCTTCGGTCACTTCGTCGATGAAACTTTCCGGGTTGCTCACGCAGGCCTCCGTGGTTTTGCAGTGTCATACTTGCGCGCCGCCCGCCGCGCAACCCCGGCACCCCAAGGCCGGCCCGGCACCGGGCGGTCTGGCTCAGGCGGCGCGTGCGGCCTCTTCCTCCGATGACTGGCGTGCCCACATCGCGGCATAGCGCCCGCCACGGACCAGAAGCGCCTCGTGCTGCCCCTCTTCCACGATATGGCCGTCTTCCAGCACGATGATGCGGTCGGCATCAACGATGGTGGACAGACGATGCGCGATGGTGATCACGCTGCGCCCCTGCCCCATCGCCTTCAGGCTGTCCTGGATGTCGCGCTCGGTCTGGGTGTCCAGCGCGCTGGTCGCCTCGTCCAGCAGCAGAATCGGCGGGTTCTTCAGCAGGGTGCGGGCGATGCCGACGCGCTGTTTTTCACCCCCCGACAGCTTCAGCCCGCGTTCGCCGACCGTGGTCCGGTAACCGTCCGGCAGGGACAGGATGAAGTCATGAATCTTTGCGGCCCGTGCGGCCGCCTCAACCGCGTCTTGCCCGGCATCGGGGTTGCCATAGGCGATGTTGTAATAGACCGTGTCGTTGAACAGCACCGTATCCTGCGGCACCACCCCGATCTGCGCGTGCAGGCTGTCTTGCGTCACGTCGCGCAGGTCCTGGCCGTCAATCCGGATCGCCCCGGCGGTGACATCGTAAAAGCGGAACAGAAGCCGCCCGATGGTGGACTTGCCAGAGCCCGAGGGGCCGACAAGGGCAATCGTCTCGCCGGGTCCGGCGCGCAGCGAGATGCCCTTCAGGATCTGGCGGCTGTCCTCGTAGCCGAACTCGACCCCGTCGAACACAATCTCGCCCGCCGTCACCCGCAGGGCCGTGGCCCCCGGCTTGTCGGTAACCTCGGCAGGCTGCGACAGAAGGCCGAACATATCCCCCATATCGACCAGGGCCTGCCGGATTTCGCGGTAGACCGTGCCCAGAAACCCAAGCGGCAGGGTGATCTGGATCATGTAGGCGTTGACCATGACGAAATCGCCCACCGTCAATGTGCCGTTCTGCACCCCCACGGCGGCCATGACCATCACCAGAATCAGACCCGTGTTGATGATGAAGGCCTGCCCGCCGTTGAGGAAACTCAGAGACAGGCCGGTCTTGACCGCAGCCGTCTCATAGCGTTGCATGGCACCGTCATAGCGCTGCGCCTCGCGCGCCTCGGCCCCGAAATACTTCACTGTCTCGAAGTTCAGCAGGCTGTCGATGGCCTTCTGGTTGGCATCGGTGTCCTGGTCATTCATCTCGCGGCGGATCTTCACGCGCCATTCGGTGACGCGGAAGGTGAAGGCGATATAGACCATGACGGTGACCAGAACGACCGCCATGTATTGCCAGCCGAACAGCGTCCAGAAGATGCCCGCCACCAGCAAAAGTTCCAGGATCAGCGGCCCGATGGAAAACAGCATGAAGCGCAGCAGAAAATCGACACCCTTCACCCCGCGTTCGATCACGCGGCTCAGCCCGCCGGTCTTGCGGGTGATGTGATAGCGCATCGACAGACGGTGGATATGGGTAAAGGTTTCCAGCGCGAGCGCCCGCAGCGCCCTTTGCCCGACGCGCACGAAAATCGCATCGCGCAATTCGTTGAAGGCAACCGCCCCAAGCCGGGCCACACCGTATGCCACCGTCAGCCCGACCGCGCCATAGACCAGCAGCCAGGCATCGTCGCGCTGTTGCTTTGCAAGCGCGTCCACCGCGACCTTGTAGAGATAGGGCGTGGTGACCGAGATCAGCTTGCCCGCCACCAGCGCCATCAGCGCCAGCACGACGCGCCGCTTGACCCAGGCCTGCCCGTCAGGCCACAGATAGGGCAGCACCCGGCGGATGGTCTGCATCCCGCTTGTGGGCCGGTCTGCCGCATCTGCGCCGGTCGCGGCGGTGGTTGCCTTGCGCATCGAAGACCCTTTCCCGGCACCATCCCCCGCAGAGGTGCCGCTGATCCGGGCACGGTCCTGGGGTATCGGTCGATTGTTCAACGATTTTCAGTATTTGAAGCATGGAGCGAAGTAAAGTCCCGGCGGCCCTGGCGGCACTTGCCAATGACAGGCGGCGGGTGCCTTGTCTGCCTGCTGATGCCCTGGGTGAAACCGGGCTGTCTGCCGGACAGATCAGCCGGCATCTTGGGATGACCCCGCTGCGGCTGTCGTTCCATCTGGCGGCCCTGGGCCGGGCCGGGCTGATCGCGGTCACGCCGCGCGTCCCGCACTGTCTTCTGCACGGCCGACCTTCGCGGGCCGGGCCAGACCACCGGCTGCCTGCCGCGCGACCGCAGCTTGGACCACACCGGGGTCCGGGCCTGCCGCCGGTCCCCTGCGTCAGGGCAATTCGCCCCTACGGCACCGGTGTGCGAAGCGGAACGTTGAAGACCTGCCCCGGATAGATCAGGTCAGGATCACCGATCATCTGCCTGTTCGCCTCGTAGACCTGCACATACAGCAGACCGCTGCCGTAGTTCTGCCTGGCAATCCCCCACAGCGTGAAACCCGGCTGGACGGTGATCTTGGCGGCCATCGGCGCATCGGCCCCGTCCGGTGCGGCGGCGGCCAGAACTTCGGGCGATTCGCGCTGAAAGGGCGTTTCATAGCGCGACAGCACCTTGCCCTGCGCATCAAGCTGGTCGGCGCGCAAAAGGTACTTGCCGGCCGCCACGGCGGGAAGTGTTGCGCCCCAGGTCCCGTCCGGCGCGACCCCGGTATCCATCAGCGGCTGGTTGTCAAGGTAAAGGCGCACAAATCCCCCGGATTGCCCGCGACCCGTCAGCTGCACATCCCCCCCGGCCGAATACGAGATGGCGTCAATCGTGACATTGCGCGGGTCAATATCCTCGCCGCCGGCGGCTTGCAGCACCCTGACCCCGCCTTCACCCAGCAACAGCGCCGCCTGGGGGGCAGGTTCAGGCGCAGCAGCGGACGCCTCTTCGGTGGCAGGTGCCGGGGCGGCGGGTGCGGGGGCGGCAGGCGCAGGGGCAGCGGGTGCCGGGGCGGCGGCTGCCGGATCTGCCGCCGCAACCGTTCCGGCGGCGGACTCCGCCGGGGGGGTGGTGGCCTTTTCTGCCGTCCCGACTTCGGCGGCGGGGTCTGGGGCAGCGGCGGCCGGGTCAGCGGCATCGGCCAGGGCGGCGGGCGGCGCCTGCGCTGTGGGGGCAAGGATCACAGACTCGGACGAGGTCAGCGTCCGCCCGTCCGCCAGCACCGATTGCAGCGTGACGATGCGCGGCACCGCACCGGGCGGCAGGGTGAACAGGGACACAAACTTGCCCTGCGCATCCGCCGTGGTGCTGGCCGCCTGCGCCCCATCGACCAGAACCAGAACCGCCGAGCGCGGCTCTGCCCGACCCGCGATCACGGCATCACCTGCGGGCGAAACGCGCACGACATCAAAGCCGGGCAAGGCAGGTTCCGCAGCGGCGGGGCCGGGGTCCGGCGCGTCAGCGGCGCTTTCGGCGGCAGGATTTGCAGCCGCATCGGGTTCCGGGGCCGGGGCGGCGGCGACATCGGGTTCCGGGGGTGCAGTCGCGGCAGGGGCCGGGGCTGCGGCCGTCTGGGTCTCCGTCACGGCAGGGGCCGGGGCTGCGGCCTTCTGGGTCTCCGTCACGGCTAGGGCCGGGGCTGCGGTGGCAGCGGGTTCCGGGGTTGCGGTCGCGGCAGGGGCCGGGGCTGCGGTGGCAGCGGGCGCGGGGGGTGCAGTCGCGGCGGGGGCCGGGGTTGCGGCCGTCTGGGGGGCCGTCACGGCAGGCGCAGGGGCAGGCGCAGGCCCGGTCAGCCCCATCCACAGGGCGGCTGCGGCCGCTGCGGCCACCGCAGCCCCACCCCCGATCCACAGGGCGCGCGCGCTGCTGCCCCCGTCTTTCCACGCCGTCATGCGGGCTCCCCTGCCGCTGTCATCGCCGGGCCTGTGCCGGCCCGTGCTTGTCCTTGTCACAGAAACCCCGATATCTGGGGGCAACGCAACTGATTTCAGGAAGTCGCCCCGCCATGACCCCGCTTCGATCTGTCTGTGTGTTCTGCGGTTCACGCCCCGGCGGGCGTCCTGCCTATGCGGATGAGGCGCGCGCCCTGGGGGCGCTGATCGCGGCAGAAGGCTGGCGTCTGGTCTATGGCGCGGGCGACGTCGGCCTGATGGGCGAAGTGGCGCGGTCTGCCCAAGGGGCCGGGGCGCGCACGCTGGGCGTGATCCCCACGCATCTGATGGCACGCGAACAGGGGCGGCGCGACCTGACAACGCTGGTGATCACCGAGGACATGCACGAACGCAAGAAGGTGATGTTCATGAACTCGGACGCCATCGTTGTCCTGCCGGGCGGTGCCGGCACGCTGGACGAATTCTTCGAGGTGCTGACCTGGCGGCAGATCGGGCTGCACCGCAAGCCGATCTACCTGCTGAACACCGGCGGTTACTGGACCCCGCTTGTCAAATTGATGGACCACGTTATCGACGAAGGGTTTGCAGAAAACCCGATCCGGAGTTATTCAATCCTGGTCGACAGTATCGAAACTTTGTCATCCCTGCTTCGGGACGCCCTGAAATGAACTTTCAGAATGATTCCAATGCCTCCCTCATCCGTAAGCTGCATTCGGTCGGGTATGCATGCTTTGTCAGACACCTTCCCCTTTTCGAAGGAGACAGTGACATTGCTGGGGCAGCCGCCGACCTGCAAGAGAAAGAAGATTTCACATCAAAGGCTTGCAGATCGCGTGTCTCACACGCCCGCTCAATCCTTGCCGCGGGTCAGAGAAACAAAGCATTAACCATTATTGCGGACTCGGAGAAGGTACCGCTTGCGGTGCGCGAAGCTGCGCGCACCGCGCTGGAAAAAAGCCTTTAAAGCCGGGCCGCGACCGCGTCCCAGTTGACCAGTTTTTCCAGGAAATTGGTCAGATAGGCCGGGCGCCGGTTGCGGAAGTCGATGTAGTAGCTGTGCTCCCACACGTCGCAGCCCAGAAGGGCGGTCTGGCCGAAGCACAGCGGGTTCACGCCGTTCTCGGTCTTGGTGACCTTCAGCGACCCGTCCTTGTCCCTGACCAGCCAGGCCCAGCCAGAGCCGAACTGACCGGCCCCGGCGGCGGCGAAATCATCCTTGAACTTCTGCACCGAACCGAAGGCCTCGGTCAGGGCCTTGTCCAGCACACCGGGCATTGTCTTGGCCTCGCCCGGCCCCATGATCTGCCAGAACAGGGCATGGTTCCAGTGCTGCGAGGCATTGTTGAAAATGCCGTTCTGCGCCACGGCACCGGCCTGATATGTGCCGGTCACGATGTCTTCGACCGATCTGTTTTCCCACTCGGTGCCGGCGATCAGCTTGTTGCCGTTGTCGACATAGGCCTTGTGGTGCAGGTCGTGGTGGTATTCCAGCGTTTCCTTGGACATGCCAAGGGCTGCAAGCGCGTCATGGGCATAGGGAAGATCGGGAAGCGTGAAGGCCATGGAACTCTCCTCTCGGTTCGGTGAAGCTCTTGGGGCTGTATAAGCGGCCCGGCAGCGGCAAGGTCAAGGGCCGCCCTGTGGTTCGTGATGAAAAGGCGGGGCAGAAGGCCCACCAGCCCTGCCGGGCAGGCGGGCAGGCGGGAACCAGCCGCTTCAGGCCGGAGATATCTCGCTTCCGGGCTGTGCGGAATGGGTCAGCAGGCCCATGACATAGCCCGCCACCGACCGGAAGCAGACCAGCGTGTATCCATCGCCGTCGCGCCACAGGGCGCAGGCGACCTGGGCGGCGCGGGTCCGGCGCAACTCGCCCGGTTCCAGCCGCGCCTGATCAACCGGCGACAGCTTCATCAGCACGTCACCGGCCCTTGCCCCTTCGATGCGGAACACCGCCCGCGCGTCCGAAACGTCGACAGCCAGATGATGCTGGCCGTGCAGCGCCTCCGCCAGCCTTGCCTGCGTCTGCGCGACCTCTGCATAGGGCAGCACGATCAGCCATTCATCGGGGGACATCCAGCCGATCGACCGGTCCCCTGCCGTCACGATGCGCCGCACCGCCGGCAGACCAAGGCCGGTGGCAGCCGCGACGGCGGCAGGAAGTGCCGGAAGATCGGCCCTGGCGCGCAGGGTGATCATCCCGAGCGGGCCGATTTCGCGGATGCGCGCGAATCCGTCAAAGGCGGCATGGCCCAGGGCGCTGACCGGATCAGACATTCTGCTTCTTCCCGTCCTCGTCGTAAACCACCGGACCCACGATGCGCGCCATCACCGACCCGCCCCCGACCTTTGGAAATTCAAGCACCTCGCCCATCCGCTCCGGCCCGCGGCGCACCAGCCCCATGGCAATGCCGCGCCCCAGCGTCGGCGAAAAATAGGTCGAGGTGACGCGCCCCTGCACGTTGCGCTGCCCGTTCGGGTTCGTCCCCTCGGCCACCGCATAGGCACCATCGGGGATGACCGACCCATCCAGCGTTTCAAGGCCGACCAGCCGCCAGCGGTCGCCCGATGCCAGAAACTGCCGTTCCTGCCCGCGCTTGCCCAGATAATCGGGCTTCGTCTTCGAAATGGCCCAGCCCAGGCCAAGGTCCTGCGGAATGACGGTGCCGTCGGTTTCATCCCCGATCATGATAAAGCCCTTCTCGGCCCGCAGCACATGCAGCGCCTCGGTGCCGTAGGGCATCAGGCCCAGCCCCTCGCCCGCCGCGACGCAGGCCTTCCAGAACGCCAGCCCGTGGCTGGCCGGCACGGCAATTTCATAGCTGAGCTCACCCGAGAAGCTGATGCGATAGGCGCGCACCGCAAACCCGCCCAGCGTGCCATCGGCCCAGGTCATGAAGGGCAGCGCCTCTTTCGACACATCCATGCCGCCCAGCTTTTCCAGCAGCTTGCGCGCGTTGGGGCCGGCAACGGCCACTTGCGCAAACTGTTCGGTGACATTGGCGGTGAACACCTGCCAGTCCCACCATTCGCATTGCAGCCAGTCTTCCAAATGGCCATGAATGCGGTCCGCCCCGCCCGAGGTGGTGTGGCACAGCCATGTCTCCTGATCGATGCGCGCCACGACGCCGTCATCCATCAGAAAGCCGGATTCGCCGCACATCAGCCCGTAGCGGCATTTGCCGACCGGCAGGGTCGACATCACGCCGGTATAAAGCATGTCGAGGAACCGGCCCGCATCGGGGCCCCTGACGATGATCTTGCCCAGGGTCGAGGCATCCAGCAGGCCCACAGCCTGGCGGACGTTCAGAACCTCGCGGCGGACGGCCTGCTCATGCGTCTCGCCCGGCCGCGCAAAGCAATAGGGGCGGCGCCACAGGCCGACGGGTTCAAGGTAA
Source organism: Rhodobacter sp. (assembly GCA_020250125.1). GTDB lineage: Bacteria > Pseudomonadota > Alphaproteobacteria > Rhodobacterales > Rhodobacteraceae > Aliitabrizicola. Next base: position 66,322 of record JADCEL010000025.1, read on the forward strand.
GCCCCGGCAGCTTCGTGCCAGCCGTGGATCGGGGTGCGGCGCAGCGGCTGGAAAATCTCGCCCCGCGCCTCGCCCGCCAGCGCCCCCAGGGTGACGGGGGTGTAGGGCGGGCGGAAGGTGGTGGTGCCCACCTGCGGGATATCTTCATTCAACGACTGAGAAAGAACGGCCAGACCGTTGATATTGCTCAGCTTACCCTGATCTGTCGCCATGCCCAGCGTGGTATAGCGCTTGGTATGCTCCACACTCTCATAGCCCTCGCGCGCCGCAAGCTGCACGTCCGAAACCTTGACATCGTTCTGAAAGTCCAGCCACATCCTGGCGCGCAGATCGGGGCCGGCCCCCTGCGGCATCACCCAGACCGGTTCCACCGCCGGGGCGACGGGGTCGGCAATCACGGGGGCCGCCGATTTCTTCGCCCTGGCCCCGGCGGCCGTCACGGCGGCCAGACCGGCGGCATGGGCATCGGCCAGCACCGCCGCATCGTCCAGCGCGCCATTGGCGGCCCCGGCGGCGATGACCATGGCGCTGCCGTCATGGGTCAGCGGCGGGCGGTCAGGATCGGGGCGGAAACAGACCTGCGCGGCATCCCAGATCAGCTTGCCGCCGCAATGGCTCCACAGATGCACCACGGGCGACCAGCCGCCTGACATGGCGACAGCGTCGCAGGCGATCTCTTCCAGCACCGATCCCTCGCCCGCCTGCAGGCACAGCGACACGCCCGTCACCCGCTTGCCGCCCCGGACCTTTGCAATGGCCCGGCCCGCCTCGATGCGGATGCCCAGCGCGCGGGCGCGGTCGGCCAGCAGGCCGGACGCGGTGCTGCGGGCATCGATGATGCAAGGTACCGAAAGGCCCGCCTCCACCAGCGCGATGGCGGTGCGGTAGGCATCGTCATTGTTGGTGACAACCACGGTGCGGTCCCCCGGTGACACCGCCTGGTTGACGACATAGTCGCGCACCGCCGAGGCGAGCATGACGCCGGGAATGTCATTGCCGGCAAAGGACAGCGGGCGTTCGATGGCCCCGGTCGCGGTGATGATCCGGCCCGCGCGGATGCGCCACAGCCGGTGTTTGGGCCGCCCGTCGCCGGGGGTATGGTCGGCCACCCGTTCATCCGCCAGGACATAGCCATGATCGTAAACCCCGGCCCCGGTGCAGCGCAGCCGCAGGGTGACGCTGTCCATCGCGGCAAGGGTGGCCACCGTGGCATCGACCCAGTCCTGGGCCGGCCGGCCATCGATCTGAAGTCCGTCCACGGGCGCGCGCCCGCCCCAATGGGCGGCCTGTTCCAGCAGCATCACGCGCAGGCCCGCACGGGCCGCGACAAGGGCCGCTTCCAGCCCGGCAATCCCGCCACCGATCACCAGCACATCGCAAAAGGCATAGGCCTGTTCATAGCGGTCCGCATCGCGGTCCTTCGGCGCTTTGCCAAGGCCGGCCGACTGGCGGATGACCGGCTCGAACACATGTTTCCAGAAGGCGCGCGGGTGGATGAAGGTCTTGTAGTAAAACCCTGCCGGCAGCAGGCGCGCGGCGTAATTGTTCAGCACGCCCACATCGAATTCAAGGCTGGGCCAATGGTTCTGGCTGGTGCAGACCAGCCCGTCAAAAAGCTCGGTCGTGGTGGCGCGCTGATTGGGTTCCAGCCGCCCGCCCTGCCCGAGGTTGACCAGCGCATTGGGTTCTTCCGGACCGGACCCGACAATGCCGCGCGGGCGATGGTACTTGAAGCTGCGGCCCACCAGCATCTGGTCATTGGCCAGAAGCGCCGAGGCCAGCGTATCGCCCCGGTAGCCGCGCAACCGCTTGCCGTTGAAGGTGAATTCCGCCGCCGAAGACCGGTCGATCAGGCGGCCGCCCTGGGCCAGACGCGTGCTCATGCTCTTGTTCCTGCGGCTTGGTCAAAGGCACCCCGCCAGGCGACGCGGGATGGTGGGGTCGTATGCGCGCGATCTGCAGCGATTGGGCCTGCGGGCCGCCGGCCCCCCCACCCCATCCCTCCCCCACAAGGGGGGAGGGGGGCGCGGGTGGGCGGCGTCCTGTGTGTGCGGAAACCGGCGTCGCCTCGGGGCGCAACCGGCCCCTCCCCCCTTGTGGGAGGGGATGGGAGGGGGGGATGGCGGCGGCTCATCCGGGGGACCAGTCCGGGCGGCGGGCCTTGATCCGGGCGATGATCTCTGGCGGCGGGGCGGGCACTTGCGCGGGATAGGTGCCGAACACCTCCAGCGTGGCGGTGCAGCGCGCCGCCAGAAACCACTTGCCGCAGCCATAGGTATGGCGCCAGCGTTCGAAATGCACGCCCTTGGGGTTCTTGCGGGCAAACATGTAGGATTCGAACTCGTCATCCGACGATCCGGGGCCAAAGCGCTTCAGATGCGCCTCACCACCGGGGGCAAGCTCGGTTTCCTCGGCGGCAATGCCGCAACAGGGGCAGGTCAGGAGAAGCATGATAAGGCCTTGCGTGTCGGGACAGGCCGGGCGGCTGTCTGCCCCCGCAGCCAATTGATTGTTGAACCCATGGCGAACAATTGGCAGCCCCCGAGGGTATCTGTGCGAATGAGAATGGACACTCCGGGAGGAGGCAAGCGGGCGGGGCACTTGACGAAAGCGGGTTTCTTTCCGATGTGTGGTGTATGGAACACATCGGAACCTTGGCCGATCTCGCTCTGCTCTGGCCGCTCTGGCTTGGGGTGGCTGTGGCCTTGCTGATCATTTGGGTCACGCGCCATGCCGATCCATTCCGGTCTGGCCGCGTCCGGCATCCCGTTCAGACCCATGCAGACAGAGTGGAAGCGAATATCCGGCAAGAGATGGAATTGCGGACAATAGCCGCGCAAGGCCAAGCGCGGCAGGATTTCAATGATCGGTAAAGTCGGCGCAGACACAGCCATCAATGCGCCGCCCCCGCCCTGACCCGCACCTGACCAGGCTTCGGGAACCGCAACCGAACCCCAAACGACAGGCCCGCTGTCCGGCAGCGCCCCGACCCGCGAAAGCGACCCTCCGGTGGAGGGTCGCGCGGGGTGGTTGGCTGAAGGCGCAAGCCGGAAGCCAAGGGGCCCGCAGCCCGCGCGAAGGCCGGGATCGGGGCGCGGCTGCCCCGGCGGCGCGGAACGCGCCAGCCCGCGGGGGGCAGGCGCGTCCCGATTTTGCCGACGGTCAAAATCGGGAAGAAAGGCGGCACGTTCCCTCAATGCGCCACCCCCGCCCTGACACTCGTGCCCGGCCAAGCATCAAGAACCGCAACCGAACCCCAAACGACAGGCCCGCTGTCCGGCAGCGCCCCGACCCGCGAAAGCGACCCTCCGGTGGAGGGTCGCGCGGGGCGGTTGGCTGAAGGCGCAAGCCGGAAGCCAAGGGGCGCGCAGCCCGCGCGAAGGCCGGGATCGGGGCGCGGCGGCCCCGGCGGCGCGGAACGCGCCAGCCCCCAAGGGGCAGGCGCGTCCCGATTTTGCAGAGGGTCAAAATCGGGAAGAGGCGCAGCGGGTTCCATCAATGCGCCACCCCCGCCGCCACGCTTTCATCGATGAACCGCCCCTCGCGGAAGCGTTCCATCCCGAAATCCGCCGCCAGCGGCCCCGGCTCACCTTTCGCCATCAGCTCGGCCATGGCCCAGCCGGAACCGGGGATCGCCTTGAAGCCGCCGGTGCCCCAGCCGCAGTTGATGAAGCAGTTGCCGAGCGGGGTCTTCGAGATGATGGGGGAACGGTCCCCGGTCATGTCCACGATGCCGCCCCACTGGCGCAGCATTTTCAGGCGGCTGATCATCGGGAAGGTTTCAATCAGGGCGCGCAGGGTTTCCTCGATATGGTGAAAGCTGCCGCGCTGGGTGAAGTTGTTGAAGCCGTCGGTGCCGCCGCCGATCACCATTTCGCCCTTGTCGGACTGGCTCATGTAGCCATGCACGGTATTGGCCATGACCACCACATCCATGCAGGGCTTGATCGGTTCAGACACCAGCGCCTGCAGCGCCACCGCCTCGACCGGCAGGCGGAAACCGGCCATCTCGGCCACCTGCCCCGAATGGCCGGCCACGACGATGCCCAGCTTGCCCGTGCCGATGAAGCCCTTTGTAGTCTCCACCCCCGTCACCCGGCCTGCGTCGGACCGCACGCCGGTCACCTCGCACTGCTGGATGATGTCCATGCCCATCGCCGAACAGGCCCGCGCATAGCCCCAGGCCACGGCATCATGCCGCGCCGTGCCGCCGCGCGCCTGATACAGCGCCCCCAGCACCGGATAGCGCGGCCCGTCGATATTGATGATCGGCACCAGGTCTTTCACCCGGTCTGGCCCGATCCATTCGGTCTGCACCCCCTGCAGCATGTTGGCATGCACGGTGCGCAGATAGCCGCGCACCTCGTGATGGGTCTGGGCCAGCATCAACAACCCGCGCGGGCTGAACATGACGTTGTAGTTCAGCTCCTGGCTCAGCGTCTCATACAGGCTGCGCGCCTTTTCATACAGCGCCGCCGACGGGTCCTGCAGGTAGTTCGACCGGATGATCGTGGTGTTGCGCCCGGTGTTCCCGCCGCCCAGCCAGCCCTTTTCGATCACCGCCACATTGGTGATGCCGTGATTCCTGCCAAGGTAACAGGCGGTGGCCAGGCCGTGGCCTCCGGCCCCGATGATTACCGCATCATAGCGCGCCTTCGGCGTGGCCCTGGCCCAGGCGCGCTGCCAGCCCTGATGGTTGCGCAGCGCCTCACGGGCGATGGCGAAAGCGGAATAGCGTGTCATGGGCGGCCTGATCGCTGTGCGGCTGTGGCGTTGCTATGGAACGGGGCACAGTTTTAACCGCAGCCACAAGCGGCACAATCGGGAAAAATGCGACACGGCACCACAGCCGGGCAGGAGATTGCACCTTTTGCCTTTGGCGGCCAGCGATTACATGAAGGCCGGTCAAAGGGGGCAGCATGGCATTCTGGATTGCGGCGGCAGGGATCGGTCTTGCGGTAACGGTGCTGCTGCTGCTGGCGCTGCTGCGCGGGCGCGCCGGTGACGGGCCGCCGGCGGCCTATGACTTGCGCGTCTACCGTGACCAGCTGCGCGAGGTGGACCGCGACCTGGCGCGCGGCGTCATCGCCCCCGCCGAGGCCGGGCGGCTGCGCACCGAAGTGGCGCGCCGGGTGCTGGAGGCGGATCGCGCCCTGGGCGACGATGCCCGGACGGGCGATGACGCGGCCCCGCGCCGGATCACGCTTGCCATGGCGGGTGTCGTGGCGGCGGTGATGCTGGGCGGGGTCTGGACCTATGCCCGCCTCGGCGCGCCCGGCTATCCGGACCTGCCGATCGCCGGGCGGCTTGCGGCCTCGGAAGAGGTCTATCGCACCCGCCCGTCGCAGGCCGGGGCCGAGGCTGCCGCAGCCGCCCGCGCGCCGGCCCCCGGCCCTGTTGACCCCGCCTTTTCGGCGCTGATGGACCAGTTGCGCCGCGCGCTGAAGGACCGCCCCGACGATCTGGAAGGGCATCGCCTGCTGGCGCGCAACGAATCCGGTCTTGGCAACTACGTGGCGGCGGCAGCGGCGCAAAGACGGGTCATCGCAATCCTGGGCGACAGTGTGAACGCCGACGATCACGCCATGCTGGCCGAGATGATGATTCTGGGCGCGGGGGGCTATGTCTCGCCCGAGGCAGAGGCCGAGATCACCCGCGCCCTTCAGCGCGATCCGCTGAACGGGACGGCCACCTATTACGCCGGCCTGATGTTTGCCCAGGTGGGTCGGCCCGACCGGACCTTTTCGCTGTGGGCGCCGCTGCTGGACCGCTCACAACCCGACGATCTCTGGGTCGCCCCGCTGCGCGCGCAGCTGATGCAGGTGGCCAGCGAAGCGGGCGAAGACAATTACGCGCTGCCCGATGCGGCGGACATGCCCCCCGGCCCGGATGCCGATGCCGTGGCGGCCGCAGCCGAAATGACGCCGGAACAACGGCAGGAGATGGTGCGCGGCATGGTGGCGCAGCTCAGCGACCGTCTGGCGACGCAGGGCGGCAGCGCCGGGGAATGGGCCCGCCTGATTACGGCCTATGGCGTGCTGGGGGAAACCGACCGCGCCCGCGCGATCTGGGCCGAGGCGCAGCAGCTTTTTGGCGACCGTGCGGCGGATATCGATATGCTGCGCGCCGCCGCCGCGCAGGCCGGGGTGGCCGAATGACCGTGGAGGATGATTTCAACGCCTTTCTGCGTGCCCTGCCCGTCAGCGGGGCGCTGGCCGGGCTTGATTTCGGCGACAAGACCATCGGCATCGCCGTGTCGGACCTGCGCCGCCAGGTGGCAACGCCGCTGTCCACACTTCGCCGCGTGAAGTTCACCGAAGATGCCGCAGCCCTGCTGGCGCTGGCCAGCGCACGGGGCATCGCCGGGCTGATCCTTGGCCTGCCGCGCAACATGGACGGCAGCGAAGGCCCGCGCGCCCAGGCGACGCGCGCATTCGCCCGCAATCTGGGCCGCCTCACCCCCTTGCCCATCGGCTTTTGGGATGAAAGACTGAGCACTCTGGCGGCAGAACGGGCCCTGCTGGAGGCGGATACGTCGCGAAAGCGTCGGTCGGAGGTGATCGATCACGTCGCGGCCGGGTATATCCTGCAGGGGGCGCTTGACCGTCTGGGATATCTGATGCGGGAGCAGAAGGCGTGACGGACGAGGTCTGGAAACGCGACGGGATCCCGTCGCCCTGCGTCAAGCTCTGCGTGGTGCATCCCGAAGAAAGGATCTGCGTCGGCTGCCTGCGCACGATCGAGGAAATCACCGCCTGGTCGCGCCTGACGCCCGAGGCGCGCGCAGCCGTGGTGGCCGACCTGCCCGCACGGGCACCGCGTCTGGCCAGGCGGCGCGGCGGCCGCATGGGCCGTGCGGGCCGCTGACTGTCAGGCAGCCTCCAGCCAATCCGCCACGCGGTCAAACTCCGGCCGGAAATAGGCGATGATCCGCCCCTCGGGCGCGGCGGCGGCCCCTTCGGCCCAGGGGGCCATGCCATGCAGGATCATCCGGTGCAGCAGCAGGGCTTCGCCCGGCCGGGCGGGCAGCAGGACGCGCGGGCAGGTCGCAAAACTCTGACGCCGGGCAGCGTGATAAGGCTCGGTCAGGTCGATGTCGCCCCAGGTTTCGGGCGGATGCGGTGCCAGCGCCGCCGTGAAGGCGCGGCGGATGATGTCCTGGCTGCCCTCCCACACCACCAGCGGGGCCGCCCCCGGATCGGCTTCGGTCAGGGGCAGGCCCAGGATGAAGGCATGCGCTTCGCGCAGCATCCGCCGCCGGTCCGGCCCGACGGGCAGAAGCCCGTCGACATGGGCGGCATCGCGGACCTGGCGGAAGCGGAAGGCCATGTCACTTTCACCGTCCCAGGGCTGCGGATAGCCGGGGCGCAGCGTGGACAGTTGCGCCCGGTGCCAGGTTGCGGGCTGCCAGGGCAGGCATGACAGCAGCGCCTGGGGCAGGGCTGCACCCGCAATCCCGCCCCCTGCCCCATTGGGCAGGGCATCAACCCCGGCAAGCCAGGTCCCGCCGCAGCGCCAGGCTTCGGTGCCTGCGGCGATGTGGCGGCGCGCCGCCGGCAATGCCGCCGCCGCCCAGGCGCGCAGGCCGGGCAAGGGGCCAAGGCGGGCCCAGCCGCGCGCCCCGGTCACCACCCTGCCGCCTTGCGCAGCATGTTCAGTGCAACGACGGTCAGGAACAGGGCGAAGGCGCGTTTCAGCGGCTTCGGGTCCATCGCATGGGCCAGCCTGACCCCCCAGGTGGTGGTGGTCATCGTCGTGGCCATGACAATCACAAAGGCCGGCAGGTTGACGGCACCAAAGGTATAGGGCGGGCCGTCGGCGACGGGGAGCAGCAGAAAGCCGGTGACAGACGGCAGGGCAATCAGAATGCCAAACCCCGAAGCGGTGGCAACGGCGCGGTGGATCGGCACGGCGTAAAGCGACATCAGCGGCACGCCAAAGGTGCCGCCGCCGATCCCCATCAGCACCGACACAAAGCCAACAGAACCGGCCAGCGCGGCGCGCGCGGCCCCGGCCGGCATCGCCTGCCCCAGCCGCCAGCCGTCGCGCCAGAAGGCCATGTAAAGCCCGACAATCAGCCCCAGCGCCCCGAAGATGGCCTGCAGCGCGGCGGATTTCAGCGATGACGCGGCCAGCACGCCAAAGATGGCCCCGGTCACGATAAAGGGGGCCCAGCCGCGCAGGATCGCCCAGTCGACCGCGCCTTTGCGGTTGTGCGCCAGAACCGAACGCACCGAGGTAAAGACGATGGTGGCCAGCGATGTGGCGACACAGACCTGCATCAGCTGCGCGCCGCCATAGCCCAGATGCCCGAAGGCGTAAAAGAAGGCAGGAACCAGAACAATCCCGCCGCCGACGCCCAAGAGGCCGGCGATGACGCCGGCAAAGGCCCCGATCAGCAAAAGCAGGGCCACCATCGGCAGAAGGGCTGCAAGTTCAGGCATCGCCCGGGACCTTTCGCATGTGCCGGACCGGCATATCCCGCGTCCGCCGCCAAGGCCAGAGCGGGCCGCAGGTTGTGTCAGACACCTGCGGGATGCACCGCCAGCCCGGCCAATGCGGCATCGATCAGGGCCAGTCCCGCGCCGGGGCGGCCGGCACCTTCGGACAGCACCCGCCGCCAGCCGCGCGCGCCGGGACGCCCGGTGAACAGGCCCAGCATGTGGCGGGTGATCTGGTGCAGCCGCCCGCCCGCCGCCAGATGCCGCGCGATATAGGGCCGCATCGCCGCGACGGTCTGATGGGCGTCGCGCCCCGGCCCGTCGCCCCACAGGGCATCGGCCCCGATCAGCGTGGCCGCCGGATCGTGATAGGCCGCACGGCCCAGCATCACCCCGTCCAGCCCCTGATCCAGAAAGCCGCGCGCCTGGTCCAGCGTGGTGATGCCGCCGTTGATGCAGATCGTCAGGTGGGGAAAGGCCTGCTTCATCGCCAGAACCAGCGGGTAATCCAGCGGCGGAATCTCCCGGTTTTCCTTCGGACTGAGGCCCTGCAGCCAGGCCTTGCGGGCATGGATGATGAAATGGGTCACCCCGGCGGCGCTGACCCGTTCCAGAAATTCGGGCAGTGCGCGTCCGGGCTGCTGGCCGTCAACGCCGATGCGGCATTTCACCGTCACCGGCACCGGGCTTTCGGCGCGCATCGCCGCCACGCAATCGGCCACCAGCGCCGGGCGTTCCATCAGAACTGCCCCGAAGCAGCCCGACTGCACCCGGTCCGACGGGCAGCCGACGTTCAGGTTGATCTCGTCATAACCCCAGTCCCGCGCCAGACGCACGGCCTGCGCCAGTTCACGCGGGTCGGACCCGCCCAGTTGCAGGGCGACCGGATGCTCTTCGGGGCTGTAGTCCAGAAGACGGGGCCTCGGCCCATGGATCACCGCGGCGGCCGTCACCATTTCGGTATACAGCATGGCGCGCCGCGTCATCAGGCGGTGAAAGTACCGGCAATGCCGGTCGGTCCAGTCCATCATCGGTGCCACGGCTAGTCTATGTGATTGATTTTCCATATTTCTTCTTGTATCTTCAATCCGTTGATCCGCTTTGCCCCTGCGCCGGGCTGCGCCCTGATAGCCCCGGACCTTCCCTTTTGCGACATCGTGCTGCACATATGGCGCAAAGGAAAGCGGCGGCGATCCCCGCCACGTTCAGGCGTGACCTTGGGATGGATAAGACCGGACACGCCGATCACCACAAGCTCATGAAGGACGGGCGCAAGCCTGCGGGCCAGGGTGCGGGGCGGTACCGCAAAGACAGGGTTCCGCCCCTGCCCGGGGCCGCAGCCGTGGCGGGAACCCGATGCAGCGCAAGGCAGTGCCGCAGCCTCGCCCACGGGTCGTTCGGGTGGCATCCGCGAAGGCCCGCCGCTCGGGTGATCCGGCCGCGCAGGTCTGGCGGTTCAGGCCGGTGCGGCGACGTGTTGTGCTGTCGCAGGCTTCAGCATGACGAAGACCGCCCTGCGGTGGCGCTTGCGGCCCTTCCCTGGGGGCAGGCCCGCGCAGGATTCCCTCGGCGGTATCCTTGCCACGCCGGGCGCGGTTCGTTGGTGCTTCGCGGCCCGGATCGCGGCGCTGGCGGGGGCGGGTGTGAAGCGCCCTGCCATGACCGAAATCGGGCGCAGGATCACGCCAAGGTCAGGCGCGCAACGCGCTTCGGCATCGCCGTGCCGGTGCGCCCGGCCAATGCGCCCGGCCCGATGGTCCATTCCAGTCAGGCCATCGAAGCGGGCCATCGAAAACGCGCGCCACCGGGTGACGGACATGGTCTTTCCTGACGCCGCATACCGCCTGCGGACCAGGAACGCGCCCGCCGGTTTCGTGGCCCTGAAACCCATGGGCCACAGCTTTGCAGGCAAAGCCCCGGCCAGGGGCGCCATCCGGCATGACCGGAAACCGAATCATGCGACGAAGACGATCCGGCCAGCCTGATCGCCGCGCAACATCCCTTACCCGATTCCCCTGACCGCCCCGGGGTTCGCCCCCCCCCGCGTGCCGCGATCCCCGCACCCCGGCGGCACCACATCAGCCCGCCCACGGTGCCGCTGCCGCCGGACGCCCGGTTGTCCCTAGGCGGCGTGGCGCGGCCTTTGGGGGGCAGAGGCCTGCCGGCCGCCATCGTCCCGCCCCCGGCCCGCCCGCAGCGAAAACTGCGCGACAAGCGTTGCCATGCCCGCAGCCTCCTGCTTCAGCGACTGGCAGGCGGCGGTCGATTGTTCAACCATCGCGGCATTGTGCTGTGTCACCTGATCCAGCTGGGTCACACCGATGTTGACTTCGGCGAGGCCGACGGACTGCTCACGCGCGCCCGAGGCAATGTCCGACACCAGGCTGGAAATCTCGGTGACGCGGTCAACGATCCTGGCCAGCGTCGACCCCGCACGCCCCACCTGGTCAACCCCCCGGTCGACATGCTGCGTGCTGGCGCTGATAAGCAGCTTGATTTCTTTTGCCGCCGCCGAAGACCGCTGCGCCAGCGCCCGCACTTCCGAGGCGACCACGGCAAAGCCGCGGCCGGCGTCCCCCGCGCGGGCAGCCTCGACGCCCGCGTTCAGGGCCAGAAGGTTGGTCTGGAACGCGATGTCATCGATCACGCCGATGATCTGCGAGATCTGTTCAGACGAGCGTTCGATCTCGTTCATCGCATCCACGGCCCCCTGCACCACGGCACCGCTTTCGGTGGCCTCGGTCCGCGCCTGATGCACAACCTTTTCCACCTCGCGCGCGCCTTCGGCGGCGGCCTTGACGCTGGCGGTCAGCTCATCCAGCGCGGCCGCCGTTTCCTCCAGCGTGGCCGCCTGGTTTTCGGTGCGGGCCGAAAGGTCTTCCGAGGCATGGCTGATCTCGGCCGACCGGGCGCGGATGCTTTCCGAGGCATCGACAACCTGGGCAATGGTCTGGGTCAGCCTGTCCAGAGTGTGGTTGTAATCCAGCCGGAGCGTCTCGTAATCCGGGGCAAACCGCTCTTCAATCGGCTGGGTCAGATTCCCGTTTGACAGGTTGCGCAGGCCGATCGACAGCGCCCGCACCACGCGCTGCTGGGCACCCTGAACCATCTCGGTTTCCTGCCCTTTTGCCTGCTTCAGCCTGTCGCGCAGCACCTCCAGCGCCGTGGCAATCTCGCCGATTTCATCCTGGCGCTCCACCCCGCCGATCCGGGTGGCCAGATTGCCCTCTGCAAGCCGGGTCAGGCCCTGCTTCACCTCGGTCAGCGGCCCCGAAACGCTGCGCGCGATGCCACGGTTCACCAGCACAAGCGCCCCTGCGGCGATTGCCGCCCCAAGGATCAGGACGTATTTCACAACCGTATTGGCCTGCTGGGCGGCACTGCCCACGGCAGCCCCCCGGCTTTCGATCTGTTCGCCCAGCGTTTCCATGCTGGCTTCCAGATCGCTGAAGGCAATCATGAAATCAGGAAGCCTGGCGCGCCCGGCCGCCGCCGAGGTCAGGGCAAGCCCGACAATCTCCTGTGCGGAAGCAACATAAGCCTCCAGCAAGGGAACCACGTCTTCAACCTGGTCGCGGATCGGGGGCGGCAGGGGCAGCGCCTGAAGCTGCGCAATCGCAGTCTCGAAGCTGGCGACATGATCGGCCAGGTCCGACATGACGGTCTGGCGGTCTTCGGCGCGCCCGTTCGGCCCGGTCACAATCGCAAACAGCACATCCGACCGCAACGCATCATGCATCATGTCTGCCTGCTTCTGGTTCAGCACCGCCGTTGTCGCGGTGATCGCGTTTTCCAGCCCGGCATTGCTGCGTTTCAGGCCGACATAGGCCAGCACGGCGATCAGCAGCAGAATGGCCACCGCGACAACGCTGATGGCAAGCAGGCGGGTTCGGATCGACAGGTTCAAGCTCATGGCACCAACAAGGCTGAGGGATTTCAGCGCAGCTTTCCACGAAAACGGTGAAAAGAATGCTAACCGCGTTCCGCCTGTGTCATGGCACCGCCGCCGGTCAGGGGCGGCGCAGGTCCCTTGGCTGCATCACCAGCCAGATCAGCGCGCCCCCCGCCAGCACGAGGAACGGCAGCATGGCAAGGTTGACCGCACTCCACCCCGCCTGCACCGGGCCGCCAGAGCAGTTCATCAGCGCCCCCGAAGACAGCGAGGCCAGGGTCACACCGGCAAAGACGATGAAATCGTTCATCCCCTGCATCCTGCCGCGCTCTTCGGCGGCGTGCGCGCCCGCCAGCATGGTGGTCGCCCCGATGAAGCCGAAATTCCAGCCGATCCCCAGCAGGATCATCGCGCCAAAGAAGTGTTCAAGCCCGACGCCGCTCAGCGCAACCGCCCCGGCGGCGGCCAGAATGGCAAGACCAAGGCCAACCACGGTCCCGGCCCCGAACCGCGCGATGATCCGCCCGGTGAAGAAGGCGGGCGCATACATGGCAAGCACATGCGCCGTCACGACGTTGGCCGCGTCCGCCGTCCGGAATCCGCACCCCACCACCGCCAGCGGTGAGGATGTCATCACAAGGTTCATCAGGGCATAGCTGACCGTTGCACAGATCACCGCCACGGCAACGCGCGGTTCCCGCAGCATCTGCATCCGCGTGCGGCTGACCGGCGCGTCGGGGGCAGGCGCGGGGGGCTTTGGAATGTCAAGAAAGGCAAACAGGAACACGCCCGCCATATTCAGCGCCATCACCGCAAGATAGGTGCCCAGAAACGGCACCACCATGGCGTCTGCGGTCAGTTTCACAAGCTGCGGCCCGACCACGGCAGACAGAAGCCCGCCCGCCATGACCGCAGAAATTGCCCTTGGCCGGTACTCCGGCGATGCCATGTCTGCGGCGGCAAAGCGGTAGAACCCCTGGGCCGACATGTAGATGCCGGTGAACAATGCCCCCAGCAGGAACAGCGGGAACGAGCCTGTCATCAGACCCCAGGCCCCGATGCCGGCCCCCAGCAGCCCCCCCAGCGCGCCCGCGACGAAACCCGCCCGCCGCCCGAAGCGCTGCATCAGCGCGGACAGGGGCGTGGCCGTCAGCATCGATCCGACAACAGACATGGTGATCGGCAGGGTGGCCCAGCAGATGTTCGAGGCAAGCGTCTGTCCGGCCAGACCCGCGATGGTGAAGATCATCGGCATCTGTGCGCCAAGAACCGCCTGCGCGGCAACAAGCACCCAGACATTGCGCCGGGCCGTCCTGTCATCTGATAAAGCCGGGGTGCTGGTCATGGACCATGGGTAGTGCGGCAGGCCCGCAGCCTGCAAGCGCGAAAGCGCGCCGGGGCCGCGACTTCGGTCCCGGCGCGGGCCAGAGGCGGCATGACGAAAGGGGGGGGCGCATGGTTGGACGCATCATCAGGACGCAGGATTGCGTTGCCGAAGGGGCCGCCTGGCTGGCCGCGCGCGAGCCGCGGTTCGCCCTGGCGCTGGAGCGGACCGGCCCCTTGCCGCTGCGGCGGCGTGAGGATGGCTTTGCAGCACTTCTGGATGCGATTGTCAGCCAGCAGGTCAGCGTCGCCTCGGCGGCGGCAATCTGGCACCGGCTGGAGGCGGCGGGTTTGACCGAAGCCGGGGCAATGGCCGTGGCCGGGGATGACCGCTTGCGTGCCTGTGGCCTGTCGCGCCAGAAGATGCGCTATGCCAGGGCTTTGGCCCAGGCCGGCCTTGATTACATGGCCCTGCGCACCGCCCCCGATGACGCGGTGATCGCAACGCTGGTGGCCCTGCCCGGCATCGGGCGCTGGACCGCCGAAATCTATGCGATGTTCTCGCTGGGCCGGGCGGATGTCTTTGCGCCGGGCGATCTGGCGTTGCAGGAGGCGGCGCGGCTGCTGTTCGGGCTGGAGGCGCGCCCGCCGGAAAAAGACCTGCGGCGGCGCGCCGAAGACTGGTCGCCCTGGCGGGGCGTTGCGGCGCGGCTGTTGTGGGCCTACTACCGTGTGGCAAAGGAACGGGAGGGTATTCGGTGACGCGGGAACTGATCTTCGGGCGGCAGGCGGCGCTTTCGGGGCGGGCAAGAAGCCTGGTCGTCTTCGTGCATGGCTACGGGGCCAATGGGGCCGATCTGCTGGGCCTGGCAGACCCGCTGGCCCCGCATCTGCCCGACACCGTCTTTGTCGCGCCCGACGCGCCGGAACCGTGCCTGAGCAACCGGTTCGGGTTTCAGTGGTTCCCGGTGCCCTGGCTGGACGGATCATCGCCCGCGGCGGCGGCACAGGGCCTTGCGGCATCGGCCGCTGATCTGGATGCCTTCCTCGACGCGCGCCTGGCCGAGGAAGGGCTGGCGGATCAGGCGATGGCGCTGGTCGGGTTTTCGCAAGGCTCGATGATCAGCCTGCACGTTGCCCCGCGCCGTGCCCGCCCGGTTGCCGCCGTGGTCGCCTTTTCGGGGCGGCTGCTGGAACCTGAACGGCTGGCCGCCGAAACCCGCGTCCGCCCGCCGGTGCTGCTGCTGCATGGCGATCAGGACCCGGTCGTGCCGTTCGAGGATATGGCGCTTGCCGGCGACGCGCTGGTCAGGGCGGGGTTCGAGACCTTCGGGCATGTGATGGAGGATGCCGGCCACAGCATTTCGCCCGACGGGCTGTCGGCTGCGCTGCGCTTTCTGAAGGCGCGCCTGCCGGGCTGACCGTCATCCTGCCGTGATCTTTCCGTGCCATGCCCTTTCCGGCGCATCCCCCGCCTGACCACAATACATCGCGGGGCTTGCCTGGGGGATTGCGCCATATATAGTCGGTCTGGCGGCAGCGGGCGATGACGCCCCGGAGCTGTGGCAGGCAGGCGGGACGACGGCGGAGCAGCAGCATCATGGACGGCGATTTCAGGACAACCTTCGTGCGCGACCCGGCAGCGCTGAGGCATTATCCGGCCCTGGTCCTGAATGCCGATTACCGCCCGCTGTCCTACTATCCGCTGTCGCTCTGGCCCTGGCAGGAGGCGGTCAAGGCCGCCTACCTTGACCGCGTGTCGATTGTGGCCGAATACGACCATGTGGTGCGCAGCCAGCGGGCCGAAATCCGGATACCCTCGGTGGTCGTGCTCAAGGATTACGTGAAACCGCAGAAGCGCGTGGCCTTCACGCGCTTCAATCTTTTCCTGCGCGACCAGTTCTGTTGCCAGTATTGCGGTGCAAGGGGCGATCTGACCTTTGACCATGTGCTGCCCCGCTCGCGCGGCGGTGTCACCAGCTGGGAAAATGTCGTTGCGGCCTGTTCGCCCTGCAACCTGCGCAAGGGGTCCAAGACATTGCGGCAATCGGGCATGCGCCTGTCCCGCCCGCCGCACCAGCCGACGGCGGAAGAGATGCAGAACCACGGCCGCCGCTTTCCGCCCAACCACCTGCACGACAGCTGGCTCGATTACCTCTATTGGGATGCCGAGCTGGAGGCGTAGGGGCGCGCCCCGACGTCACGGCGTCCCGAAGAACTGTCCGACGGCCTGCATGACCTCGGCCCGGCGGTTTCCCGTCGGGCTGTTGAACACGTGGTCCGCCCCCTCCACCTCCCACAGGTCGCCGTTCCTGAGAACGGCGGCTGCTTTGCGGGCCGACTCGACCGGCACATTCTGATCCTGCGCGCCGATCACGACAAGAACCGGCCCCCGCAGCGCTTTCAGATCCGGGGTTGGGTCGACGTCCAGCACGGACGTCCAATAGGCATGCGTCAGTCCAAGAACGAACCGATCCGTTGCCAGCGGGTCTTGGTCGATCTGTGACAGCAGGGTATTCAATTCGCTGTCCTGACCGCGCCTGCGGGCAAGGATCTTCAGCACTTCGCGCATCGTCATGCCGCCGGCACCGATCACGGCAAGGCGCGGGATGTCCGGCCGGCTGGCCGCAAGCTTGACTGCTATCGGCCCGCCTTCAGATGTGCCCATAACCCCCGCAAGCGCCGTGCCATGCCTGTCCATGACAAACTGCAGCATCTCACGATTGCGCTCTGTCATCCGGTCAAGGGTATAGGTCTTCCAGAAGTCCGCAGAACACCGGAAACCGAACCCGCCTGGCGAAACGCCTTCCTTCTCCAGGGCGTAAACCCTGTATCCGCCCGGAAAGCCGCGAAAGTAATGGGTCAGATAGACCGAAAGAGAGGCGCAACCTGACCCCCCAATGAAATACACCGCCCTGTCAGGCCCTGCGGGGTCGGACGGCCCGGTGGTGATCGAATAAAGGCTATAATTTCCGTCAGGTGTGACCACCACTTCGCGTGTTGGCGGATCGCGGACTGCATCAAGACCATATCCGATCCGGTTGCAGGCCGATGCCGCCAGACAAAGGGCACAGAAGGCGATCACGCGCCCTGCGGCACGATACACATAGCAGACCTGCCCCAACCGCACCGTCACAGTCTCACCAGTACCCAACGACCACCCGCCGAGCGCTAGCATGAGAGGGTGGTCCTGTCCACAAAGCCCTGGCCGCGCGCGCCGTCTGGCGGACGCGCGGGATCGCACCGCTTGATGCTGCGCAAACCGTTTGACTCTTGCCAGACTGCGGCGATACCTGCCGGCAAGATTATCCTTGCTTTTGTTCGGCTTGCCTGCAGTCTTTCCGATGAAAGCAGTAACCGCTGGGTCAGGACCCATGAACGCTGAGCTTGCCACGCCCCTTGATGCCGTTGCCCTGCAGATGGGCTTTGCCACGCTGTGCGGTGCCGTCATCGGGATGGAGCGGCAGGCCCGCAACCGCATGGCGGGCGTGCGGACCAACGCGCTGGTGGCGCTGGGGGCCGCCAGCTTCGTGATCTTCTCGGCCCTGTTTCCCGGCGACAGCAGCCCGACGCGGGTCGCGGCGCAGATCGTCTCTGGCATCGGCTTTCTCGGGGCGGGGCTGATCTTCCGTGACGGGTTCACCGTGCATGGGCTGAACACCGCCGCCACGCTGTGGTGTTCGGCGGCAGTGGGCATGATGACCGGTGCGGGGGCGCTGCCGCTGGCGGCGCTGCTGACGGCCGTCGTCATCGTCATCAACCTGGTCCTGCGGCCGCTGGTCAACTGGGTTGACAGTTCCGTGCTGTCCGGCACGTCGCGGCGACGGTACCGCGTTACGCTGGTCTGCCGCCCCGACCGGGAAGGCGATTTGCGCGCGCTGCTGATCCGCACCCTTGCGCAGGGTGGCCTGCGGCTGAACGCGCTTGACAGCCATGCCGCGCCGGACGGAACCGGCATCGAACTTGTGGCGCTGGCCGAAGGCGACAGGGGCGCGGAACAGGCGCTGCTGAGCGCGGTCGCCCTTCTTGCGGCAGAGCCGGGCCTGACCCATGCCGACTGGTGTCCGCTGGACGAGCGCTGAGGCACCGCGCCGACCGGCCCTGTTCCCTGCCCCGGCGACGCTGGACTTCTGCCTGGCCTGCCGCTAGACCGCCTGCCGTCAGCGCCATCAGCCCGCGCAGGGCACCATCCGGTGGAGATCACATGGTATCGCGTGTCATCCCGGTCGATGCCTTCGACCTTGTCATCTTCGGGGCCACGGGCGACCTTGCACGGCGCAAGATTTTCCCCGGCCTGTACCGCCGGTTCTGGGCAGGGCAGGTGCCGCCCGACAGCCGGATCATCGGTGCCGCCCGCTCTGCCATGACGCCGGCCGAATTCCGGGCGCAGGTCCGCTCCGCCATTGAGGAATTCGTCAGCCCCGACAAGCGCGACGGGGCAAAGATCGACGGGTTTCTTGCGCGCATCGGTTATGTCCCGATCGATGCCACGGGAACCGGCGGCTGGGCGCAGCTGAAGGCGGAAATGCGCCCGGGCATGATCGGTGCCTTCTACTTCTCGGTGGCACCTTCGCTGTTCGGCGACCTTGCGGAACGCCTGCACCGGCATGGCATCGCCACCGCTGACAGCCGCATCGTGGTGGAAAAGCCCTTCGGGCGCGATCTGGCATCGGCGCGCGCGCTGAATGCCACGCTGGCGGCGCATTTTGCCGAACGCCAGATTTACCGCATCGACCATTACCTGGGCAAGGAAACGGTGCAGAACCTGATGGCGGTGCGCTTTGCCAATATCCTGTTCGAGCCGCTGTGGAACGCCCAGCACATCGACCATGTCCAGATCACGGTGGCCGAAACCGTGGGCGTCGGCGGGCGCGGCAGCTATTATGACAAATCCGGTGCGATGCGCGACATGGTCCAGAACCACATGATGCAGCTTCTGTGCCTGATCGCGATGGAGCCGCCCTATCACTTTGACCCCAACGCGGTGCGCGACGAAAAGCTGAAGGTGATCCGCGCGCTGGACCCGGTCGGGCAGGACCAGATCGTGCGCGGCCAGTACACTGCCGCCAGCGGACAGCCCGATTACCTGACCGATGCCGGAAATCCGGAGTCGCTGACCGAAAGCTACATCGCGCTGAGGGTGGGCATTTCCAACTGGCGCTGGAAGGGCACCCCCTTTTACCTGCGCACCGGCAAGAAGCTGCGCGCGCGCACCAGCGAGATTGCCATCACCTTCCGCGAGCCGCCGCATTCGATCTTCGATGACGCCCCCGGCTGGCGCGAGAATGTGCTGGTGATCCGGCTTCAGCCGAACGAGGGCATGAACCTGATGGTCATGATCAAGGAACCGGGGCCGGGCGGCATGCGTCTGGTCCAGGTGCCGCTGGACATGTCCTTTGCCAAGGCGCTGGGGGCCGAGGGGGCCGATATTCCCGATGCCTACGAGCGGCTGATCATGGATGTGATCCGCGGCAACCAGACCCTGTTCATGCGCGGGGATGAGGTGGAGGCAGCCTGGGCCTGGACCGACCCGATCATCGCCGGATGGGAGGCCACGGGCCGCCGCCCCGAACCCTATGATCCCGGAACATCCGGCCCCGAAGACGCGTTGATGCTTCTGCACCGCGACGGGCGGCGCTGGCGCGAGATCAAGGAATGAAACTGCTCGAATACCCGGACCGTGACCTGATGATGCTGTCGCTGGCAAATACCATCGCGGGCGATCTGGGCGGTTTTCTGCGGCGCGACGGGCACGCCAGCCTGTGCGTGCCCGGCGGAACCACGCCGGGGCCGGTCTTTGACACGCTGTCGGGCGTGGACCTGGACTGGGCCAATGTCGCCGTCTTTCTGAACGACGAACGCTGGGTTCCCGGCGACAGCCCGCGGTCAAACACGCGCCTTCTGCGCGAACGCCTTCTGGTGGGGCGCGCGGCCAGGGCGCGGCTGGTGCCGCTTTACGCCGGTGCCGCCCGGCCCGAAGACCGGCTGGAGGACCTGTCGGCAGGTCTTGCGCCGCATCTGCCGATCTCGGTGCTGCTGCTGGGGATGGGGGCCGACATGCACATCGCCTCGCTTTTTCCGGGTGCCGACCGTCTGGCCGAGGCGCTGTCGGATCAGGCCCCGATCCTGATGGCGCTGCGCGCCGATGCCGCCGCAGAGCCGCGCATCACACTGACAGCACCGGTGCTGAAAGGGGCGATGACGACCCATATCCTGATCACGGGGCCGGAAAAGCGCGCGGCACTGGATCGGGCACAGGGGCTGACCCTGCCCGAGGCGCCGGTGCGGGCGGTGCTGGCACATGCAACGGTTCATTGGGCGGAGTGACGGATGACATCGCAGTGGAAACGCCTGACGGACAAGGCCGCAGCGGTGCAGGGGCGCCGCATCCTGGATTTGTTCGACGACGGGCGGGCCAGGACATTTTCGGCGCGTCTGGACGATATGCTGCTGGACTGTTCCAAGACGAATATCGATCACGAAACACTTGATCTTCTTATGGAAATTGCCGCAGCCGCCGATGTCGCCACAAGGCGCGACGCGATGTTCGCTGGCGCGCGCATCAACGAAACCGAAGGCCGCGCGGTGCTGCATACCGCGCTGCGCAACCTGGCCGATCCGGTGATTCTGGACGGCGTGGATGTGACGGGTCCGGTGCGCGCCACCCATGCGCGGATGCAGGCCTTTGCGCGCGATCTGCGCAAGGGAAGGTTTCGGGGTCAGGGCGGGGCGATCACCGATGTGGTCAATATCGGCATCGGCGGATCAGACCTTGGCCCGGCGATGGCGGTGCTGGCGCTGGCCCCCTTTGCCGACGGGCCGCGCTGTCATTTCGTCTCGAACATCGACGGCGCGCATGTGCATGACGTGCTGGCGGGGCTGAACCCGGAAACAACCCTGGTGATCGTGGCCTCCAAGACCTTCACCACGATCGAGACCATGACCAACGCGCAAACCGCAAAGGCCTGGATGGCGCGGCGCGTCGGCGATCCGGCGGCGCAGTTCGTGGCCGTCTCGACGGCGGCAGACCGGACGGCGGCCTTCGGCATCGACCCCGCCCGCGTCTTCGGGTTTGAGGATTGGGTCGGCGGGCGCTATTCGGTCTGGGGGCCGGTCGGACTGCCCCTGATGCTGGCGGTGGGGCCGGAACAGTTCGACCGCTTCCTTGCGGGCGGGGCCGCGATGGACCGGCACTTCCGCACGGCACCCTTTGCGCAGAATCTGCCGGTGCTGCTGGCGCTGGTCGGCATCTGGCACAATCAGGGCTGCGGCTATGCCACGCGGGCAGTCCTGCCCTATGACCAGCGCCTCAGCCGCCTGCCCGCCTATCTTCAGCAGCTGGAAATGGAAAGCAACGGCAAGCGCGTGGCCATGGACGGCGGCGATCTTCCGGTCAATTCCGGGCCCGTGGTCTGGGGAGAGCCGGGCACGAACGGCCAGCACGCCTTTTATCAGCTGATCCATCAGGGCACCCGCGTGATCCCGTGCGAATTCCTGCTGGCAAAGACCGGGCACGAACCCGATCTGGCACATCAGCATCTGCTGCTGGCCGCCAACTGTCTGGCGCAATCCGAAGCCTTGCTGCGCGGCCGCAGCCTGGACGAGGCGCGGGCGATCCTGGCACGCAACGGGCTTGCCGGGGCGGAACTGGACCGGCAGGCGCGCCACCGCGTCTTTCCGGGGAACCGCCCGTCAACCACGCTGGCCTATGAAACGCTTGATCCCTTCACGCTGGGCCGCATCATCGCGCTGTATGAACACCGGGTCTTCGTCGAAGGGGTGATCCTGGGGATCAACAGCTTCGATCAATGGGGGGTGGAACTGGGCAAGGAACTGGCCCTGGCCCTGCAGCCGATCCTGGAAGGGCGCGAAAGCGCCGATGGCAAGGATGGCTCCACGCGCGCTCTGGTCGCCTGGCTGACCACCTGAGATTTTCTGTTCGCAAATATCCTCCGGGGGGTGCGGGGGGTGGAAAACCCCCCGCTCTGCGGCTCAGGCCAGCGCGGCGGTGACGATGATTTCCACCTTGTAGTCCGGGGTCGCCAGCTTCGCCTCGCCGGTGGCGCGGGCCGGGGTATTGCCCTGCGGCACCCAGGCATCCCAGACCGCGTTCATTTCGGCAAAGTCCGCCATATCCGCAAGCCAGATCTGCGCCTTCAGGATGCGGGTCTTGTCACTGCCCGCCACGGCCAGCAGGGCGTCGATTTCCGCCAGAACGGTGCGTGTCTGAACCGTCACGCTGTCGCCGGGGCTGCCGACCTGACCGGCCAGATAGACAATGCCCTGATGGACCACCGCTTCGGACATGCGCGGGCCGGGCTTGAGACGGGTGATTGTGGACATGGGGGGTTCCTTTGCTTTTCCTTGCGGCCAATCCGTAGCGTTGAATCGCGGTCAGGAAAAGCGGCTGCCCCGCACTGCGTGCCGATTTGCCGGATCGCGCCGCCAGGCGATGGCCGTTCCTGCGGGGACATAGACGGATTGATCCCGGGGCCGCCTTGGGGCAAGCGTGCCGTGAAAGGGCAGGTCAGGCGGGGACTGCCGGCCAAAGGCCCGCAGGCGCAAGGCCCGACAGACCGGGGTCGCGCAGCGCCTGCAACCGCAGGGCGGCGTGGCGGGCGAATTTCTGCACCATCGCCTTGCGCCGCGCTGCCGCCAGCGGCCTTTCCGGCCCCATGCGCAGGATTTCGGCGTCATAGCCATCGGCCAGAATCACCCCCGTGCCCTGCGGCAGCAGATCGGCGGGAAAACCAGCATCCACCGCCCAGAAGAACCGGTCGCACCAGTCAAGATAGCCCTGCCATTTGCGGTCGGTGATAAAATCGGCACGGCCCGATTTGCATTCCACAACCCAGATCTCGCCCCTGGGACCCAGGGCCATCAGGTCAACCCGCAGCCCCGGTGCTGGCACCATCTCTTCCAGCGTTACGAAATCATGGCCCAGCAGATGGCGGCTGACCCCGCGCGCCAGAAGCTGGCCGGGCATCAGGCGGGGCATGTCCAGGGGCGCGGGCAAGGTCATGGGGCAAATATGAACGCAAAGGGAACACCGCGCAAGCCTTGCAGAAGCCCCGGCACCGGCCTATGTCTGGGCGCGGCGGGTTCTGCCCCTCTCGTGCGAGGCTCTTTTCCAGTGGCCGATAAGCACTTCCGAGGGAGCTGGCTCTGCCAGGATCCTGGTCCTGGTATCTGGCGCCCACCTGGTCAACCAGGCTCTCGGGAAATTCACGTCTCCCACGGTTGCCGCGGTTCCCGCCACCCGAACGCCAGCGGAAAGGTGCTGCCGCAGCGGCCTCTTGCCCATCCTGGCCGGGGTATCAGCGGCGCTGGCGCTGCGGGCGCGCCACAGCCTTGATCCGTACGGGGATGCGCGCAGCCATCGGCACACCGCGCCCGCCTGCGGACCCGCTGTCATCTTCGGCCAGACGCATCACGGCAATGCCGAACTGCACCCCGGCAAAGACAACCCCGTTCGACAGAACCAGCAGCACAAAGGCCAGCGGCCCGCCGGAGGTATTGATGATCAGATGGCGCAGATTGGCGACATCCAGCCAGACAAGGCCTGTCACGAAGACCACAGCCAGGGCAAATCCGATCAGGACATTGACGATGTAAAGGCGAATGAGTTTCGGCACGGCAGCACCCCTTCCTTTGGGTCAAACATAGACCTTGCGGCGCCACTTGCCAGAGAAAAGCCGGACCCAAGGTGTCGCAGCCTGTTCCAGACAGGGATCAGCCGCTGTTCTGTGGCATTGTCGGATCGGTGCGAAGGATTTCCCGCGCTGATTCGCGTTCTGCGGCACCCTCCGGGCGGTTCTGGACCATCGGACGGGGTTCCGCGATGCTTGCCGCCCATGGCTGGGCGGACATGGGGCGGCGCGGCGCGCCCGTTTCCTGTGATCGCGTCTGCGAAAGCCGGTCAGCCTGCGACGAAAGCCATGGGCCGGATGGCAGCCCTGCCGGCCCATGGCCGCGCGCAGGACGATGCCGGTGGCCCGGGCCTGTGCCCGCAGGACCACCCCGAATGCTGTGGCACCTGTCTGCGCGATCCTGCCGGCACCTGGTTCGGACCGGCCTGCCACGGCACCCATGCTCTGGCGGCGTGCTGAAAAGTGCCGGGCGCAGGGGGTTGTGACCGGAACGAAAGAAGCGCCTGCACGCTCCCCGTGCGGTCTGGCCGGGGCCATCGGCCCGGCCCTGCGCGCCGCGTGCCACAGGCCCGGCGGGCGCTTGCCTGCGTTGCACTTGCATGACGCGTCCTTGCAGGAGCGTGGTCCCTGACCGGGCGGGGAAACGCGGCTCGCGTTTCCTGATCCCGCCCGGATATCTGGCGAATGCGCTGCCCCCGCTGCAATGGCAGGGGCCATCGCCCCTGCCACAGCACTGCGCTGGCATCAGGACCGGCCGGGGGCCAAAGCCCCCGGCCAGCGCCCGACCCGCCCCTGGCGGGCGCTTCTCGCCCGCCGGGTCGGGCGCTGGCC
>JADCEL010000026.1 GCA_020250125.1 Rhodobacter sp.
AGGAAACGCAGCGCGTTTCCCCGCCCGCGCGCGACGGTGCCCTGTAGATCGGCACGTCCAGGCATCACGAAAGGCCAGCGCCCGACCCGGCGGGAGCGAAGCGCCCGCCGCGGGCGGGTCGGGCGCTGGCCGGGGGCTTTGGCCCCCGGCTGGACAAGGATCAGCGTGGCGCTGTGGCAGGGGCTATGGCCCCTGCCATTGGAACGGTGAAAGTGCCTTCTCCGCTCCGGGCGGGAACAGGAAGCGCCCCACGTTTGCCCCGCCCGTGCGGGACGCTGCCCCGCAGACCGGCAGGTCCGTGACCAGCGGAAGGCCAGCGCCCTGCCCGGCGGGCGCTGGCTTTCGTTGTGCTTGCGGGAAGGGTCCTGTGCAGCGGTGGTCCCTGTTCGGGCGGGGAAACGCGGTGCGTTTCCGGGTCCGCCCGGCGTGGCAAGCCGCCTTTCCGGCGGATCAGCATGACTCCCGTCCGGCAAGCGGCGGGGATGCTTTTCCAGCATCCTGCCGGGGGACAGGCTTCACAGCCCCAGCTTCGCCGCCACCATCGCGCCCACCGTGGCCGGGTTGGCCTTGCCGCCGGTGGCCTTGATCACTTGGCCCGTGAACCAGCCCGCAAGCTTGGGGTTGGCGCGCGCCTTTTCCACCTGCGCCGGATTGGCCGCGATGATCTCATCCACCGCCGCCTCGATTGCCGCCGTGTCGGTGACCTGTTTCATTCCGCGCGCGGCGGCGACCTCTGCCGGGTCTCCGCCTTCGGTCCACAGAACCTCGAACAGGTCCTTGGCCATCTTGCCCGAGATTTCGCCCGCTGCGATCAGGTCGATCACACCGCCCAGCTGCGGGGCAGACAGGGGCGTGTCGGCAATCGTCCGGCTTTCCTTCTTCAATCGCCCGAACAGCTCGTTGATGACCCAGTTCGCCGCCATCTTGCCGTCGCGGCCCCGGGCCACCCCTTCGAAGAAAGATGCCGAGTCAAGATCGGCGGTCAGCACAGTGGCATCATAATCGGTCAGGCCGTAGTCGGCGATGAACCGCGCCTTCTTTGCATCCGGCAGTTCCGGCATGGTCCGGGCGATGTGATCGACCCAGTCCTGATCGATTTCCAGCGGCAGCAGATCGGGGTCGGGGAAATAGCGGTAATCCTGCGCCTCTTCCTTGCTGCGCATCGAGCGTGTCTCATTGCGGTCGGGGTCATAGAGCCGGGTTTCCTGCACCACCGCACCGCCGTCTTCGAGAATGGCGATCTGGCGGCGCGCCTCATGTTCAATCGCGGCCTGGATGAAGCGCATGGAGTTCATGTTCTTGATCTCACACCGCGTGCCGAGGTGGCCGAAGTCCTGCGTCGCCTGATATGTCTCATACTGCCCCGGCCGGCAGACCGAGACGTTCACATCGGCGCGCAGATTGCCGTTCTGCATGTTGCCGTCGCAGGTGCCCAGATAGCGCAGGATCTGGCGCAGCTTGGTGACATAGGCCGCCGCCTCTTCCGGCCCGCGGATGTCGGGGCGGCTGACAATTTCCATCAGCGCAACCCCGGTGCGGTTGAAATCGACGAAAGACAGGGTCGGGTCCATGTCATGAACCGACTTGCCCGCATCCTGTTCCAGGTGGATGCGTTCAATCCGCACGCGGCGGGCGATGCCCGGCCCCATGTCCACCACCACCTCACCTTCGCCGACGATGGGGTGGTAGAGCTGGCTGATCTGGTAGCCCTGCGGCAGATCGGGATAAAAGTAATTCTTGCGGTCAAAGGCCGAGACAAGGTTGATCTGCGCCTTCAGCCCCAGCCCGGTGCGCACCGCCTGTTCCACGCAGAATTCGTTGATCACCGGCAGCATGCCCGGCATGGCGGCATCTACGAAGGCGACATTGGCATTGGGTTCCGCCCCGAAAGCGGTTGACGCCCCCGAAAACAGCTTGGCGTTCGATGCCACCTGGGCATGAATCTCCATGCCGATCACCAGTTCCCAGTCGTGCCTTGCCCCGGCAATCACTTTGGGTTTCGGGGCGTCATGGGTAAGGTCGGGCATCGCGCACTCCTTGCGGGTTGCCGTCTTTCTAGGGTCCGGCGGCTGTCGGGGCAAGGGGGCCAGCCGCTGGGCGCGCGGGCGGAAAGCCGCCGATTACTGCCCGGCGAAGCGGGCGGATACCCGCCGACGCGAAGCCCCGGCACCCGCCAAAGGGTTGCCAGACGGTGTGAGTCTGACGCATCAGGTTTGGGTCGTGCCCAGAGCATGGCGCAACGCGGGTTGTACCAATGGTGGCTTCGGGGATAAAAGCGGTCTGTCTTGGCCTCATTCTGGCGCTTCCCATGGGCTGTGCCGATGCAAACGGGACCAAGGGCGAATTGCCCCCGATGCGCTGGGATCACCGGCCGGAAGCGTCGGTCTGGACCACAAAGGCCCTTGCCGCCATTGATGACCACTCTGCCAACCTGCCCGAGATCATTCCTGCCGATATCTCCGCCTGGTGCCCCGGCTATGCCGAAGCTGAAGAGTCAGAGAGGGAAGCCTTCTGGGCCGGGCTGATGTCGGCGCTGGCCAAGCACGAAAGCACCTGGAACCCGCGCGCCTCGGGCGGCGGAGGACGGTGGATAGGGTTGCTTCAGATCGCGCCGTCGACCGCGCGGCACTTCGGCTGCGAGGCCACCACGACGGCAGAGCTGAAGGATGGGGCGTCCAACCTGAGCTGTGCCGTCCGCATCGCGGCCGTCCAGGTGCGCCGCGACGGCATGGTGGCCGGTGGCGGGGCGAAAGGCATGGGCCGCGACTGGGCCCCGTTCCGCAACAGTTCCAAGCGCGCTGAAATGGCGTCCTGGACGCGGTCGCAATCCTATTGCCAGAAGAAAAGCCCGGCAGTCTTTGGGGCCATGTCTGTTTCGGCCAAGTCCGGCAACGCGAGCTGAGGCACCGGTTGCAGCATCGGCGCAAGGCCGGGGCGTCATGTCAAAACCGGGAGCGGACGACTGACAGGGTGCTGAAACCCCATTCCGACCGCCTGCCGGGCGGAGTAATCCCGCCGGTCCGGGGAAAACGGGTTGCCAGTCCGGCCGGGAACCCCGTCGCCCAGGACCGGTCCCGCTGGCCGTGGGCGGGGCCGGGCGCTTGGCCGGTGCTTTGGCCCCTGGCCGGTCCAGATGCGAGCCTGGCGATATGACAGGGGCGATGGCCCCTGCGAGAGTTGCCGGGCATCCCGGCATGGTCAGGAAAACGGCCTTTCCGGGCGGGAACAGGAAACGCGACCCGCGTTTCCCCGCCCGCGCGGAACGGTGCCCTGCAGACCGGCAGATCCGGGAAAAACAGAGGCCAGCGTCCGACCCGGCGGCGGCGAAGCGCCCGCCGGGGGCGGGTCGGGCGCTGGCCGGGGGCTGTGGCCCCCGGCTGGTCCTGATCTCAGCGCAGCGCTGTGGCAGGGGCGATGG
>JADCEL010000027.1 GCA_020250125.1 Rhodobacter sp.
CCAGCGCCCGACCCGCCCATGGCGGGCGCTTCGCCCCCGCCGGGTCGGGCGCTGGCCTGCGGTATTCCCGGACCTGCCGGTCTGCGGGGCACCGTCACGCGCAGGCGGGGGAAACGCGGGTCGCGTTTCCTGTTCCCGCCCGAACGGGCGAGGGCACCCTCACCGCTTCCATGGCAGGGGCCATCGCCCCTGCCACAGCGCAACGCCGGGATCAGGACCGGCCGGGGGCCACAGCCCCCGGCCAGCGCCCGACCCGCCCCTGGCGGGCGCTTCGCCCCCGCCGGGTCGGGCGCTGGCCTCTGCTTCTCCCGGACCTGCCGGTCTACAGGGCACCGTGCCGCGCGGGCGGGGAAACGCGGGTCGCGTTTCCTGGTCCCGCCCGGAGAGGTGTTCCTGTGCAATCCGGGAAGCCCGGTCTGTCTGGCAGGGGCCATCGCCCCGGCCACAGCGTCGCGCTGCCCCTTGCCAGCAGGGGGTGGCAAAGCCCCCGGCCACGTGCCCGCCCCCCCTGCGGGCGCTGGCCTTCGTTGCGCGTGCATGACCGGTCCTTGTGGAACCGTGGCCCCCGACCGGGCGGGCAACTGCGCTGCGGTTCGGGGTCCGCCCGGGGCGGACGCCCATTTCAGGCGGATCAGGATGATCTTCCCGTCCGGCACGCGGCGGGGACGCATTTACAGCACCCTGTCAGGCCACACCTGCCCCGCCCCACGGGCCGGGGACATCCCCGAAGCCTGCGCGGGGGGGGACCCGTGCAGGGCGTGGCGCAACAGCCGGGGCACCGGCGCATCCCCTGTCTGCGGCGGCGGGTCCGCCGTCGCTGCCGCGCGGCGGGCTGCGTCAGTCAGGATGGACCCGCAGCGATTCCCGCACTAACACTGGTGTCACGCCCGCTGACAGTGGCAAGGGCAACCCGGGCGCGGCCCCGGTGCCGGTCAAACGTTCAACCCAAAGGGACAAATCAGCATGAAAAAACTTCTCGTCCTGTCCACCGCCATGACAACCCTGGGCTTCGCGGCCTCGGCTGCCGACATCACGGTTCTTGGCTGGGGCGGCGCCTATACCCAAAGCCAGATCGAAGCCTATCACAAGCCCTTCACCGCCAGGACGGGCATCAACGTCATCTCCGCCGACGCCGACAACCCGGCGACCCCGATCAAGGCGATGGTCGAGGCGGGCAATGTCACGGTCGATGTTGCCTCGGTCGATTATGCCGATGCGCTGCGCCTGTGCGATGAGGGCCTTTTGGAACTGATCGACGCCGCAACCCTTCCCCCGGCCCCCGACGGAACCCCCGCCATCGACGATTTCCTGCCCGGTGCGGTGACCGACTGCCTGGTCAGCACGGATGTCTATTCCACCGTCTATGCCTATGACACCACCAGGTACCCCGAAAACCCGCCGACCACGGTCGCCGATTTCTTTGATCTGGAAAAGTTCCCCGGCAAGCGCGGCATCCGCAAGGGTGCCAAGGGCACGCTGGAAATGGCCCTGCTGGCCGATGGTGTGGCCCCCGCCGATGTCTATGCGGTGTTGTCCACGCCCGAAGGTCTGGACCGGGCCTTTGCCAAGCTGGACACGATCAAGGCCGAAACCGTGTGGTGGGAAGCGGGTGCCCAGCCGCCGCAGCTGCTGGCGGACGGCGAAGTGGCCATGACCGTGGCCTGGAACGGGCGCATCTTCAACGCCGCCGTGGCCGAAGGCAAACCCTTCAGGATCGTCTGGGATGGCCAGGTCTACGAGCTGGAAGGGTTCGTCATCCCCAAGGGTGCCCCGAACAGGGATGCGGCGATGGAGTTCATCCGGTTCGCCACCGGCACCGAACCGCTGGCCCATGCCGCCGAATGGATCAGCTACGGCCCGCCGCGCAAATCCTCGGCACCCCTGGTGGGGCTTTATCAGGACGGCAAGACAGAAATGGCGCCCAACCTGCCGACCTCGCCCCAGAACATGACCAATGCCCTGGCCTCGGACTACGGCTTTTGGGTGGACCGCGACACAGAATTGAACGAACGCTTCAACGCCTGGCTTGCGGCGAACTGAACCGGTCGCGGGGCGGCACGGCACCCGCTGCCGCCCCGATGGTCCGCCTGACCCGTCACCGCTGCCGCCCCTTGACCGGGGCGGCACCTTCCGTGGCTGCCGCAGCCGGACGCGGCGCGCCGTCCTGGTCCGCCGATGGAGCCGACGATGCCCGACGATACCCTGCGCAATGCCAGGTCTTGCCTGTTCTACCAGACCGACCATCCCCGCCCCGTGCTTGACCGCGCCGAGGGCATCTACATGTGGGACACCGGCGGCAACCGGTTCATCGACGGCTCTTCGGGTGCCATGGTCTGCAACATCGGCCATTCCAACCCCGCCGTGCTGGCGGCCATGCGCGCGCAGATGGACCGCTCGACCTTCGGCTACCGGCTGCATTTCGTCACCGAAGCCTCGGAAGCCCTGGCGGCCAGGACCGCCGCCCTGGCCTGGCCAGGGATGGACCGGGTGTTCTTTGTCTCGGGCGGGTCCGAAGCCGTGGAATCGGCGATCAAGCTGGCCCGGCAATATGCCATCGCCATCGGGCAGGGCACGCGCTGGAAGGTGATTTCGCGCAGCCCGTCCTATCATGGCTGCACCCTTGGGGCGCTGGCCCTGACCGGCTACGCGCCGTTGACCGACCCCTTCCTTCCGATGATGCAGCCGATGCCCAAGGTCCCTGCGCCGCGCGCCTGGCTGGACGGGCTGGATGCGGCAGACCCTGCGACGGGCACCCATTATGCCGCACAGCTTGAGGCGAAGATTCAGGAAGAAGGCCCCGACAGCGTTCTTGCCTTCATCCTTGAACCGGTCGGCGGGGCATCGACCGGTGCCCTGGTGCCGCCCGCAGGATATATGGAGGCGGTGCGCAAGGTCTGCACACGCCACGGCGTGCTGCTGATCCATGACGAGGTGATGTCGGGCGGCGGGCGCACGGGCAGGTTCTTTGGCGGCCAGCACTGGTCGGCGGCGCCCGATATCCTTGCCGTCTCGAAAGGCTTCGGCGCGGGCTATGTTCCGCTGGGGGCGATGGTGGCGCAGGGGCATATTGTTGATGCGGTCCTGTCCGGGGGCGGCTTCCTGCACGGCTTCACCTATGCGGGAAACCCGCTGGCCTGTGCCACCGGCCTTGCCGTGATCGGGGAAATCGAACGCCAGAACCTGATGGCGAACGCGGCCGCAACCGGCGCGCTGCTGAAGGCCGGGCTTGCGGGCCTGATGGACCGCTTTCCCTTCATCGGCGATGTGCGCGGAACGGGTCTGCTGCTGGCCTTTGAACTGGTCGCCGACCGCGACACGAAACAGCCGCTGCCCCCGTCCTTGCGCGCCTTTGACCGGCTGACCGAACAGGCCTACCGGCGCGGGCTGATCCTGTATCCGCGCCGCTCGCGCGGCGGCTACAGCGGCGATCACCTGCTGGTGGCCCCGCCGATGATCACCACGCCCGCGCAGGTGGGCGAGATCATGGAAAAGCTGACGGACGCGCTGGTGGCCTTTGCCGCCGAGTGCAACCTGGGCGGGGCCGCATGAGCAAGATCATCATTTCCTGCGCCATCACCGGGTCAATCCACACCCCGTCGATGTCACCCCATCTGCCCGTGACGGCGGAAGAGATTGCGGATCAGGCCCTTGGCGCGGCCCGTGCCGGGGCGGCGATCCTGCACCTGCATGCCCGCAATCCGGACACAGGCCATCCGTCCTCCGACCCGGCCCATTGGGCGGGGTTCCTGCCCCGCATCGCCGCCGGGACGGATGCCGTGGTGAACATGACCACCGGCGGATCGGCCATCATGACGCTGGACCAGCGTCTGGCGGCACCCAAGGCCAATGAACCGGAAATGTGCAGCCTGAACATGGGATCGATGAATTTCGCCCTGTATCCGATGGCGGCCCGGATCAGGGACTGGAAACATGCCTGGGAAAAGCCGTTTCTGGAAAACACCGACGACCTTGTGTTCAAGAACACGCCGCGCGACATTGCCACCATCCTGCAGGAAATGGGCGAACGGCGCGGCGCGCGGTTCGAATTTGAATGCTATGATCTGTCGCACCTGACGATGCTGAAGCATTTCGTGGATCGGGGCGCGGTCAGGCCGCCCTATTTCATCCAGTTCGTCTTCGGCGTGCTGGGCGGCATGGCGTCCGAGCCGGAGACGCTGACCCACCTCAAGCGCACCGCCGACCGGCTGTTCGGGGCGGATTACCGGTTTTCGGTTCTGGCCGCCGGGCGCGCGCAGCTGCCCATGGCCACCATCGCCGCCGCCATGGGCGGGCATGTGCGTGTGGGGCTGGAAGACAATCTGTACCTGTCCAGGGGCGTTCTGGCCAGATCGAACGCCGACCAGGTCCGGCTGATTCGCGGTATCGTCGAAGGTCTGGGGCGCGAGGTGGCAACACCTGACGAGGCGCGCGCGATCCTGTGCCTGAAAGGCCGTGACCGGGTGGCGTTTTGACCGGCCCAAACTTTCGCCGGGCGACGCCGGGGGATGCCGAAGCGATCCACGCCCTGCTGTGCGACCTGGCCCGGCAGGATGGGGCGCAGATGCGCGGCTCGGCTGCGGCGCTGCGCCGCTACGGCTTTGGCGCACACCCGCTGTTTCAGGCGGTGCTGGCCGAACAATCGGGCACAGTGACCGGGCTTGTGCTGTTCTTTCCCGAATATTCCACCCTGCGCGGCTGCCCCGGCGTTTTCGTGCAGGACCTCTATGTTGCCGCCCCGGCGCGCGGACAGGGCCTTGGCCGCAAGCTTCTGGCACAGGCGATGGACGCAGGCCTGGCCTGGGGTGCCGCCTATCTTGCGCTGATGGTCGACCGGTCCAACGCCCGCGCCCGCGTGTTTTATGACCGCTGCGGCTTTGTCGGCCGGGGCGACTATGACACTTTGGTGCTGGACGGGCCGGGGCTTGCGGCCCTGGGTGGCGCATGACCACGGTTCTTGATGATGCCCGGCCCCGGCATGCCGGTGCCGCGCGCAGTGCATCCCGACCGCAGCCTGACCATCCTGCGGACCATCTGCAATCCCTGGCCGGGCACCGGCGGGGCATCGGCGGAAGGCGTGCCAAAGATGCGCCCCGACAGCCGCGATGCAGGGTACTCTGGAATTGCCATCGGACAGGCCGGGGTACATGTGACCGCCGCCTTCTGCCCGGTTCCGGCCGGAACCAGTGGCGCGCGGCCCTGGCCAGCGCCGGATCGGCCGCGCGTGCCACCGCCCCGGCGCGGGGTTTCCGGCCGCGCGTGAGGCATCCCTTGACGGCGGCATGACCTTTCCCGGCGCGATGGAACCGGCGGTGCCGCGGCTGGCCCCGGCGGCCCGCTTTGCCGGCCTTGCTGCCGTGCCCCTGACGGCGGGGGGCAGGGCGGACCCGAGCCGCCTGCCCCAGCCCTATGCCACGGAAGAGCTGGTGCAACTGACCGATGCCGGCGCGCGCGCGACGCTGACCGGGCCGGGGGAAGGCTTTCGCGCCCATCTGACCCGGGATGCGGGCCATTTCCCCGACCTGATCCTTTGGGTCGCCAACCGGGGCCGCGCAGCCCTTCCCCGGAACGGGCGGCATCAGGCCCTGGGGCTGGAGCCGGTCTGCGCCGCCTTCGATCTGGGCAGCGGGATCAGCGCAGGACCGAACCCGCTTCAGACCCCAACCCGCCCCACCGCGCGATCCTTCTGCGCGGCAGAGGTTTTCACCACCCGGCACCACATCGCGGTTGAAGCGGCCTGACGGGGCATCGCGCCCCCGCTGCGCCCGTCACCGACGCCGCCGCCCGGAGTTGGGTCCGGGCGGCTTTCGCGGGTCTTCAGGTCAGGCAGGGTCAGCCCTGTTCGGCCTGACAGGCCACCATCGCCTTGATGGCCTCATCGCTGCCCTTCAGGTCAACCTTCACGATTTCCGCCCCCTGGTAGAAGAAGGTCAACGTCCTTTTCTCGGCCAGGTCGACCAGGAAATCGACATTCTCAAAGATGACCTGCGCGCCCGGCACGCCATTCACTTCCCTGCCATGCGCTTCGCCCTCGAAGGCAACGTCGTCAAACGCGTAGCCAACCGGGTATTTGTTATCAAGCTTGAAGTCTTTCCAGGCCGGGTTGAACGTGGCCAGAAAGCCCTTCTTGCCCTTGTCCTCGAAGCCGATGCGCAGAAGCGTTCCATCGCTCAGTTCGACCTGCGTCAGGCAGGCATTGTCCCTGTTCGGGTCCTGCATCACAACCCAGTCGCCCGCCGTGCCCCATTGGACAAGATCAAGGGCATAGATCGGCGACGCGGCAGCGATGCTCAGCAAGATTGAGGCATAAAGCGTTTTCATTGGTGTTCTCCGGTTCGACAGATGTTTCGGGTCCGCGAAGGTTCAGCCATGCACCGCCGGGACCCGGCGGCGGCACATGAACGGCAGGGGGCCAGGCAGGCCCGCCGCCGATGATCAGCAGTAAACGCCCACGGCACAGCGCCGCACCGACCGGCGCGCCACGCCTGCGACGCTGACCGGTGTCAGGGGCCGCCCGACGATGGCAAAGGCAGGGGCCGCGAAGCCCAGCTTGCCTGTGGCCATCAGGTTTGCCCCCATTTCAAGCGACGATGTCGCGGCGAAGACGGCAAGAAGCAGCCAGCCCAGTTTTGCAGCCATTTCAGTTTGCCTCCTTGATCACGAAGATGTCCGGGACTTCGTCCAGATCGGGAATCTGCCGGATGTCGGCCAGCTTTGCCCCTGCGGGCGGTTCAAGGGTGAATTCGGCGGCAGCTGCCCCCTTGCCCCAGGATGACACGTCCAGCCGGTACTCGGGCCAGCCCGCCACATCCTTGTTGGTAATGACATAGCGGCAGGGATAGGGGGCCTCACCCCGGGCGATCCAGATCTGCCAGTCCACATCTGCGCTGCGCACCGCGAAATGATCGCAGACCCTGCCACCGATCACGCCGGCACCCAGGTCCTTCACATCCCTGGCACCGTCCATCAGCACCGCAGCGGGATCGGTCAGCAGCAGATCGGCCCCCGGCACGGGACGCCCCAGTTCGTCATGCAGAAACCTGACCAGCGTGTCGATCGTGCCCGCAAAGTCCGCCTGCGCAAAGGCCGGCGCATCACGGTTCAGCACGCTCAGCACCTTGCCGTCGAAAGCAACCTCGACCGATGCGAACCCGCCCTGACGGATGACGCGCAGCTTGTCGGGACGCTGCAGGGCAAGGCCACCGGAACTGGCGATTGTCAGCTTCCGGTCATCGGCGGTCACCACATCAAGGCTGCTGTCGAAATTGAAGGACAGCGTGCTTTGCGCCGCCAGATAGCGCGACATCTCGTCAATCCGGCTGCGCGCGAAAGCTTCGTCCGCACGCAGCGCCCCGCTGCAAACCACGGTCAGCAACATCGCCGCAGCCGACACCTTGCATATTCCGGCCAAGGCCGGGGTTGAACCAAACCGCATCATATCTCCGTCTGCCAGGTATCAGAAGCTGTAGGTGAAGGCGACCAGCGCCCCGCTCAGATCAACGGACACGTCGCGCGCATCCACCTTCCTGCCGACATTCATTGTCCGGTAGCCGAACTGGGTCGACCAGGCTTCGCTGATGCGATAGCCGACCCCGCCGTAGATCTGCCAGGTCTCGTTCTCTGAACCGCTCCCGCCGTAGTCGGCGAAGCCTTCGACAAACCAGTTTTCATTGATCGGGACATTCAGTCTGGCCGCGATCAGGGGATCGGTCCAGGACCGGCTGATGTTTTCGCTGGCCGCCTTTGCGATGCCCGCGCTCAGGTTGACGTCGATGTCCAGACTGAAGCTGCGAAACCCCACCCCGGCGTCAAACACAAAGGCCGGATCCTGGGACACGCGGTACAGGACATATCCGCTCAGCGCGGTCATCGACTGATTGATGGTCGCATCCCCGAAAAGGGCGAAGGGCGTCTGCTGCGTGGCCGAAATGTCTGTGTAGAGCAGATCGGCGACCAGCCCCAAGCGCCCGTTTTGCGCGGCAAAGGTCCCCATGAACGCCATGTCGAGGCTTTCCAGCGCATCGCTGGCACTGACATCGGGTTCAACCGTGCCAAAGCGGGTATCGACCGTGCCGGACAGACCCGGAAACCAGCCGTAGATCGTCGCCTTGTAGCGCCAGTCGGCCTCTTGCGCAGAGGCGGTCTGTGCAGCAAGCACCAGGACCAGTCCAAGGATGGGTTTCATCGCAAACTCCACAACTGCGTCGCCGGCGGCGGCATGTATGAACAGCCTACACGCCCCCGTTTCCCGGGAATTCACTTTGCGCGCCATTGCAGGCGGTAAGGGGGCGGATTTTCACCGCCCGCTCAGACGCGCAGGCGCGCCTTGATCGGCAGATGGTCCGACGCCCGGCGGGCCAGCGGCGTGTCATGCGCGCTCAGATCATGAAGTTCGGCCTCTGCCCCGGCCATCATCCGGTCAAGGGGCAGGACCGGATAGCGGGCGGGAAAACTGCGGACCGGCGGCGCCTGCGTGAAGAAGCGCCCGAACCGGGCCAGCGACGGGCCGGAGTGGCGCCATTCGTTCAGGTCGCCCATCAGCAGGGTCGGGCGGCGGTCCAGCGCATCAAGCCGGTCCAGCAGGGCCTGTGTCTGGGCCGCGCGCGATGCCGGCAAAAGCCCCAGATGCGCCGCAATGACACGCAGGGGCCGTCCCTGCACAACCAGGTCCGCCATCAGCGCCCCGCGCGGCTCCAGCCCCGGCAGGACAAGCTTGTGGACGGTCTGGACCAGCGCATCGCGCACCAGGATCAGGTTGCCATGCCAGCCATGGGCAGCCCCGGCACCTTCGACGGGAACCGGAACCAGACCCTGATCGGCCCGCAGATGGTCAAGATCAAGCAAGCCCCGGCGGCTGCCGAAGCGCGTGTCAGCCTCCTGCAGCGCCAGGATATCCGCCCCGATTTCCGAAATCACGGCAGCGGTCCGCATCAGGTCCCGGCGGCGGTCCGCCCCGACCCCCTTGTGGATGTTGTAGGATGCAACCCCAAGGTCCCTGTGCAAGGTCACAGCACCGGCCCCACCACCGCCAGCGCGTTGTTCCAAAGCCGGGTCCGCCACGACCAGTTCAGCACCATCTCCTGCGTGATCTGCCGGCTGTCGGCAAGATAGCTGACCTGGCGGTCGCGCACCGCTTTGGTCATCGCGGCATCGCAGAACAGGATGTTGTTTTCATAGTTCAGATCAAAGCT
The DNA here is from genome assembly GCA_020250125.1 of Rhodobacter sp. Lineage (GTDB taxonomy): Bacteria > Pseudomonadota > Alphaproteobacteria > Rhodobacterales > Rhodobacteraceae > Aliitabrizicola. The sequence goes on from JADCEL010000027.1 coordinate 9,189, forward strand.
GCGCCTGTCCATATTGGCCGATCCGATCAGGGTGATCTCGCCGTCGACGGTCATGGTCTTGGCATGAAGCAGACCGGGCAGGTATTCGTAAATTTTCACCCCGGCGCGCAGCAGGTCTTCATAATAGCTCTGGCTGGCGGCCTTGACGGCAAAATCATCGTTGCGGGCAGGGAAGATGATCGTGGTGTCCACCCCCCGGTTCGCCGCAGCCCGCAGCGCCGCCTGCAGGGAATCAACGGGCACAAAATAGGGCGTGGTGACGATCAGCTCGCGCCGGGCGTTGAACATCAGGCTGGTGAACATTTCCGGTGCCGCCGCCGGATAGGCCGTGGGGCCGCTGGCAATGACCTGGGCCGCAAAGCCGGGTTCCGGCGCAGGCAGCGGCTCTGTCAGCAGATGCCCGATGTCCTCGGCGCTTTCGGTCATCCAGTCGGTGGCGAACAGGTGCTGGTTCTGGCGCACCACAGGCCCGGTAAAGCGGATCACGGCATCGACCCAGGGCGCGTATTTCGCCTTCACCAGAAACTCCGGGTCGGCACAGTTCTGGCTGCCGCAATAGGTGATGCGGTTGTCGATGACGGTGATCTTGCGGTGATTGCGCAGATCGATCCGCCCCGTGATCACCCGAAGCAGCGGATTGCCGATCTGCAGGGTCCGGCCAAGCTTTGCCCCCGCCTGCCCCATCCGCGCCCACAGGTCGGACCTGATCAGGCGGCGCGAACCAAGGTCATCGACCATCACGCGGCAGGTCACACCGCGCGCGGCCGCGCGCATCACCGCTTCGGCCATTTTCGTGCCGTTCCCGTCGGGCAGCCAGATGTAGAACAGGATATGCACATGGCTGGTGGCGGCATCGATGTCTTCGACCATGCGGTCAATGGCCAGGTTGGTGTTGTCCATCAGCGTGCCCTGGTTGCCACCCAGCGGGCCGTAGCCGCTGATCGACCGCCCGACGTCAAACAGGGACTGGCGGTGATCCGGGATGGCCGGGCGCACCGCCGCCTCCATTCCCGCAGCGGCTGTCACATCCGGCAAACCGGCGACCACCTGTTGCAGCCGCTGGCGCCGCCGCTTGCCGACATTGGTCTCGCCCAGCAGCAGATAGGACAGAATGCCTGCCACCGGCAGGGCCAGAACCACCACAGCCCAGGCGATGCGCGATGCCGGATCGCGGTTGGGACGCAGCAGAACCCGCACAAGCAGGCCAAGCTGAATCAAGATGTGTATCGCAACCAGCACGCCCTGCCTCCGTTGTCTGCCGCCGGCCCGGTTTCCGGCGCTTTACCCTTCAGAAGCCTGCGCCGTCTGACAAGGGGAAATGACCGCCCTGCGGGCGGACCCATTGACCGGGTGCTGCAAAAGTGGCGGCCGCAGGGGCTGCCTGACCGAAAAAGCGGGAACCTCTGGCACCTGCGCGCGCCTTGCGCATCCTGGCAGGGGCCATCGCCCCTGCCACAGCGCCAGGCTGCCCCTTGTCCAGCCGGGGGCCAAAGCCCCCGCCCCGCCACCGGCGGGCGCTTGCCCCTGTTGGTGCGGGTTGCACCGGTCTTGGTGGAACCGTCCCGCACGGGCGGGGGAAACGCGCGTCGCGTTTCCTGTCCCCGCCCATAGGGCCAATCC
>JADCEL010000028.1 GCA_020250125.1 Rhodobacter sp.
CATTGAATCAGTTGGCACAGGGCTGTGCCATCTTTTCTTGCCGGATTTGACCCGCGTCAAGTCGGGGCACTGCCCCGACGGCCGCGCCTGCCTGCCCCTTGGCAGGCGCGAAGACGCGCCAGCCCAGGCAGGCGCGACCGGATTACCAGCGTCAGGTGTGTGGCTCTCCCCTTGCCTGCGGGCTTAAGCCCTTCGGCAATCGGATCGCGGAAAGGCTCCACCGGAGCCTTTCCGGTCGATCCTCCGGGCGCGCGGTTTCCAACCTTGCCGCGCGTTTTCCTGAGGGATTCTCGCCCAGTGTCTTCGGTTTGCACCTGGTCCTGCCGACGCCTGCGCGACACAAGACTGCGATGCTGTGTTTCCACAAATCATCATCATGCTCTTGGGGTCCGCCCGGAACGGTACCCCCCCTTTTCCCCGCACCGGGAAGATTTTCCTGCGCGGCAGGAAAGGGTCATGCGTTTCCGGCACCCTGTCAGCGCCGCGTGTCAAACAGGGCTGCAATCCGGTCGAAGGCGCGGGCGCGGATCGCGGGCGTCTCCATCAGCACCTCATGCTCTGCCTTTGGCACAAGCTCCAGCGTGCCGCCGGGCCAGTGGCCCATGCGGCGGCGGATCTCTTCCACCGTGACGATCTTTTCCTCTGACCCCAGGAACACCACGGCAGGCACCGGGGGCGACGGGGCCGCCCGCAGCCGCCGGCATTCCAGCAGCGCCTCGTGCAGCCAGTGCAGGGTGGGGCCGCCCAGGCCCAGTTCCGGGTGGCTCACGACATGGCTTTGCATCCACCCGTACATCCTGGCATCCGTCGTCAGCAGATTGCCTTCAAAGGGGGCCACCGCCAGATAGCAGGTCAGGTTGGTTCCCGGCGCAAGCGACAGGCCGCGCCCGGCGGCGCGCGCGCCGGTGGCAATCGCCCAGGCCAGCGGGCGCAGCGTGGGCGCGATGCGGATGCCCCACATCGGCGCGGTGAAGGCGGCGGCCTGCACCGGGAACCCGTCGATCAGGGCGCGCAGCGCGATGGTGCCGCCCATGGAATGGGCCAGCAGAAACAGCGGCTGCGGCAGATTCAGGGTATCCATCGCCGCCCTGACCGCGCCCAGATCGCGCTGATAATCGCGGAACCGCGCGACATGCCCCAGCATCGGCATCGCGGCCAGCCGGTCCGACAGGCCCTGGCCGCGCCAGTCCACCGCCAGGCTGGCGTAACCGCGCCGGGCCAGGTCGGCGGCGGTGCGGCCGTATTTTTCGACGCATTCCGTGCGGCCGGGCAGGATCAGGACCGTGCCCTTGTTGCCCTGCGGCCAGACCGCAACCCGCAGGCGCACCCCGTCCCCGGCCGTCAGCCAAAGGGCATGGCCCCCGTCCGGGCCATCGGCAAGGTCGGCAAAGAAGGGGGCGGCGGGCATCATGACCTCAGGACAGCACCGAGCCGAGTTTCATCGCAAGCGCCATCGAGCCGTCCACTGCCAGCTTCCCGCTCATGAAGGCGGCCATCGGGTTCATCTTCCCGTCAAGAATGGCCTTGAACACGGCGGCGTCGGCGGTCAGTGTCACGCCCGCCTCTTCATCGCCCTCGCGCACCCCGGTCCGGTCGATGATGATCGCGCCCTCTCCGGCCAGCACAAACTTGACGACACCGTCGAACCCGTCCGGCACCTTTTCCTGCAACGCGGCCACGGCCGCTTTTATAACACTGCTCATGCGATCCTCCGATTGTGATTTTGCGGGATATGGACCTTCTCCCGCCGCGCGCTACACTGGTTTTGTTATGAAAGCGCGAACATGGCTCTGCAATCTGATCGTTGCGGCATTTCTGCCGATCCTGCTGCCGTGCGGCCCGGCGGTGGCGCAGACACCGAAGCTGGACGAACTGTTCATCGCGCTGTCGACGGCTGATGAAGCCTCGGCACAGCGGATCGAACGGGAAATCGTGGCGGAATGGTCCAAGTCCGGCTCTGCGGCCATGGACCTTTTGCTGGAACGCGGCCGCACCGCCCTGCGCGAGGGCGATCCGGAAGCGGCGATAGACCATCTGACAGCCCTGACAGACCATGCGCCTGACTTTGCGGAAGGCTGGAATGCGCTGGCAACCGCCTATTTTCAGGCGGGGGAATACGGCCCCTCGATCACGGATATCGGCAAGACGCTGACCCTCAATCCCCGGCACTTCGGGGCTTTGTCGGGGCTTGGGATGATCCTTGAAGAGCTTGGCGACAGCGAAGGTGCCCTTGCCGCCTACAAGGCGGCGCTTGCTGTACATCCCCAGCTTCAGGGCGTAAAGGCATCGGTGGAACGGCTTGAGGCCGAAGCGGCCGGGCAGGAACTTTAACGCACAGGCACCAGGCCCATGCGCGCATCAGCGAGGGTCGTCGCGGTCCTTGGCCCGACGAATACGGGCAAGACCCATTATGCCATCGAACGGATGCTGGCGCACCGCACCGGGGTGATCGGCCTGCCGCTGCGTCTGCTTGCGCGTGAGGTTTATGACCGCATCGTCGCGGCGCGCGGCCCGTCTGTGGTGGCGCTGGTCACCGGCGAGGAACGCATCGTTCCCGACCGCACCCAGTACTGGGTCTGCACCGTCGAGGCGATGCCGCTGGAAATCGGGGCGGATTGCGTCGCCATCGACGAAATACAGCTGTGCGCAGACCCCGAGCGGGGCCATGTCTTCACCAACCGCCTGCTGAAGGCGCGCGGGCTGCACGAGACGCTGTTTCTGGGGTCCGAGTCGATGCGCGGCGCGATTGCGGCGCTGGTCCCGAACGCGACCTTCGTCAAACGGGACCGCTTGTCGCACCTCAGCTGGGCAGGTTCGAAAAAGATAAGCCGGATGCCGCCGCGGAGTGCGATCGTCGGCTTTTCGGTTGAGAATGTCTATGCGATAGCCGAACTGATCCGCCGCCAGAAGGGCGGTTGCGCCGTGGTCATGGGGGCGCTTTCGCCGCGCACCCGCAATGCCCAGGTGGCACTTTATCAGAACGGCGATGTCGATTACCTGGTGGCCACCGATGCCATCGGGATGGGGCTCAATCTGGATATCCGGCACGTCGCCTTTGCCGCGACGGCCAAGTTTGACGGCCGGCGCATGCGGCCGCTGTTCCCCCACGAGATCGGCCAGATCGCCGGCCGGGCGGGGCGGCATACCGACAACGGGTCCTTCGGCGTCACGGGCGAGGCGCGCCCTTTTGACGAAGAGCTGATCGATGCCATCGAAAACCACCGCTTCGCACCGGTCAGAAAACTGCACTGGCGCAACGAGGTCCTGGATTTCGGCACCCCCGAGCGGCTGATCGGCAGCCTTGAGGCGCCCACCTCGAACGACTGGCTGACGCGGGCGCGTGACAGCGATGATGTGCTGGCGCTGAAAGCCCTGTCCGCGATGCCCGAGATTCAGGACAGGCTGCGCAGCCCGCAGACGGTGCGGCTGCTGTGGGATGTCTGCCGCATTCCCGACTTCCGGTCGGTTTCCGAAGGCGAACATGCGGGGCTGCTTGCGCGCATCTTTGGCTTTCTTGCCGACAAGGGGCAGGTGCCTGCCGACTGGCTTGCCACGAACATCGCCCGCATCGACAAGACCGACGGCGACATCGATGCCCTTTCGAAACGTCTGGCCTATATCCGCACCTGGACTTATGTCGCGCAGCGCAAGGGATGGGTCGCCGATGAAAGTCATTGGCGTGACGGGACACGCGCGGTAGAAGACCGCTTGTCAGACGCGCTTCACGCCCGCCTGACCCAAAGATTTGTAGACCGGCGCACCAGTGTGCTCATGCGCCGGTTGAAACAGAAGGAGAGCCTTGTGGCCGAGGTGAACGACAAGGGCGAAGTGGCGGTGGAAGGCGAGTTCGCGGGCCGTCTTGAAGGGTTCCGCTTTCACCAGGATGCGTCGGCCTCGCCCGACGGGGCGCGCACCCTGCGTCAGGCAGCCTACGAGGCGCTGAAACCGGAATTCCATCTGCGCGCCGACCGCTTTTACAATGCGCCGGATACCGAGCTTGATTTCACCGAGCAGGGCGGCCTGATGTGGGGGTCCTCGGTCGTGGGCAAGCTGATTGCCGGGGCCGAAGCGATGAAGCCGCAGGTCGGGGCCTTTGTCGATGAAGAGGCCGGGTTTGACGTGGCCGACAAGGTCCGCCGCCGCCTCCAGCATTTCATAGACCGCAAGGTGGCCACGCAGTTCGAGCCGCTTCTGGCGATGGGCCGGGACGACTCGATCCAGGGTCTGGCCCGTGGTCTTGCCTTCCGCCTTGTCGAAGGCATGGGCGTCTTGCCGCGCGACGAGGTGGCGGGGGATGTGAAATCCCTGGACCAGGACTCGCGCTCGGTCCTGCGCCGGCATGGTGTGCGCTTTGGCCAGTTCACCATCTTCCTGCCGCCGCTGCTCAAGCCCGCGCCGACGCGGCTGCGCCTGGTGCTGTGGTCGCTGGCGAACGGGCTGCACGAATTTCCCGAAAGCCCGCCGCCCGGCCTGGTGACGATCCCCTACCTGACCGAGGTGCCGAAGAATCACTACACGCTGGCGGGCTATCACCCGGCAGGCAGCCGCGCGATCCGGATCGACATGCTGGAACGGCTGGCAGACCTGCTGCGCGCAAAGGACAGCCGCGCAGGGTTTGAGGCGACACCCGAGATGCTGTCGATCACCGGCATGACGCTGGATCAGTTCGCCGATCTGATGGCGGGGCTTGGCTATCGCGGCGACAGGTCGGAACGGCCGAAAGTCAGGCCCGAAGCGGCGGCCGCGGTGCCCGCACCCCCGGCTGCTGCGGATGTGCCTGCCGAAGGTGCCGCAGGGGTTGCGCCCGATCCTGCGGGTCCCGATGCAGGTGCCGCACCGCCTGCGGCAGACGCCGGGCCGACGGCCCCGCATGGGGCCGGGGCAGATGTTCCCGCGCCTGATGCCGCGCCGCCCCCCGGTGAGGCGGATGCGGCCCCGGCGGCGGGCGTTGAAATGGAAAGCTTTTACACCTTCGTCTGGGCACCGCGCGCGCGCGGCGGCGAAAACCGTGGCCCCCGGCGCGCGCGCCCGGAAGCGCGCAGACATGGCCCGCAGTCCGCCGCCCCTGCCCCGGCCCCGGCCGGGGCGCAGGAAGATGCGGCGGCACCGGCCACGGCGGCGGATCGCCCGGCACGCCAGGACCGCCCCCGCAATGACCGTCCCGGGGGCGGCGAGCGGCGGAAGGACGGCCCGCGCGGGCATGGCGACGGTTTCAAGGGCAAGCCGAGGCCAAAAGGCGGCAAACCCGCTGACCGGGATGACCGCCCCGACCGCCCCGAGCGCTCTGATCGCCCGCGCGACACCCAGCCCAAGGTGTTCGAGGCGCGCCCCCCGCGCGAGCAGAAGGTTGATCCGGACAGCCCCTTTGCCGTGCTTGCGGCACTCAGGACCCGGATCTGACCGGGGGCGGGTGGCGTGACCGGCCCGCGCGTGACTGTCCGGCTGGACAAATGGCTGTGGCACGCGCGGTTTTTCAGGACACGCAGCCTTGCCACCGCCGAGGTTGCCGCAGGCCATGTCCGCGTGAACGGAACGCGCACGTCAAAGCCCGCCCATGCGGTTGGCGCGGGGGATACGCTGACCTTTGCGCAAGGAACTGCAATCCGGCTGATCCGCATTCTGCAGACCGCGCCCCGGCGCGGCTCCGCCCCCGAGGCGCAGCAGTTGTACCTTGACCTTGATCTGCCACACGTTGCGGCATCGACGCCGCTTGAATGATGCAGAAACCTGCTCTAGCAAAGCGCGGTGACTGCGAGGGAGCCTGGGCCTGCGATGACTTATGTGGTGACCGACAACTGCATCGCCTGCAAGTATACCGACTGTGTCGAGGTTTGCCCGGTCGACTGCTTTTATGAGGGCGAGAACATGCTCGTCATTCATCCGGATGAATGCATCGACTGTGGCGTGTGCGAACCGGAATGCCCGCCGGACGCCATCCGCCCGGATACAGAGCCGGACATGGAAAAATGGGTTGCGTTCAACCGCAAGTATTCCGAAGCCTGGCCTGTCATCGTGACGCGCAAAGACCCCCTGCCCGGCGCCGATGCAATGGACGGAAAGCCCGGCAAGCTTGAGACCCACTTTTCCGAGGCACGCGGGCTGGGCGGCTGACGTTTTTTCGGGCGATTCGCGCGGCGACCGGGCCCGGGTGCAAGAAATCCTTAATCCGTGGAACTTTCCTGCGGGATTCCGCTGTTTATGGCGGCCTGGCACCGTTGGAATCCGGGCAAATCCGTGCTACATATACTTGTCATAAACATGCACGGAAGCCTGACACTGGCCTTGGACCGGCTGTTCCGGGGGCAGGATTTCCTGCGACTGCCAGATTCTCTTTCACCGGGGCGCGCAGCCGCGGCAAGGGAAATTGTCGTCGGATGATGGATGTGCCCTTGAGGAAGCGACCTGAATGACCAAGTCCAAGAAAGCTGAATTCCGCCCGAACGAGTTCGTGGTTTACCCGGCGCATGGCGTCGGTCGGATCATTTCGATCGAAGAACAGGAGATCGCGGGACTGACCCTGGAACTTTTCGTCATCTCTTTTGAAAAGGACAAGATGACCCTGCGGGTACCCACCCACAAGGCAACCGAAATCGGCATGCGCCAGCTTTCGTCGCCCGATGTCGTGACCAAGGCGCTGGATACGCTCAAGGGCAGGGCCAAGGTCAAGCGTGCCATGTGGTCGCGCCGGGCACAGGAATATGAACAGAAGATCAATTCCGGCGATCTGCTGTCGATTGCGGAAGTGGTCCGTGACCTGCACCGCACCGATGACCAGCGCGAGCAGAGCTATTCCGAGCGCCAGCTCTACGAAGCCGCCCTGGAACGCCTGACCCGCGAAGTGGCCGCCGTCAGCGGTGTGGACGAGGCCGGGGCCGCCAAAACCGTGGACGATGTCCTGGTGTCGCGCGCCGCCTGATCCGTGTCATGCAAGAGATAAGGAACCGCAGCCTTGCCGCTGCGGTTTTTTCATGCCGGAAGGCTTGCCGCAATCAGGGTCAGGACGACGGCCTCGGAGATCTGCTGGCACGCGCCCAGAATGTCGCCGGTCTGGCCGCCGATCCTGGCGCGGGCCAAAAGGCCGACGGCAAGGCACACACCCCCCACCCAAAAGGCCGCGCTGAATGCCGTAAGTCCCAGGGCAAGAAACCCGCAAGCCAGGCCCGCAGCGCAGGACATGGCGACGACGGCCCCTTCAGGGCGGCCCACGCCGTGTGCCAGGCCTGATCCGCGCGCATTGGGCAGGGCTGCCATCAGCACCGCCATCGGCACGCGCGACAGCGCCCCCGCCGCTGCCAGCGCGCCCCAGGGCGTGCCCGTGGCAAACAGCCCGGCCAGTGCCACCCAGCGCAGCAGCGTCACCAGCACAAGTGCCAGAACCCCATAGGTTCCGATCCGGCTGTCCTTCATGATCGCCAGCCGCCGCGCTGTGTCCCATCCGCCCCACAGCCCGTCGGCGCTGTCGGCAAGACCGTCCTCATGCAGGGCACCCGTCACAAACATCTGGGCGGCAATCGCAATCGCCGCCGCTGCGCCCGGTGCCACGCCCAGCCACAGCGCAAGCCCGCCCGATGCGGCACCAAGCAGGCCCACGGCCACCCCGGCAAGCGGCCAGGCCCAGGCCGCCGCTGCGCCCCGCGCCTGTGCCCGCGCGCCGTCCGGATTCAGCGGCAGGCGGGTCAGCAGCCCGAGCGCGGCCAGAATATCAAAGACCTGCGGCCGCCAGCTGTCGCGCCTTGTCACAAGAATGCCCCTTCCGTGCTGGTCCCCGCCGCCGCCAACCGCTAACGAGGCCCGTGCCGGAACTCAATCAGGGATATCGCCATGCCTGCCCCCTTTGCCAGCCTTGATGCCTTTCGCAGCCTTCTGCAAACGCTTCCCCAACCGGATGCGGCGGCGCGGGCGCAGGCGCTGGCACGCGACGCGGTGCTGACCAAGCCCGCCGGCTCTCTTGGCCGGCTGGAAGAGGTGGCGCAATGGGTCGCCTCCTGGCAAGGCCGGGCGCAACCGCGCATCGATCACCCCCTGGTGCTGGTTTTTGCCGGCAATCACGGCATCACCGCGCGCGGAGTGTCTGCATTTCCGGCCGAGGTCACGGTGCAGATGGTGGCAAACTTCCGCGCGGGCGGGGCGGCGATCAACCAGCTTGCCCGCACCTTCGGGGCGCGGATGGAGGTGCATGCGCTGGACCTTGACCGGCCTGTTGCCGATTTCACCGCAAAGGCGGCAATGACCGGGGCCGAAGTCGTTGCATCCCTGGCCGCAGGCTGGAATGCGGTCGATCCGGCCGCCGATCTTCTGGTGACGGGCGAGATGGGCATCGGCAACACCACCTCTGCCGCCGCCCTTGCCTGCGCCCTGTTCGGTGGCGCTGCCGCAGACTGGACCGGGCGCGGGACCGGTGTCGATGACGCCGGTCTGGCGCTGAAGACGCAGGCGGTCGCCGAAGGCATCGCCCTGCACGCCGGGGCCACCCCGCTGGAGGCGCTGCGCCGCCTTGGCGGGCGCGAGATTGCCGCCATGACCGGGGCGATTGCCCGCGCCCGGACGGAACGCATTCCGGTCATTCTGGACGGGTTCATCTGCTGTGCTGCCGCCGGCGTGCTGGAGGCAGAGGTGCCGGGCGCGCTGGATCATTGCATCGCGGGCCACCAAAGCGCGGAAAGCGCCCATGGACGCCTGCTGAAGGCGCTGGGCAAGGTTCCGCTGCTGTCGCTTGGGCTGCGGCTGGGCGAAGGATCGGGCGCGGCGCTGGCCATCGGCGTGGTTCAGGGGGCCGTCGCCTGTCATTCCGGCATGGCCACCTTTGCCGAAGCGGGCGTGACCGCCGGATAGGGGCGGCAAAGCCCGGCTTCAACCCTTGGGCATTGCCAGCTTGTGCGTGGTGCCGTTCTTGACGTAATGCAGTTCACGCTCGGAAATCGCCGCCACGCGGCCGCCGTCAACGCGATCACCGACCGCGACCGTGACGAAGCGGCCATTGGCCTGGCGGACCATGGCATAGCGGTTGGAAGAACTGCCATAGACACCGATCAGGTTGATCTTCGACAGGTTGATCGAATTCCTGTAGGTCGCCTGTTTGGCGACAGACGCGCGCGTCGGGGCCGACGGTGCGGCTGAGGCGATTTCGGGTTCGTCAATCTCTGCCGCTTCGGGGTCATCTTCGGCGGGCCTGGCGGCCAGCACGGGCTGCGGCTCGGGCGCGGGCACGGCAGGCGCAAGCGTTCCCGTGTCGGGCACAAGTGAGGCATCGGCGGCAGCCACGGAAACGGCCGCTTCCCCGGCGGCGCTGGCCTGCGCCGGACGCGCGGCCGGCTTGCGGGAAACGGCGATGGCCAGCGGACTGGCGGCATCTTCCCCGGCCATCCCCACAAGCGATGCCCCGGCCGCCTGAGCGGCGGCGCTTTCGGCCTGCGGCACAGCCTCTGCGGCAAGAAGCCCGGGCGGGCGGGCGCGCGGTTTGGGGCTGGTCAGCCGCCCTGCCGGGGCATCCGCCAGATCTGCCGCCCCGTCCGGCGCTGCGGTTTCAGGCGGCACCAGACCTTCCGGGCGCAGGAGGGGCCGCGCATCTTCCAGGGCGGGGTCGGCATAAACGACCGGCACCGCGCCCGCAGCGCCAGCGGGCCTTGGCAATGGCGCCACGGCCCCGGCATCGGTCACGGGCTGCACCGTCGCGCCGGGGCGCGGCGGCGGAACGCGCGGCGGCGGACCAGCCATGATCAAGACACCCCCCGGCGTCACAATGCCCCGGTCCGGCGGCATGATCGGGCTGTCCGCATCAACCTGATCCCGCGTTGCGAACGGCGGCGGCGCGGGTTGCGTCGGGGGGATGGGGTCGGTTGCGGTCTCTGGCGCGGCAAGGGCCACGGCATCGCCTGTCGGGATGACCGGGTCGATCCTTGCCAGCAGCATCTCGTCCTGCGGTTCCGCGCCGGGGTTGCGGATGTAGGCGGCTGTCGTGGCCGGTTGCACCACGGTTGCCGCCGCAACCCCCGGTGCCGCAGCGGCATCCGCTGCGGCGACGGTGAAGTCGGGCAACGCTGCGGCAACCGGTCCGGGGTCAGACTTTGCAGCCGGGACAACGGCGATCTCTGCCGGGTCCCGCACACCTGCCAGAACGTCGCCGGCCGCAGCGGAAAGCTCCGCCAGGGCAGGCCCCGCAGGCGCAGCCCCCGGCAATGTCGGTGCCTCAACCGCTGCAACCGCAACGGCAGGCTCATCTTCGCCAGCGTCAAAGGCAATGAGGTAAGACGACCACGCCGCAACAGCGACAAGCAGCAAAAGCAGCATCACCGTCAGGATCAGGCCAAGAAACCGGGGCCTGCCGCGACTCACGGCCCGATTGCCGAACTGCGCCAATGACGGATTTGCCGCTGTCCGGGCGCGCGACCTGTCCGGGCCCGGGTCAGACTCCTGCTTTGTTACGACCGCCAGTTTGCGTTCGCGCGGCGGCGCAGTCCCGGCTGCGGTGATCATCGCGCCTGTCCGCGCCGGACCATCGCGCGCTTCGACCGGCCGGTCCCTGCCCGCCGCAACCGACCTGGCGCTGTAGGTGCCGCCCGCCGAAACGGATACCAGCCGCGCCGGTCCGGCGCTGCTGACACGGGCTGCGTCCGGTGCCTTTTGCGCGGGGGGTCTGGCACCGGGGCGCGGCAGCGGGACCGCTTTCCTGCCAGGCCGGGGATCGGTGGCCATGCGCACGGCATCGGTCTTTGCCGCAGGTAGTGCCGGGGTGATCTGCGGGGCGCGTTCCACCGGCGGGCTGCTTTCGGCCTCATCCGGGATTCTGTCAGCCGTAACCTCGGCAGCGATGGTCTGCACCGGGGCGGTGCCGGGGGCAGAGACTTGGACAACCCCTGACTCCAACGTCCCGGCATCCATCCGGGGGGCGTGACCTGCTGCCGGTGCAGATTCTGCCTGTGCCCCGGTTTCGGGCGGTTCTGCCGGCGCAGGTGCCTCTGCGGCGGCATCCTGCGGCGTCATCGCCTTTGCCGGTTCATCCGCAGCATCGGGCGGTTCTGACAGCGCAAGCCCCTCTAAGGCGGCATCCGGCGGCGGCATCGTCTTGGCCGGTTCCTCTGCAGCGATCCCGTCGGCAGGCAGCGGTCCCGGATCATCCACCGGGGCGACCGAAACGTCAGCCTGCCGGGCAGATGCTGTTTCGGCAGGCACTTGCGCGCGCGGCAGATGCCCGGCGATCTGGACCGGATCCTGGTCGCGGTCCACCTTCTCGCCTGGGGCAAGCAGGCTTTCGGACAGCACTGTCGGTCCGAACCACGGTTCGGCCCCGAATTGCCCTGCCCCCGGAATCGCCACGAAGGACAGCGGGTTCAGCCGGTGTGCCGTGGCAAAAGCTTCCGCCTCGGCCAGGGTTTCGCGGGCCACCACGGCCACCTGCAGACCGGGGCCCGTGCCCCACCAGTCGAACACCAGCTCGTCCACCCCATAGGGTGTCTTGCCCTCGAGCTCGCGGCGGACCTGGGCGTGGCGGCTTGCGGCGTCCGGCCCCGCTGCGGGCAGGGTCATGTAGCGGATCTGGGAATTCGGAATCACCAGTTTCGTGGTCATGCCGCGTGGTTCAAGCCCCAGGGCCGAGGCGCGCAGAAAGGCCAGCCCCGCCTCCATCCCGGGGTCGTCAAACGCAACACGCCCCACTTCCATCCAGCCCCGCACAGTGCGATGCAGAAGCGTGACGGCGTCATCGGTGAAATTCAGGGCGAAATTCGGCTTCATCGCGTCAGTCTAACACGAAGTTCCTTCGGTCGGCGAGTCTGCCTCTTGCAGCGGGTCCCGGTTGAAGCAGCTTCTTGCCAAGGGAAACACAGGCACCGGACGGCTGGTGTCCCGGCGCGGCAACAGGTAAAGAATACAGCAGTCTAACAAGGAGGTTTTGCGATGCGTTCCCTGTTCACCGCCCTGCTTCTGGGGTCTGTCCTTTGCTCGGCCGCTGTGGCGTCGGAAACGGCCCGCATTACCGTCACCGGCGAAGGCACGGTCGAGGCAAAGCCCGACATGGCCACGATCAACCTTGGTGTCACCACCGAAGGCACCACGGCGGCCGAGGCGATGGCCGCGAATTCGGTGCAGCTCGGGGCCGTTCTGGAGCAGCTGCGCGCCACCGGTATCGAGGAGCGCGATCTTCAGACCTCCGGCCTGTCGCTGAGCCCGAACTGGCAACAACCCCAGGGAGAGGTCACACCGCGCATCGTGGGCTATCTGGCGATGAACCAGCTCACGGTGCGGGTCCGCGATCTTGAGGCCCTGGGCGGCGTGCTTGACCGCACCATTCAGGACGGGGCCAATACCTTCAACGGCCTCACCTTCGGTCTGGCAGACCCGGTGCCTGCGCTGAATGAGGCGCGCAAGCTGGCCGTTGCCGATGCCATGGCCCGGGCAAAGCTGCTGACAGAAGCGGCCGGGCTGGCGCTGGGACCGGTGGTGTCGATCACCGAGGGCGGTGCGGGCATCCCGATGCCGATGTTCCGCGCGGCGGACGCCGAGTTCTCCCGCGCGGTTCCGGTCGCTGCCGGCGAAATCTCCACCTCGGCCAGCGTCACAATGGTCTTTGAACTGACTGAATAATCCGCTGCCCGCCCCGGCAGCACCGGGGCGGGCGCTGTGTCAGGCGGTGGCTTTGGCCAGTGCCTGATCAAGGTCCGCGATCAGGTCATCCGCATCCTCGATCCCGATGGAAAGGCGCACCACATTGGGCGCGGCCCCGGCCGCCATCTGCTGTTCGGGTGACAACTGGCGGTGGGTGGTGGAGGCGGAATGGATCACCAGGCTGCGCGTGTCGCCCAGGTTGGCGACATGGCTGAACAGCTCCAGCCCGTCGACCAGCCTCACGCAGGCGTCATAGCCGCCCTTCACCGCAAAGGTGAACAGCGCACCGGCACCCCTGGGGCAGATCTTCGCCACGCGGGAATGGTAGGGGGATGACGGCAGCCCGGCATAGGTGACGTAATCGACGCGCGGGTCCTGTTCCAGCCAGGCGGCAATCTTGCCCGCATTGGCCACGTGCCGCTGCATCCGCAGCGACAGCGTCTCGATCCCCATCAGCGTGTAATGGGCCCCCTGGGGGTTCATCGTCATCCCCAGATCGCGCAGCCCGACCGCAATGGAATGGAAGGTAAAGGCCATGCCGCCCAGGGCCGCATGGAAATTCAGCCCGTGATAGGCCGGCTCCGGTGCGGCAAGGCTGGGGAACTTGCCCGAGGCCGACCAGTCGAACTTGCCCGAATCCACCACGACGCCGCCGGTTACCGTGCCGTTGCCGGTCAGGTATTTCGTCGCCGAATGCACCACCAGCGTTGCGCCATGCTCGATGGGGCGGCACAGATAGGGCGTGGCCGTGGTATTGTCGACGATCAGCGGCAGGCCCACCCGGTCGGCCAGTGCCGAAACGGCATCCAGATCGGTGATGTAGCCGCCGGGGTTGGCGATGGATTCGCAGAAGATCGCGCGGGAATTCGCATCCACCGCCGCCTCGACCGCCGCCAGATCGTCGAAATCCACGAATTTCGCCGACCAGCCGAATTTGCGGATCGTGTTGCCGAACTGCTGGATCGTGCCGCCGTAAAGCCTGGTGGCCGCCACCACGTTGCAGCCCGGCTGCATCAGCGGGAACAGCGCCATGATCTGCGCCGCATGGCCGGAAGAACAGCACACCGCCCCCACGCCGCCTTCCAGTGCCGCCACCCGTTCGGCCAGGGCCGACACGGTCGGGTTGGTCAGGCGCGAATAGATATATCCAACCTCCTGCAGGTTGAACAGTTTGGCGGCATGGTCCGCATCGCGGAACACATAGGCCGTGGTCTGATAGATCGGCACCTGCCGCGCGCCGGTCGCCGGATCGGGCTTTGCCCCGGCATGAATTTGCAGCGTGTCGAAAGCCAAGGTTCTGGTCATGGTCGGGTCTCCCTTATGGTCGGGCGAAGACTAGGGCGCGTTCTTCGGCCAGACAAGCGGGCGAAGAGAGAACAAAACAGGCGTTGTCAGGGCTGCCGTGGAATGCCCTTCCTTTCCCCGGTCGCAAGCCCTGCCGCCTTCATGCCCGCGCATCCTTGGAAGACCCCATCACCACCATGGTGGAAATCGTGCCCACCCCCGGCACCATTCCCAGAACATCGGTGTGGAAATGCTTGTAGGCGGCCAGATCGGCCGTCTCCACACGCAGCAGATACTCGATGGCCCCGGTGACATTGTGGCATTCGCGCACCTCTGGCGCATGGGCCATGGCGCGTTCGAACAGCTCCTGCGCCGTCTTGGTATGCTGCGACAGCCCGACGGTGACATAGGCCAGAAATCCCGTGCCCATCTTCGCCGGGTCCAGCACCGCGCGGTATCCGGTGATCACGCCCGCACGCTCCAGCTCCTGCACCCGGCGCAGACAGGCCGAGGGCGAAAGCCCGATCCGGTCCGCCAGAACAAGGTTGCTGATCCGGCCGTCCCGTGACAGCTCTTGCAATATCCGGTGGTTGGTGGCGTCTATCTTCGTCATTTGTTGCAATTTTACTGAATTCAGGCCGCATTTCGCAATATATTTCCGCAGGAAAGCAGCAATTATTGCGCCATGATGCTGGAAACCCTGCCTGCGCTTGTGCTTTTTGCCCTTGTTACCTCGGTGACACCCGGCCCCAACAACCTGATGCTGATGGCATCGGGGGCCAACTTCGGCTTTCGCCGCACGGTGCCCCATATGCTGGGCGTCAGCCTGGGCTTCGTGCTGATGGCCTTTGTGGTGGGCGCGGGTCTGGCCGGTCTGTTCCAGACCTATCCCCTGACCCGGACGGCGCTGGAGGTGGTCAGCGTCGTCTACATGCTGTGGCTTGCCTGGAAGATCGCCCATGCCGCAGCGCCCAAAGACCGTCAGGCCGGGGGCACCCCGATGACCTTCCTGCAGGCGGCAGCCTTCCAATGGGTCAACCCGAAGGCCTGGGCCATGGCGCTGAGCGCCGTCACCCTCTACGCGCCCGACCGCAGCCTGTGGACCGTGGCCCTTGTGGCGGCGATCTTCGGCGCAGTCAACCTGCCCTCGGTCAGCCTTTGGACGCTGATCGGACAGCAACTGCGCCGCGTGCTGACCAATGCGCGCCGCCTGACCATCTTCAACTGGACGATGGCCGGGCTGCTGGTGCTGTCGCTTGCCCCGGTGCTGTGGCACTGACGGGGTGCTGCGCCCTTCAGGCGCGGGGCGTGAAGCGCAGCGACAGGCAGGACATGCCACCATCCAGTTTGGCGCATTCGCTGTTGCCGATCTGGCGCAGGTCATATCCGGCCGCCGCCAGCCGGTCGGCGGTGCGCGGAAAGCCGGCGGGCATCAGCACCAGATCATTGAAGCGGATGGTGTTCGCCGCCGCCTCCTCTCCGGTGGCAACCGGGATCACCCGGTAGCCGTCAAAGCAGCCCGAGGCGGCAAGCCTTTCGGTCGCAAGCACCGTTTCGGCATCCAGAAGCGAACAGTCGGTCTTGAAATGCAGCACACCCGGCGGCGTGATCACCTCGCGCACTCTGTGCCCCCAGGGCGCAACCAGACGGGTCAGTTCCGCAATGCCTGCCGCATTGGTCCGGGCCGAGCGTCCGACAAGAATCTCACGTTCGGTCACAAGGATATCGCCGCCCTCGATAAAGCCCGGCCCGCTGATCTGCACCACTTCGGCATAAAGCGCCGCCAGATGCGGGGCCATCTGGGCCGCCTCGCCCAGACGCGACGGCGCGCCGGGGCGCATCATCACCGCCCCTTCGGGCAGGCAAAGCGCCGTATCTTCGACAAAGACACTGTCGGGAAAGGCCTCGATCGGGTCCAGTTCCACCACGGTTGCCCCCGTTGCGCGCAAGGTGGCCACGTAATCGGCATGATCGACCAGCATCTGCGCCAGATCGGGGGGGCCTGTGTCCACCGCGCGCAATCCGGCGGTGATGCTGTGCCCCGGACGGCGCGTGATCGCATGGGTAAAGCGGAAGGAACGGTCGGTCATCGCAGTCTCCGGACAGGGCTTCGCGCTGACAGCGCGGGGTTCAGCCGCGTCTGGGGCGGGCGCAAACCGCGCCACGTCTCTTCCGCGGTCAGCGGTGGCATCCCTGTCTTGCCTGTCCGTCGCACGCGCCGCTGCCCCGGGCGGCGTGCTGGTGGGCGACCCTGGAATCGAACCAGGCATGGGTCTCCCCGGCGGAGTTACAGTCCGCTGCCGCACCTTGCAGCTCGTCGCCCGATGTGGGGGTGGATAGCGAAGGGTCCATGGGGCGTCAAGCGCGAAAGTCGCCGTCCCGGACCGCCGGTCTTTCCGCTTGCGAAGGCCAGGTGCGCAGCCCATTCTGCGCGCCGCAACAGGGAACGCGCCATGCAGAAACCGGCCTGGGTCATCGAAAAGGAACGCAGCCGCAGCCGCCAGGCGCGCGAAACCGTCTGGCTGTTCGGCCTGCATGCGGTGCGTGATGCGCTGCTCAATCCGGCGCGCGACCGCCTGCGTCTGGTGCTGACCAGGAATGCGGCCGACAAGCTGGGCGATGCCATAGCGGCCAGCGGCATGATCCCGGAAATCGTTGATCCGCGCCGCTTCGCTGTGCCCATCGACGACGGCTCGGTGCATCAGGGGGCCGCGCTGGAAGCGCGCCCGCTGCACTGGGGCGATCTGGAAAAGGTCTGCATCGGCGGCACCGGCGCGCCTTTGGTCGTGCTGCTGGACCGCGTGACGGACCCCCACAACGTCGGGGCCGTGCTGCGCTCGGCCGAGGTGTTCGGCGCGCGCGCGGTCATCGCCCCGCACCGCCATTCCGCGCCCGAGACCGGGGCGCTGGCCAAGACCGCCAGCGGCGCGCTGGAACGCCAGCCCTATCTGCGGGTGCAGAACCTGGCCGATGCCATGGGGGCGCTGAAATCGATGGGCTACATCCTGCTGGGCCTTGACAGCGATGCCCCCGTGACCCTGGCCGATGCCATGGCAAAGGCGGGCACCCGGCCCCTGGGCATCGTTCTGGGTGCCGAAGGCCCCGGCCTGCGCGACCGCACGCGCGACAGCTGTGACCGGCTGGTGCGCATTCCCTTCGCCGGCAGCTTCGGGTCGCTCAATGTCTCGAATGCGGCGGCGATTGCGCTTTACGCGGCAACGCAGCGCCCGGCGGATCACGACTTTGCGACTCTTCTTTAATACAGCAGACCGCTTCTTATCTTCTTTGGTGGAAATGGCGCGCCGGAACACGCCGTTTCGCCTGTACTGTCCCTCGTTCCGCACTGCGCCCGGCCCTTTGTCCGGGCGCTTTTTTGTGGGGCCGCCGCCATGACACAGCCCGATGACGCCGACCTTGCCCATATTCTGCGGACAACGCGGACCATTGCCCTTGTCGGCTGGTCGCCCAACGCGGATCGTGCCAGCCACAGCGTTGCCCGCTTTCTGGCCGCGCGCGGCTACCGCGTCATTCCGGTCAATCCCGGCCAGGCCGGGCAGGCGGCGCTGGGCGGGACGGTCCGCGCCAGCCTGGCCGACATTTCCGAACCCGTGGACATGATCGATATCTTCCGGCGCAGCGACGCGGTTCTTCCCGTGGTGCAAGAGGCGCTGGCAACCCTGCCGGGGCTGAAGACGGTCTGGATGCAGCTGGGTGTCGAAAACGCCGAAGCCGCCGCCCTTGCCGAAGCGCGCGGCCTGAAGGTTGTCCAGAACCGCTGCCCTGCCATCGAAATCCCGCGCCTGGGACTGTAGCCCCGAATTTTCTGCGAAAATTCGACCTGTTCCGGGCTACCCGCGGCCTGCCTTTTCCGCGATGCCGGAGGTGCCCGCGCGCCGGTCCAGTTCCGCCATGACCGCATCCAGCGTCACATCGCGCGACGCCAGCATGACCACAAGGTGATACAGCACATCCGCCGCTTCCGATGTCAGCCGGTCGCGGTCGCCCTTCACCGCCTCGATCACCGCTTCCACCGCTTCTTCGCCGAACTTCTTCGCGCAGGCCTCGGGTCCGGCGGCCAGCAGCTTTGCCGTCCAGCTGGTGGCCGGATCACCCCCCTTGCGGCCGGCCACGGTCGCGGCAAGGCGGTCAAGTGCAGTCATGTCAGCCTCATCGGTATGCCGGCGGCGGCCATATGGGCCTTGGCCCGGGCAATGGTGAAATCGCCGAAGTGGAAGATCGAGGCGGCCAGCACCGCGCTGGCACCGCCGATGATCACGCCGTCAACCAGATGGTCCAGCGTGCCGACCCCGCCGCTGGCAATCACCGGCACCGGGACGGCATCGGCGACCGCCCGCGTCAGCGCCAGGTTGAACCCGGCCCTTGTGCCATCGCGGTCCATGCTTGTCAGCAGGATCTCTCCCGCCCCCCGCGCCGCCGCGGTGCGGGCAAACTCCACCGCATCGATGCCGGTGGCGCGGCGGCCGCCATGGGTGAACACCTCCCACCGGCCGGGGGCCACGGTCCTGGCATCGATCGCCACGACAATGCATTGCGCGCCGAACCTGTCGGCGGCTTCGGCCACCACATCGGGGTTGGCCACGGCGGCGGAATTGAAGCTGACCTTGTCCGCCCCGGCCAGCAGCAGCGCGCGCACATCCCCCGGCGTGCGCACGCCGCCCCCCACGGTCAGCGGCATGAAGCACTGCTCGGCGGTGCGGGTGACCAGATCGAACATCGTGCCGCGATTCTCATGCGTGGCATGGATATCCAGAAAGCACAGCTCGTCCGCGCCGGCGGCATCATAGGCCCGCGCCGCCGCCACGGGATCGCCGGCATCGATCAGATCGACAAAGTTCACGCCCTTGACCACGCGGCCATCGGCCACGTCCAGGCAGGGGATGATCCGGGTCTTGAGCATCTGCGCCTCCGCCAGCCTTTTGCCCTGTTGTGACCGGCGGGAAAAGGGGGGCTTTCCGCCCCCCAAGGCCGCTGCGCGGCCTTCCCCCCGAGGATATTTGTGAACAGAAAATGGACTATCCCCGCAAAGCCCGAAGTGCGGTTTCAAGATCAATGGTGCCGTCATACAGCGCACGGCCCGAAATGGCACCCGCAATCACCCCGGTGTCGCGCAGCGCCAGAAGGTCCGCCATCGCGGCGACCCCGCCCGAGGCGATGACGGGAATGCTGACGGCACGGGCCAGCGCCACCGTTGCCGCGATGTTCGGCCCGCCCATTGCGCCGTCACGGTCGATATCGGTGTAGATCAGCGCGGCAACCCCGGCATCTTCAAAGCGGCGCGCCAGGTCTGTGGCGATGACATCGGTCGTCTCGGCCCAGCCCCGCGTGGCGACCCGGCCACCCCGCGCGTCGATCCCCACGGCGATGCGCCCCGGAAAGGTGCCTGCCGCCTTGCGCACCAGCGCGGGGTTCTCCACCGCCGCCGTGCCAAGGATCACGCGGGCCAGCCCGCGGTCCAGCCAGAAGCTGACCGTCGCCATATCGCGGATGCCGCCGCCCAGCTGGCAGGGGATATCCACCCGCGCCAGAATCGCTTCTACCGCCTTCCCGTTGACCGGCACCCCGGCGAAGGCCCCGTTCAGATCGACCAGATGCAGCCAGTCGCAGCCCGCCGCACAAAAGGCCGCCGCCTGCGCCGCCGGGTCTTCGCCGAACACGGTCGCCGCCGCCATATCGCCGCGCAGCAGGCGCACGCACTGGCCGTCCTTGAGGTCGATCGCAGGGTAGAGGATCATCTGGCGACTCCGGTCCTTGTGCCGGTCTTTGGCACGGGACTGCCGCCTTGCCAAGCCGCACCGGCGCGCGGGTCCGGGTTGCGGAACCGGACGGAGGTGCGCCCGGCACCGTTCCCCTGCCAGCGCGACGGAAAGCCCGCAGGATGTCTGCGACGGCAAGGGGCGGCAAAGGGGGGATCCGGGGCCTTTTGCTGCGCGACCGGGGGCAGCCCTGCCCCCGGTCCTGATCCCTGGCTGGCCGCCGGGCGGCGACAGATGGCAGGATCTGCCCGCGCCGGCCGGCCGGCGCGGGCTTTCGCGTCATCATTTGTGACCGTCGCGGCTTTGGCAGACCGGATCAGTCCGTTTCCGGCCATGACTGTGACAGGCCGGCCTGCCAAACCAAGGCCGCGCCCGACTGCGTCGATGCCATCGGCCCAACCCCTTTCCGCCCCGACCCTGCATCGTTTCGTTTGCCGACCTTGGGTCCCGCACGGCACTGCAGTCAGGACGGTTGGCAAGGCGGCGATGGCGCATGGTATTGTCCGGCCAATGCCCGCCGCCAGACGGATCGACGTTCGGGGGCGGCGCGCCTGGCATTGCGGCCACCCGCCCCGGCAGGCCGTGCAGCGATCTGCGGGCGTTCCCGGCCCCATCACCCGACGGCACCCGGGCGGGGCCGGTCATGCCCGGATCGGCCCCCCCTGCAGCACGACCGTGGGGAAGCGGCCCGGAAGAGAGACCTCCAGCAGTTCCAGATCCCCGGTGGTGGCGCTGTAGCGGGTGGCCAGCCCCGGCGGGATCACAAAGGCATCGCCCGGTGACAGCCGGAAGGGGTCCTTGCCCTCGCCTTCCAGCGTCATTTCCCCTGACATCACGAAGGTGAACAGGATATCCCCCTCATGCCGCGTCCAGGGGGCGGCCGGACCGGCGGGGCGCGCCACCATGACAGAGGCAACCCCTTGGGTATTGGCGCTGATGGTGGTGTCGCGCGCCACAAATCCGGGAATGCGGAATGGCTGCCACGGCGCGCCTGCCCCCTGATTGTGGACAAAGCGCTGCCCCTGCCATTCACGGTCTTGGTGCAGCTGCGGCGTGGGCAGGGTCATGTCATGGTCAATCTGGGTGACATGTTCGGCCGGAACGCCGATTTCGATCACCTCAATCCCGTCGCTGGCTTCCAGCACGCGGTGGCGGATTTCGGGGGGCTGGATGAAACAGTCACCCGCCGTCAGGCGGATCGGGCCGCCCTGATCTTCATAGACCACATCAACCCAGCCCTTGATGCAGAAGATCAGCTGAAAGCCCACCTTGTGGAAATGCACCATGTCGGGCACCGGGCCGCCATCGGGAATGCGGATATGACTGGCGATCATCGCCCCGCCCAGACGGGAGGGCACCAGATCACGGTACTGCATCCCGGCCCGACCGATCACCCAGGGGGCCTGATCGGCCAGGCGGCGCACCACAAAGGCGTGTTCCGTGGCCGGCAGCACCAGCGGCGGGTTCAATTCGTCGATCTCAACCATCGTGCCGTTCGGGGCGGTCAGGCGGCGCTGCCCGCCGGCAAAACCATCGGGATCATCGGTCAGGATGCGGATGGTGCCCGGCGCCTCCGGCGCGCCCTTTTCGATGCGCAGGCGCAGGCCATGGCCGGACAGCACCGCCACCTCCGGGTTGTCGGCCGGATAGATCATGTCCAGCCGCATCCCCAGCGTCCCGGTATAGAACGGCAGGTCGGCCCGCAGCCCGGTCGTGGGCAGGCGGATTTCGGCGCGTGTTTCGGTCATGGCATTCCTGCGGCTCTACAAGGGTCGACTCTGTATCGGTCATCGCGGATTTGCAAGTTGCGGCGAAAGCCCGTAGCAAAGAAGACAGACGTGAGTGGATAAGGGTAGTTTAACGTTAAACTATTCGGGGGGATCCAATGGACGAGGCGCGCAATGACAGTTTCCGGCAGGCGGCGCTGGATTATCATGAATTCCCCAAGCCCGGTAAGCTGGAAATCCGGGCCACGAAGCCGCTGGCGAACGGCCGCGACCTGAGCCGCGCCTATTCCCCCGGCGTGGCCGAGGCCTGCCTTGAAATCAGGACAGATCCCGCCACCGCCAGCCGCTATACCGCGCGCGGCAACCTTGTTGCGGTGGTCACCAATGGCACGGCCGTGCTGGGGCTGGGCAATATCGGGGCGCTGGCCTCCAAGCCGGTGATGGAAGGCAAGGCGGTTCTGTTCAAGAAATTCGCCGGGATCGACTGTTTCGACATCGAACTGAACGAAGCCGATCCGGTGAAGCTGGCGGATATCGTCTGCGCGCTGGAACCCACCTTCGGTGCGATCAACCTGGAAGACATCAAGGCCCCCGATTGCTTCATCGTTGAAAAGCTGTGCCGCGCGCGGATGAATATTCCGGTCTTTCACGATGACCAGCATGGCACGGCCATCGTCGTGGGGGCGGCGGCCACCAATGCGCTGCATGTCGCTGGCAAGCGCTTTGACCGGATCAAGGTTGTCTCGACCGGCGGCGGGGCAGCGGGCATCGCCTGCCTGAACATGCTGCTGAAGCTGGGCGTGCGGCGCGAGAATGTCTGGCTGTGCGATCTGGCGGGCCTTGTCCATCATGGCCGCGAAGCCGAGATGACCGCGCAAAAGGCCGAATATGCGCAAGGTGACCAGCCGCGCACGCTGGACCAGGTGATCGCAGGGGCCGACCTGTTCCTGGGCCTGTCCGGCCCCGGCGTGCTGACGCCCCGGATGGTTGCAAAGATGGCACCGCGCCCGATCATCTTTGCGCTGGCCAACCCCGACCCCGAAATCATGCCCGACGCTGCCCGCGCCGTCTCGCCCGATGTCATCATCGCGACCGGGCGGTCGGACTTTCCCAATCAGGTCAACAATGTGCTGTGCTTTCCCTTCATCTTCCGGGGTGCGCTGGATGTCGGGGCCACGCAGATCAACGATGCGATGCAACTGGCCTGCATCGAGGGTATCGCGCACCTGGCCCGCGCCACCACAAGCGCCGAGGCGGCCGCCGCCTATCAGGGCGAACAGATGACCTTCGGTGCCCAATACCTGATCCCCAAGCCCTTCGATCCGCGCCTGATGGGTGTGGTCGCCCATGCGGTTGCCAAGGCCGCGATGGAGACCGGCGTGGCCACGCGCCCCCTGACAGACCTGAACGCCTACCGGCAGAAACTGGATGGCTCGGTGTTCCGGTCTGCCATGATCATGCGCCCGATCTTCGAGGCCTCTGCCACGGCGGCGCGGCGCATCGTCTTTGCCGAGGGCGAGGATGAGCGTGTGCTGCGCACCGCCCATGCGATGATCGAAGATACCACCGATGTGCCGATCCTGATCGGCCGCCCCGATGTCGTGACCATGCGCTGTGAACGCGCCGGCCTGCCGATCCGGCCCGAGCGCGATTTTCAGCTGGTCAACCCGGAACACGATCCCCGCTACCGCGACTACTGGGGCACCTATCACGAGCTGATGTCGCGGCGCGGCGTGACGCCGGATATCGCCCGCGCCGTCATGCGCACCAACACCACGGCGATTGCCGCCGTCATGGTTCACCGGGGCGAAGCCGACAGCCTGATCTGCGGCACCTTTGGCCAGTACCTGTGGCATCTGAACTATGTGCGCCAGATCCTGGCGCGGGACGGCCACCACCCGGTCGCGGCGCTCAGCCTGATGATCCTCGAGGATGGGCCGCTCTTCATCGCCGATACGCATGTGCATCCCGAACCGACGCCGCATCAGATCATGGAAACCGTGATCGGGGCCGCGCGCCATGTCCGGCGCTTTGGAATGGCACCGAAAGTGGCGCTGTGTTCGCAATCGCAATTCGGCAATCTTGACTGCGCCTCGGGCCACCGGATGCGCGGGGCGCTGGAACTGCTGGACCTGCGCGAACCCGACTTTGCCTATGAGGGCGAAATGCACATCGATGCCGCCCTTGATCAGTCCATCCGGGACCGGATTTACCCCGGCGCACGCTTTGACGGGGCGGCCAATGTCCTGGTCTTTGCCAATGCCGATGCCGCTTCGGGCGTGCGCAACATCCTCAAGATGAAGGCCGGCGGGCTGGAAGTGGGCCCGATCCTGATGGGCATGGGCAACCGCGCCCATATCGTGACCCCCTCGATCACCGCGCGGGGTCTGCTGAACATGTCGGCGCTGGCCGGAACACCCGTGGCGCAATATGGGTAGGGCTGCGCGGGTCGCCGGGCACGGGCTGATTGTGGTTCTTCTGACCCTGGTCACCCAGGTTGGCGGCCTGGCATGGCTGCTGTCCCTGGCGTTTGCGCGGCGGTGGCTTGGGTTCCTGCTTTCATACGCCGCACTTTCCGGCGTGGCACATCTTGCGGCCCCGGCCCTTGGCCGTCAGGCCGTGCCTTGCTTTGGCGAACCCCTGCGAATGCAATCGGTGGCTTATTGCCTGACACTGCGGAATTTTGTGACACCTGAAATGGCACAGGTTGCCCGGACTGCCGCAGAAGCGGTCGCATGGGATTATCCGGGCACCGTCACACTGGCGCTTGACGGAAGCTTCCCGTTTCTTGACGGAATGCCCCTGCTGCCGCATCTGTCCCATGATGACGGACAGAAGCTGGACTTTGCCTTTTCCTATATGAAAGACGGCGCCTATGCCCCCGGCGTCACCCGGTCACCTTTCGGATACTGGGCGTTTGAACTGGATAATGAAACAGACTGTCCGCCCGTCCGGCTGACAACCCGCTGGAACATGACATGGCTGCAAGGGCTTTGGCCTGACCGTCCGCTGGAACCGGAACGGACGGCGGCGCTGGCGCGTGCGCTGCTGGCCGATCCGATGGTGGGCAAGGTGTTTGTGGAACCGCCCCTTGCCCGGCAGCTTGGCCTGAAGGACGCGAAGCTGCGGTTTCAGGGCTGCCGTGCCGCCCGGCATGACGATCATATCCACGCGCAGCTGTAGCCGGGCGCAGAAAAGCATACCCGCCGCCTGCCGGACGGGAAGATCATGCTGACCCGCAGCAAAGGCGGCTTCCGGTCAGGGCAGATCAGGAAACGCAGCGCGGTTCCCTGCCAGGTCATAGACCAAGGTCCAATAGGGACCGTTCCCACAAATGCAGGCCTGCGCCCGCCGGGGCGGGGCGGGCGCAAGACGGGGGCTTTGGTCCCCGGCGGGCGTTGCTGCTTGCGCAGCGCAGGGCCGGGGGGATGGCCCCGGCCAGAACGCGCAGGGCGCGCAGGCGAAAGAGTTTCCTGTCTTCCAGCCAGCGGTCCGTGCGGTTGGAACGGTTTCAGCAGCCTGTCAGGGGCAGGCACCGCCCCGGAACCGCCTTGCTGCCCTGTGTCAGCGCGCCCGGACCGGTCAGGGCCCGCCGCCCCGCCATGCATCCCGCTTGCGGTACAGCGTCGAGGCAGAGACATCCAGAACACGGGCGGCTTTCGGCACCGAACCGCCATAACGCGCGATCGTCGCCTCGATCACGATCTGCTCAATCTCGGCCAGGGTCCGCCCGACCAGCGTGTCAGGCCCCGGCGGGGCCACAGCCGCCGGGCCGCAGGCCGTGGCAGCGGCCCCGGCCTGCACCAGATCGGGCGGCAGCATGTCGGGCGTCACATGCCCGCCCGCATTCAGAACGACGACAGTGCGGATGACGTTCAGCAACTGGCGCACATTGCCGGGCCAGCGCAGGCGCAGGAACAGCGCGCGCACCGCAGGGTCCAGTCCGTCAAACATGCGGTTTTCCTCTGCCGAAAAGCGGGCCAGGGCCGCTTCGGCAATTTCGATCACATCCGTGCCCCGGTCGCGCAGGGGCGGCATGTGTATGGGAACCACATGAAGGCGATAGTACAGGTCTTCGCGCAACTGTCCCCGGCGCACAGCTTCCAGCGGATCGCGGTTGGTGGCGCAGATGATCCGCACATCCACCTTGCGCGGCCTTGTCGCCCCGACCGGCTGCACCGTCGAGGTCTGCAGGAAGCGCAGGAGCCTGGTTTGCAGCGCCACGTCCATTTCGCAGATCTCGTCCAGAAACAGCGTGCCGCCATCCGCCGCCGCCGCCGCCCCCGGCCTGTCCGAGATTGCCCCGGTAAAGCTGCCCTTCATATGTCCGAACACCTCGGATTCCAGCAGATCGGGGGGAATGGCCCCGCAGTTCAAGGCGATGAGCGGGCCTGAAGACCGGGCGGAGCCATCATGGATCGCCCGGGCGCACAGTTCCTTGCCGGTCCCGCTTTCGCCGGTGATGAAGACGGTCGCCATCGAGGCCGCGACAGACCGGATCCTGGCATAGACCCGCCCCATCGCCTCGCTGGAGCCCAGAAACAGCCCCCCGGGGGACGGCGGGTCCGGGTCCGGCGGCCGGGCCGGTTTGCGGTGGGGCGGACTTGCCGCAGACCTGACCGCAGCCAGCAAACGCGCCTCATCAAACGGCCTGACCAGAAAATCATACGCGCCTGCGCGCATCGCCTCGACCGCCTGGGGGATCGACCCGGTGGCACTCATCACGATGATCCGCGTCTGCGGGCGCTGCCGCAGCAGGTCCTGCATCAGATCGATACCGCTGCCATCCGGCAAGGCAAGGTCCAGCAGCACCACCTGCGGCGGGCTTTCGGCAAACGCCAGACGCCTTTGCGCCACGCTTGTCGCCACGCGCACCCGGAATCCCGCCCGCGTCAGCGCCAGGCGATGGGCCGCCTGCGGCGCGGCGACATCCCCGATCAGCAGCACAGGCGGCATCGGGCGCATGGTCATCCGCCGCACCCCGCAGTGCGGGCACAGCTTCGTGGTCCGGGCCTTCTGGCTGTCACCATATCGTTCCCGCGCTCAGGGTCGACGGCATTCCTGCACGTTCACACGAATTGCTCGCGGATCAGCCGTTCGTCAAGACCATGGCCCGGATCGAACAGAATGCGGTGGCGGATGCCCGGATGAGAGCGGATTTCAACCGACAGCACATCGCGCACCGACCGGCTGTCGGCATCGGCCATCACCGGGCGTTTTGCCGCCTCCAGCACGTCAAACCGCACCACGGCCGATTTTGGCAGAAGCGCGCCGCGCCAGCGGCGCGGCCGGAAGGCGGCCATCGCCGTCAGCGCCAGCACATCCGACCCGATCGGCAGGATCGGGCCGTGCGCGGAATAGTTATAGGCGGTGGACCCCGCCGGGGTGCAGACCAGCGCCCCGTCGCAGACCAGTTCCGCAAGGCGCACCTTGCCGTCCACGCTGATCCTGAGCTTGGCCGCCTGCGGGCCTGCGCGCAGCAGCGATACCTCGTTGATCGCAAGACCCTCTTCAAAGCGGCCCGATACCGTTTCGGCGCGCATTGCCAGCGGGTTGATCACCGCTTCTTCTGCCGCTTCCAACCGCACCGGCAGGTCATGAGGCGAAAAGGCATTCATCAGAAAGCCGATGGTGCCGCAATTCATGCCGTAAACCGGCAGGTCCAGCGCCTGCGTGTCATAAAGGGTCTGGAGCATGAATCCATCGCCGCCCAGCGCCACGATCACCTCGGCGTTCTCCAGCGGGCATTGGCCATATGCCTTGGTCAGACGGGCCAGCGCCGACTGCGCCTCGGGCGCGGGGCTGGCCGTGAATCCGATGCGGCGCTGCACGGTGCTTTCCCCCCTTTGCGGGTCCTGTGGCCAGTCTTGGCGGGGCCGTCGCGCAAACTCAACCCCGCTTGTGGCGCAATGATTTCGCACCGCGCGCCGCTGATGTTGCTTTCCGCTCTTTCTGAATGGATCGGGATGTTCTACATGGGCCTTCGTCCCATGCGCCACAGGAGCCGCCCATGAACGCCCCGCACCGCGACGCCGGTTTCTTCACCGAAAGCCTTGCCTCCCGCGACCCCGCCCTCTTCGCCGCAGTCACCGATGAGCTTGGCCGCCAGCGCGACGAAATCGAACTGATCGCGTCTGAAAACATCGTCAGCCGCGCGGTGATGGAAGCCCAAGGGTCGGTGATGACCAACAAATATGCCGAAGGCTATCCGGGCAAGCGGTACTATGGGGGGTGCCAGTTTGTCGATGTCGCCGAAAATCTGGCCATCGACCGCGCCTGCGCCCTGTTTGGCGTGGCTTATGCCAATGTGCAGCCGAACTCGGGCAGCCAGGCGAACCAGGGCGTGTTCCAGGCACTGATCAGGCCGGGCGACACCATTCTGGGCATGAGCCTGGATGCCGGCGGGCACCTGACCCATGGCGCGGCCCCGAACCAGTCCGGCAAATGGTTCAATGCGGTGCAATACGGCGTGCGGCGGGATACATTGCTGCCCGATTATGACCAGATCGAGACGCTGGCACTGGAACACAGGCCCGCGCTGATCATCGCGGGCGGCTCTGCCATTCCGCGCATCCTCGATTTTCCGCGCATGCGGGCCATTGCTGACAAGGTCGGGGCCTTTCTTCTGGTGGACATGGCGCATTTCGCGGGCCTTGTTGCGGCGGGTCTGTACCCGTCGCCGTTCCCGCACGCCCATGTGGCGACCACGACCACCCACAAGACCCTGCGCGGTCCGCGCGGCGGGATGATCCTGACCAATGACGAGGCGATCACGAAAAAGGTCAATTCGGCGATTTTCCCCGGCATTCAGGGCGGGCCGCTGATGCATGTGATCGCGGCCAAGGCCGTGGCCTTTGGCGAGGCGCTGCGCCCTGATTTCAGAACCTATCAGGCCCAGGTGATCCGCAATGCCCAGGCGCTGGCGGACCAGCTGATGAAGGGCGGCCTTGGCACCGTGACGGGCGGCACCGACACGCACCTGATGCTGGTCGATCTGCGTCCCAAGGGTGTCAAGGGCAATGCCACCGAAAAGGCGCTGGGCCGGGCGCATATCACCTGCAACAAGAACGGCATTCCCTTTGATACCGAAAAGCCCACCATCACCTCGGGCATCCGTCTTGGAACGCCCGCAGGCACCACGCGCGGCTTTGCCGAGGCCGAGTTCCGCCAGATCGGCGACTGGATTGTGCGGGTCGTTGACGGGCTGGCTGCGCATGGCGAAGACGGCAACGGCGCGGTCGAGGCCGCCGTGCGGGCCGAAGTCAGCGCCCTGTGCGCGCGCTTCCCGATCTATCCGGGGCTGTAACGGGCCGCGTCAGAGAAGCCGAAGGAGAAGGTCCGGCGGACCTTCGCCGGGTCCGGTTGCGGGCGGCTGCTGCGCCCGCAGGCAAGCGGCTGGCCACCCGGCTTGCCCGGTGCCGGACGTCACAGGGATTCTGCCTGCGGACTGTGCGTTCCGTGGTGTTCCCGCCGGGTCGCTGACCGCAGATGCGCGCCGGCGGACCCGCGCGGTCGTGTCGGATGCGGGTTGTTGCGCGTCCATCCCGGACAGGGCCGCGCAGGTCAACGGCCTGGCGGGCCGTTTCATGTCGCGTCTTGCGGGGCCGTCGGCCGTGATCCCGTCCGGCGCGGCCGGGCAAGCGCGCCGGTCCCTTCCCGTGTTCTGTCACGTCTCGCTTGGGGCACCGCCTTCAAAGCGGTTGCCATGGCGATAGTCGCAAGGGGCCTCTTGCATTTCCAGATGCAGGCGGGTGCCGGTATAGGGATGGGCGCGGGCAAGGTCTTCGTCGAAATCGATGCCAAGGCCGGGGGCTTCGGGCGGCAGGATATAGCCGTCTTCCCATTGGATCGTATGGCGGATCAGCGCCAGGTGAAAGGCACCCCCGGTCTGGATCGTCTCTGCCATCAGCAGGTTGGGAATCGAGGCGGCCAGATGCACATTCGCCGCCCATTCGACCGGTCCCGCATAGAGATGCGGGGCCAGTTCCGCGTTGAAAACCTCGGCCATTGCGGCGATTTTCTTGGCTTCCCAGATGCCGCCCGCGCGCCCCAGCGCGGGCTGCAGAATCTTCACGCCGCCAAGGCGCAAAAGCGCGCCGAATTCGGCCTTGGTTGTCAGCCGCTCGCCCGTGGCCAGCGGGATGCGGACATGGCGCGCCACTTCGGCGAATTCGTGCAGGTTGTCCGGCGGGATCGGTTCTTCGTACCACAGCGGGCTGTAGGGTTCCAAAGCCTGGCCCAGGCGGATCGCGCCGGGGGTGTTGAACTGGCCATGTGTTCCGAACAGAAGGTCGGCCCTGTCGCCCACCGCCTCGCGGATTCTGGCGCAGAAGGCGACCGACCGGGTGATGTCGCTCATCGCGGGCTGGTGCCCGCTGCGGATGGTATAGGGGCCGGCGGGATCGAACTTCACCGCCGTGAAGCCCTGGCGCACACAAAGTGCCGCCGCTTCGGCGGTCATATCCGCGTTGACCCAGAATTCCGACGCGTCCTGGTCCGGCTCGGGGTAAAGATAGGTGTAGGAGCGGATACGCTGGTTGATCTTGCCGCCCAGCAGCGCCCAGACTGGGCGGTTGCGCGCCTTGCCCAGAATGTCCCAGCAGGCGATTTCGAGGCCCGAAAACGCGCCGGTCACGGTCGGATCAGGCCGCTGGGTAAAGCCAGAGGAATAGACCCGGCGGAACATCAGTTCGATCTCTTCCGGCGAGGTGCCCAGCATATGGCGTTCGAACACATCGCCGATCACCGCGTTCATCGCCTTTGGCCCCACGGTGGAGGCATAGCATTCCCCGATCCCGGTGATGCCATCGGTCGTGGTCAGCTTGACAAAGGTCCAGTAGCGCCCCCCCCAGCCCGGTGCGGGCGGGGCGACGGTGAAAATCTGCAGGTCTGCAAGGCGCATCGCGCAACCTTTCCGGTTTGGGGCAAGTCCCTGACGCACCACGGTCTGAACGGCCAGGGACCTTCAGTTTGACCCAAGCCTAAACGCACCGGCCCCGCCCTGGCGCGCGGCCGGACGACACCCGGCGGTCTGCAAGCGACCACGGCAGACCTGCCGGATTGCCCCGTTCCCGGCAACCCGGACGTAGGTCATCCGGACAGACCGGCGGCCCTGTCAGCCCCCAAAGCGCGACAGCGCATCGCGAAACAATTCGGCATCGACATTGCCGCCCGATGCCACGGCGATCACCGCCGGCCCCGACAGCGCGTCCCGCCGGAACAGGGCGGCGGCCAGGGCAACGGCGCCGCCCGGCTCCAGCACGATGCGCAGGCGTGAAAAGGCAAGCACCATGGCGTGAAGCGCCTCGTCATCCGTCACGACAAGGCCCGGTCCGCACAGGCGCTGCAGGATGGGAAAGGTGATCAAGCCGGGTTCCGGCGTGATGATCGCATCGCAGACCGACCCCGTGGGGGCTGCGTTGCGCAGGCGGCGTCCCGCCTCAAGACTGCGCGCCGTATCTTCGAACCCCGCCGGTTCGACGGGGCGCGCCCGCAGACCCGGCGCGCGCGCCGCAACCGCCAGTGCGATGCCTGCGGTCAATCCGCCACCGCCGCAACAGACCAGCACCTCGGCCCTGTCGATGCCCTCTTCGCGGGCCTGCTGCGCAATCTCCAGCCCGGTGGTGCCCTGCCCCGCAATGACCAGCGGCTCGTCGAAGGGCCGGATCAGGGTCAGGCCCCGTTCGGCGGCGAGGGCGGACCCGATGGCATCGCGGTCCTGGGTGGCGCGGTCGTAAAGCACCACCTCGGCCCCAAGGGCGCGGGTGTTCAGGGTTTTGACGCGCGGCGCATCCCCTGGCATGACAATGACGGCGGGAATGCCATGCTGCCGCGCGGCCAGGGCCACGCCCTGCGCGTGATTGCCCGAAGAAACGGCGATCACGCCTTTCGCACGCTGCGCCGCAGGCAGGGCCGAGACGGCAGACCAGGCGCCGCGGAACTTGAACGACCCGGTGTGTTGCAGGCATTCCGCCTTCACCAGCACGCGCCGCCCGGCGATCTCGTCGAGGAAAGCCGAGGACAGCAGCGGCGTGCGCCGGGCATGGCCCTGCAGCCGTGCCGCCGCCGCATCAATCATCGCGATATCGGTCAAGCGCCGATCCTTCCCAGGACGGCGTGAATCACCCGCAGGCTTTCGGGTTCGTCCAGAAAGGGGATATGGGCGCGGTCGGGCACCTCGGCAAAATGCATGTCGGGGCGGCGGCGGCGCATCTCTGCCGCCGTCTCTTGCGACAACAGGTCGGAATTTGCGCCCCGGATCAGGCCAAGCGGCAGGCCGTCGCAGGCGTCAAACAGGGGCCAGGCATCGGCGGCGGGACCGGAGAGTGTGGCCAGAAAGGCATCGCGCAGCGCCGGATCATAGGTGATGCGCAGCCCGTCGGGTGTCTCGCGGCAGTGCAGCCGCGCTTCGGCAAGCCAGCGGTCGGCGGGCACGGCGTAGAACCCGGGGCTGGTCCGGGGAAGGGACGCTGCCAGTTCGGCATGTGTCCGGGCCTCCGGGTTGCGCCCCAGATAGCCGGAAATGCGGGCCAGACCGGATGGGTCTATCTGCGGGCCGATATCGTTCAGGCACAGGCCCAGCACCCTGTCTTTGGCCGTTGCGGCCAGCAGCATGCCGATCAGCCCGCCGCGCGACGTGCCGATGATCGCGGCCTGCGCAACGTCCAGGTGGTCCAGCAGGGCCAGGGCATCGCGCGCCTCGACCGGCACGCTGTAGGTGCCCGCCCCGGTCCAGTCCGATGCCCCGCGCCCCCTGTAATCCATGCGGATCAGCCGGCAGGGCGGAAGGTGCGCTGCCATATAGTCAAAATCGCCCATCGTCCGCGTCAGGCCGGACAGGCACAGCACGGGCAGTCCCCGGCCTTCGTCGCGGTAGGCAAGACGCGCGCCATCGGGGGCCGGGAAGAAATCTGTCATCTGCCATGTCCAAACAGGGGCTGTGGCGGGTACCGTGGCACAGGCGGGCGGCGGCGAAAAGAGCCGCGGCAAAGGGAAACGCGCCAACAGCACCGCTTGCCCGTGCGCGCGCCAGCGCCTAAACCCGTGCGGTATTCGAAAGGCGGGCGATCCATGGCGCGGGGAACAGATCAGTCGGAAGAGCGGGCCCCTTCACGCAAGGTCGGCGCGCTTTGGGGGCTGGTGCCGTTCCTGCGGCCCTATCGCCGTCTGCTGACCCTGGCTGCCCTTGCCCTTGTGCTGACCGCATCCGTCAGCCTGATGCTGCCGATCGCGGTCCGCCGGGTGGTGGACGGGTTCAATGCCGACAATGCATCCCAGCTTGACCAGTATTTCACCGCCGCGCTGGGGATTGCGGCCCTGCTCGCCCTGGGAACGGGGCTGCGCTACTATCTGGTCACACGCCTGGGCGAGCGGGTGGTGGCGGATATCCGGCGGGCGCTGTTCGACCGCGTCGTGGGGCTGAGCCCCGCGTTCTTCGAGCGGATCATGACGGGCGAGGTTGTCAGCCGCCTGACCACGGACACAACGCTGATCCTGTCGCTGATCGGGTCGTCGGTTTCGGTGGCGCTGCGCAATATCCTGATCCTGTTCGGCGGCATCCTTCTGATGTTCTTCACCAGTGTGAAACTGACCGGCCTTGCCCTGCTGATCGTGCCGGCCATCGTCGTGCCCATCGTGATCCTTGGCCGCCGCCTGCGCCAGCTCAGCCGCGAGAATCAGGACCTGATCGCGGCATCCTCCGGCAATGCGTCGGAAGCGCTGACATCGGTTCAGGCGGTTCAGGCCTTTACGCACGAACCGCAGACGCGGGCCATCTTCGGCGACATGACCGAAAAATCCTATCTTTCCGCCAAAGAGCGGATCGGCACCCGCGCGGTCATGACGGTGATCGTGATTTTCCTGACCTTCACCGGCATCGTCTGCGTGCTGTGGACCGGTGCCCGCGATGTGCGCGCGGGCAGCATGAGCCCGGGCGAGTTGATCCAGTTCCTGATCTATGCCGTGATGGTCGCCGGATCGGTCGGCGCGCTGTCCGAAATCTGGGGAGAGTTGCAGCGCGCCGCCGGGGCGACGGAACGCCTGCAAGAGCTTCTGACAACCGATGATCCGGTGCTGGACCCTGTCCGCCCGGTCGCCCTGCCGCGCCCGGTGCGGGGCGAGATCGCCTTTGAAAACGTGGTCTTCCGCTATCCGGCCCGCCCCGAAACATCGGCGCTGGACGGCGTTGATCTGGCGGTGGCACCGGGCGAGACGGTGGCCCTTGTCGGGCCCTCGGGTGCCGGCAAGA
This sequence comes from Rhodobacter sp., assembly GCA_020250125.1. Taxonomy (GTDB): domain Bacteria; phylum Pseudomonadota; class Alphaproteobacteria; order Rhodobacterales; family Rhodobacteraceae; genus Aliitabrizicola. Next base: position 33,633 of record JADCEL010000028.1, read on the forward strand.
CCACGATCCTGCAACTGCTGCTGCGCTTTTACGATCCCCAGGGCGGGCGGGTGACCATCGACGGGATTGACCTGAAGACGATGGTTCGGGCCGATTTCCGGCGGTCCATCGCGCTGGTGCCGCAGGATCCGGTGATCTTTGCGGACTCTGCCCGTGAAAACATCCGCTTCGGCCGCCCCGACGCCACCGACGCCGAGGTGGAGGCGGCCGCAAAGGCCGCCGCCGCGCACGGGTTTCTGGCCGCCCTGCCGCAGGGCTATGATACCTTCGTCGGCGAACGCGGCGTGATGCTGTCGGGGGGGCAGAAGCAGCGCATCGCCATTGCCCGCGCCATCCTGCGCGATGCCCCCATCCTGCTGCTGGACGAGGCGACAAGCGCGCTGGATGCCGAAAGCGAACGCGCGGTCCAGGATGCCGTGGAACGGCTGTCGCACGGCCGGACCACCCTGGTTGTGGCGCACCGCCTGGCCACGGTGAAAAAGGCGGACCGGATCGCGGTTTTCGATCACGGGCGCATCGTGGCCACCGGACAGCATGATGCGCTGGTCGCCGAAGGCGGGCTTTACGCCCGCCTTGCCCGGCTGCAGTTCACCGACGGCCAGGTCTGAGCGCAGCCTGTTGTTGCGCCCGGCCTGCCGCAGCCATGCTTGCGGGACAGCGGAAAATTTCCCATGGTCGTGCGAATATCTGCCCGCCGGGCAAACGGCAGGCACGGGAAGGAGACGGGCATGGGCATTTTCGCGTCGGTTGCCGACCGCAACGCCATCGAGGCTGAAGCCCCCTGGGAAGACCGGCAGGTCGCGCGCAGCATCTACGGGTTTCTGGGCCGGGCCGCCGCCGCGCACGGCCCACGGCCCGCCTTGTCGTTTCAGCTGCAGTCCGGCCCCTTGGACCGGTCCGAAACGCTGACCTGGGCGGACCTGTTGCGCCAGACCACCCAGGCGGCAAACCTGTTCCGCAGCCTGGGCATCGGGGAAACCGATGTCGTGGCGGTGATCCTGCCCAACACGGTCGAAACCGCCGTCGTCCTGCTGGGGGCGATGACGGCAGGGATCGTCAATCCGATCAATCCGCTGCTGGAACCGGAACAGATCAGCGCCATCCTTCGGGAAACAAAGGCAAAGGCGGTGGTGACACTGCGCGCCTTCCCCAAGGCCGACGTGGCCCGGAAGGTGGCCGAAGCAGTGCGCCATGCCCCCGCCGTCAGGACCGTGCTGGAGGTTGATCTGAACCGGTACCTGTCCCCGCCGAAAAGCTGGATCGTGCCCCTGATCCGCCCGAAGAACCCGGTCGGGCAAGATGCCGCCGTCAAGGATTTCACGGCGGAACTTGCCCGCCAGCCTGCCGGGGCGCTGACCTTTGCCGACTCGCGGCAGGATCGGGTCGCCGCCTTCTTCCATACCGGCGGCACGACGGGCCTGCCCAAGGTGGCGCAGCACCGCGTTTCGGGCATGGTCTACAACGGCTGGCTGGGCCACAAGCTGTTGTTCCGGGAAACGGATGTGGTGATCTGTCCGCTGCCGATGTTCCATGTCTTTGCGGTTTACCCCGTGCTGATGTCGATGATCGCCTCGGGCGGGCATGTGGTATTTCCGACACCCGCCGGATACCGCGGCGACGGCGTGCTCGACAACTTCTGGCGGCTGGTGGAACGCTGGAAGGTGACCTACATGATCACGGTGCCCACGGCACTTTCGGCCCTGATGCAGCGCCCGATCAATGCCGATGTCAGCACGCTGCGCGGGGCGTTTTCCGGATCGGCCCCCTTGCCGGTCGAACTCTACAACCGGTTCGAGGCGGCAACGGGCGTGAAGATCATCGAAGGCTATGGTCTGACCGAATGCACCTGCCTTGTCTCGGTCAACCCGCCCGAAGGGATCAAGAAGATCGGGTCTGTCGGAATTGCCTTTCCCTACACGCATGTCCGCATCCTGCAGTCGGATGCCGATGGCCGCGTCATCAGGGAATGCGGGGTCGATGAAGTCGGTGAAATCTGCGTGTCCAACCCCGGCGTGTTCGAAGGATCGACCTATACCGAGGTGGACAAGAACCGGAACCTTTTCGCCGAAGGCCTGTATCTGCGCACCGGCGATCTGGGGCGGCTGGATGCGGACGGCTATCTGTTCATCACCGGGCGGGCGAAAGACCTGATCATCCGGGGCGGTCACAACATTGACCCCGCCGAGATCGAAGAGGCGCTGATGCGCCATGAGGCGGTGGCCTTTGTGGGCGCGGTCGGGCAGCCGGACAGCTTTGCCGGCGAATTGCCCTGCGCCTATGTGGAACTGGTGGCGGGCAAGACCGTGACCCCTGACGATCTGCTGGAATTCGCGCGCGAGCATGTGCATGAACGGGCCGCCGTGCCCAAGCATGTGGAGATTCTGCGGGAACTGCCGAAGACGGCCGTGGGCAAGGTGTTCAAGCCCGACCTGCGCCGCCGCGCCATGACGCGCGTCTTCGACGCCGCCCTGGCAGAGGCCGGGCTGGCCGCACGGGTCGCCGCCGTCACGGAAGACAAGAAGCGCGGCCTGGTGGCGCAGCTGGTGCGCACCGGTCCTGTGGATGATGCGGAAGTGGCGCGCCTGATGGGCGAGTTTGCCGGGCCTTGGGACTGGTCCGACCGGGCCTGACAGGGCGCTGGAAAAGCATCCCCGCCGCTTGCCGGACGGGAAAATCATCCTGATCCGCCGGAAATGGGATGCGGTGCGGGCGGACCCGGAAACGCAGCACGTTTCCCCGCCCGGTTGGTGACCAAAGTCCCACAGGGACCCCTCATGCAGGCGCAACCAAGGACTGCGCCCGGCGGGGGCGTGCTGCACGCGCACCGCAAGGCCGGGGCGATGGCCGTGGCCAGACCACACGGGGCCTGTGGAAGACTTTCCTGTTTTCCGGCCAGCGGTCCAAGCGGCTGGCGCTTTTCTGCAGGCTAAAGAGCTGCCGTATCCAGCCAGATCGTGACCGGCCCGTCGTTCACCAGGCTTACCGCCATATCCGCCCCGAATTCCCCGTTCGCCGTGGCAATCCCTTCGGCGCGCATCCGGTCGGTGAAATACTCATACAGGCGTCGCCCCTCGTCCGGTGCCGCAGCCGTGGAAAAACCGGGGCGGTTGCCGCGCAGGTCGGCGGCCAGGGTGAACTGGCTGACAATCAGCGCCGCCCCGCCGGTATCGCGCAGCGACAGGTTCATCTTGCCCGCGTCATCCCTGAAAATCCGCAGCTTGGCGATCCTGGCGGCAAGCTGTTCTGCCTGCGCGTCGCTGTCGCCCTGCATGGCGCAGACCAGAATCAGCAGGCCGGGGCCAATTTCCCCGGTCAGCCGCCCGCCGACGCGCACCGAGGCCTGGGTGACGCGCTGAACCACCGCCCGCATCAGAGTTCGTGCGACCAGGGCGGATTGGCACCGGGGCGCGACACGGTGATGGCGGCGGCCCGCGTGCCAAGGGACAGGGCCGCGTCCAGCGCGCTGTCAGACACGGCGGCGACACCCGCCTTGGTCAGGCAGCCCCGGTCATGCAGCGCGGCCAGAACGCCCGCGTTGAAGGTGTCGCCCGCGCCGACCGTATCGGCCACGGTGACAGGGGTTGCGGCAACGAACCGGTCCCGGGTTGCGGTAAGGGCGCGCGCGCCTTTGGCCCCTTCGGTGATGAAGACCACCTTCGGTCCCTTTGACAGGATGGCGCGGGCCAGGTCATCGGGGTGCCCGTCGCCGTAAAGCCAGCGCAGATCTTCGTCCGACAGTTTCACGATATCGGCGACAGCGATCATCCGGTTGATCCGGGCGCGGCAGGCGGCGGCGTCCTGAATGAAGCCGGGGCGTATGTTGGGGTCGATCATGGTGACGCGCCCGGCGGCACCGGCGCGGGCCTGAAGGGTTTCGTATGTCGTGGCGGCAGGGTCATTCACCAGGCTGATCCCGCCGAAGAACAGGGTATCGATACCGGTCGGAAGGGCAGGCAGATCGGCCGTGGACAACAGCCGTCCGGCAGTGTTTTCATCATAAAAGGCATAGGTTGCCTGCCCGTCCCGCAGCGTGACAAAGGCCAGTGTCGTGGGCCGGGCCGAACGGGCGCAGAGGGTTGTGTCCACACCCGATGCGGCAAGCGTCCGGTCCAGAATCTGCCCGAAGAGGTCTGTCGAAAGCCCGGTGAAGAACCCCGACGGGGCACCAAGACGGCCAAGGGCGATGGCGGTGTTGAACACCGCGCCGCCTGCGTAAGGCACAAAGGCCGCTTCGCCCGCCACCGTTTCGCGGGGCAGCATGTCGATCAGGGCTTCGCCGCAGCTCAGGATCATGTCGGTCTCCTTACCGGTCCGGCCGAAGCTTTATGCGCGGCACGGGTTTGGGGCAATCGCTTTGACACCCGTGATCACGGCGGGGCCTTCTGGCTAGGACTCAGCCGGACCGGGAAAAATACGGCCTCAGGTTCGCGCGGATTCGCGCCAGCGGCGTTGCGCCGGTCAGGTCCGGAACAAAGCTCTGGCCGGTGATCCATTCATAGGCATCCCTGTAGGCTGCGGCGGTTGCCGCGATCATCCCGTCCGGAATGGCGGGGATGTCGACGCCATAGGGATCGCAGCGCGCGGCGACCCAGGCGCGGATGATATCCTTGTCAAAGCTGGGCGGGCGGCTGCCGGCGGCAAAGGCCGGGCCATAACCCGCAGCCAGCCAGTAGCGGCTGGAATCCGGCGTGTGAATCTCATCCGCCAGAATGATGCGGCCGGTGTCGTCGGTGCCGAATTCGTACTTCGTATCGACAAGGATCAGCCCGCGATCTGCCGCCATCTTCTGCCCGCGCGCGAACAGCGCAAGCGCCACGTCTGAAACCTCGTCCCATTGCGCCGCCGTCAGCAGACCCGACCTGACGATCTGCTCTGGTGTCATCGGCTGGTCATGCCCGCCGTCGAAAGCCTTGGAGGTGGGCGTCAGCAGGGGCGACGGCAGCACCTGGTTGTCGCGCAGCCCGTCGGGCAGGGTATGGCCGTAGATGCGGCGCAGGCCCTGGCGGTACAGCGTCAGGATCGATGTTGCGGTCGTGCCCGCCAGATAGCCGCGCACGACAATCTCGACCGGCAGGATCGTCAGACGGCGCCCGATGACAACGTTCGGGTCCGGGTAGGACAGGACATGGTTCGGGCAGATGTCGCCCGTGTGGTCGAACCAGAAGCGGGCTGTCTGGGTCAGCACCTGCCCCTTGAAGGGGATCGCCGCAAGGATGCGGTCATAGGCGGAAATCCTGTCGGACGCGATCAGGATGCGCCGCGCCGGTTCACTCTGTGTCGCCGACAGATCATAGCAATCGCGCACCTTGCCGAAATAGGGGTTCGGCAGTTCTGGAATGCGGGCGTGATCCAGAACGCGGGTCAGGTCAAGCATGTCGTCCTCCGGCCGGGTGACGGCGTTGTCGGGCCGGGACCGGGCGGTGTCAACCGGGGGTGTTTCGGGGCGGATTTGCCCCGACAAGGATGTCTGTGCCAGCCCGTTGTCCCGGGGGCCTGCTGCCCGGCACTGCGCCGCTGCGCAACCACGGGAAAGCAGATTGTTTGTGAACATCCACCAATAGCAGCAGCTCCCTGAAACAATGTCGTTCAGGTTATTGAATTCGGGGGCTGTCAAGGGGATGTAGCAGATATGACATGGCTGGCGGCACGGGTCACAGGGTGGTTTTCCGGGGCAAAGCCTGAGGCGACATGAACAAGTCGGGCGTGCCTGCGGCGGTGCCGCAGCGGGCGGAAAGGACAAGGTTGTGAATTCCACAGAACAGCATTTCCCCTGTGCGGAATGCGGATCGCAGCTTGGCTTCGGGCCGGGGCAAAAGCGCCTTGTCTGTTCGCATTGCGGAAAAGAGCAGGCGGTTCCCAGCTTTCCGTCGACCCGGCTTGGCGCGCAGCGGGGCCTGCCGATCGAACGGGCCGGTGCCCTTCCGGCTGTTCCGCCGTCCGACAGGGAGTTTGAAGAGTTTTCCTGCCCGAACTGCGGGGCGAGAACCGCGTTTGACGGCACGAGCTTTGCCCTGAACTGTCCCTACTGCGGCACATCGATCAGTCACCCGGCGACGGAAGACCTGCAGGTCTGGCCCAAGGCCATCCTGCCCTTTGCCGTCCCCGAGGCAGAGGCCTACCGATCAGCGCTGGCAAAGCTTCAGGACACCGCCCTTACCCCGGCTGACCTTGCATCCGATGTCCGGCTGCGCCCGACCCTGAAAGGGGTTTACCTGCCGTTCTGGGTCTTTGGTGCCGGGTCCGAGACGGCCTATACCGTCAACCGGGGCAAGTACGAGATCAAGGAAGTCACCGTCGAAGGCTATGTGGACTATGAGCGCAGAGCGGACTGGAGCAGGATCGACGGGCATCTGTCGGTGCCGCTGAACGATGTTCTGGTCGCAGCCTCACCCAACCCGCCCCGGCCCTTTGATACGGTGCTTGCGCCCTGGGACTTTGCCGACCTTGTTCCGTTTCAGCGCCATTACCTGACGGGCTTTCACGCCGGGATGTCATCGATCCCTGCCAGCGAAGCCCACAGGGTTGCCCGCACGTTGATGCACGGGGCAATCCACCGGGAAATCCAGCGGGTCATCGAGGCCGATGAGATGGACCTTGTGCGGTGCGACACGCATTTTTCGCACGAGACCTACAAGCTTGTCCTGATGCCCTTCTGGATTGCCGACTACCGGGTTCAGGGCAAGACCCTTCTGGTCTATGTCAACGGTCAGACCGGAAAGGCCCTGGCCCAGGTTGGCGGGGCAGACCCCAAGGTCGGATGGTCCGGCTGGCTGGCGCTGGCCCTGTTCGCGCCCGCGTTGATCGTGGCAGGTTGGATCTTTTTCCTTGGTGGATCAACCCTGGTCCATTGGTACGGGCCTGCTGTGGTCAATTACTTCCTGACACGCTGACGCCCGTCAGTATCCGCCGGACTGAATGCTGATCTGCCCTGTCTGATCCAGCCAGACCAGCGCGCCGATGATCGCGGCGACGACAAGGCAGGCCAGCAAAATCTTCCAGACCGACCAGGGACGTTCGCCCTGCACCTTGCCGGTCTGGCCATTCACCAGCAAGCGATAGCTTTTGCCGTTGAACTTATAGGCCGCGATCCAGATCGGCAGCAGGATATGCCTGAAGGTTTCATTCGAATGGGTGGTCTCGACGGCGTCGATCCGTTGTTCATCCCCGCCGATGTCCCGGCGCACATCCATCTGGATGACACCCGCCATGCGCGCGCGCGCCACAATATAGCCGTCTGCAAGGGGCACGGTATAGCCTTCGGCGCGGAACCCCGCCAGGAAATCCGGCTTGTAGGCAACCAGTGCATTCAGATCCCAGGGCTTCAGCTCGTTGCCCAGCAGTTGCGGCAGGCTGGAGGAGGCCACGACCAGAACATCGTCAAAACGACGGGCCACCTGCCCCGAGGCGGGGGACCAGCGCGTGTGGCGCACCTGCTGCTGGCGCTGTTCGGCGCGGCCGTTGACCTGCATGGTGATGGACCGCGTCTCGAAATAGTGATTGCCGCGCTGACCGCGATAGCGGCTGCGCGTCTCGGCATCAAAGGTCCAGCAGGGCACGTACATTCCCGTCATCGCCCGGCCCTTGCGGGCATAGTCGACAAGGCCCGAAGGGGCGAACCAGAGCCGGCCCAGCCAGCCTGTCATCGCACTGCGGGCCTCGGGTTCCGACAACACGAACGGGATCAGCGCCTGGGGCTTGATCATGCGGTGGCTGCCGGTTTCGGAAACAACGGGCGTGGCGCAGAACGGGCATTCTGTGGCATGCGCCGGCCCGTCGAACTCCACCAGCGCGCCGCAGCCCGGGCAGGTGGTGGCGCGCACCTCTTCCATCATCGTGCCGGGAAGGTCGTTGCGCAGACCCTGTTGCAGGTCAAGCTTTGCCAGCGCGCGCGACTGTGACCATGGACCTTCGGCGGCAATCGATTGGACATGTCCGCAGTGCGTGCAGACAAGCTGTGTCTGGCCGGGGGCAAACCGAAGGCGCGCCCCACAGCTGTCGCACGACCAATGGCTGTCGGCTGCCGCCAAGGATCAGGGTCCGGCCGGCGGCGGCGGCGGCACCTGGCCCAGCAGTCCGGCAAGGGCCGTGTCGCCGGCGGGTTTCCAGCCATCCTGCCCTGCCGTCCAGACCAGGGTGGCGGCCGTCAGTGTTCTGGCCATTGCCATTTCCTGCAGGGCGGCCTGCGCAAAGGGGCCGGTGGAAGCCCCGTTTGCGGCTATGTGCCAAAGCGGGGCCGCAGCCGCAGGCGGTGGCGGCGGAGCTTCGGCAAACCGGGCAGCGCCCCCCCACGGGCCGCCGCGGTTTGCCATGTCCATCCCGATGGCCGCCCCAAGCCCGGTGCTGATCGCGGCACCGGCGGCAGAGTTCGGCTGATCCATCGCTTCGGCGGCGCTGAAATCCATGTACTTCGACAGGTCTCCGGCCAGTCCGGTGGAGGTGCGCTTGTCCAGAACCTTTTCCACCTCTTCGGGCAGCGAGATGTTCTCGATGTAGAACTCGGGCAGGATCAGCCCGTATTCGGCAATCTGGGGGGCAATCGCCGTCGTTACCAGCTTGCCCAGGTCCCTGGTATTGCCCGCCATGTCCAGCACGGGGATATTCGCCGTGGCCAGAACCCGGCCGACTTCCTGCACGATCACGTTGCGGATCTGGAAGCTGATCTCGTCCGACGTGAATTCACCGTCCGTGCCCACGATCTCGGTCATGAACTTTGCGGGGTCCGACACCCGCATCGAATAGGTGCCAAAGGCGCGCAGCCGCAGGGGGCCAAATTCCGGGTCCCGCAGCATGACCGGGTTCTTGGTGCCCCATTTCAGGTCGTTGAAGCGGGTGGTGTTGATGAAATAGATCTCGGATTTGAACGGGGACCTGAACGCGTGGTCCCAGTGCTGCAGGGTGGTCAGGATCGGAATGTTGTTGGTTTCCAGGATGTAAAGCCCAGGTCCGAAGACATCTGCCAGTTGCCCTTCGTGAATGAAGACGGCCGCCTGACCTTCGCGCACCGTCAGCTTTGCCCCGTATTTGATGGCATGGCCGAACCGTTCGAACCGCCAGACCATCGTGTCGCGGGTGTCATCCGTCCAGTGGATGACATCGATGAATTCGCCTTTGAGGAAATCAAGGATCATGGCGATTTCACTTCTGACCGGGCTTGGGGGGGTTTACGACAGAGACCGTCTTCGGAAGCCGGGGGGGAACCGCCGTTGAGGATGCGGGCTTTACCGGCTGATACCCCCGGTCTGTGGCGGTGGCCGTTCGAGGCCTTGCCTGATAGCCGCCGATCAGGACGGTGCGCGTTTCTTCAGCCATCACTGGTCTCCTGTTCAAGAAACTCGATCGAGCGAATGCCGGACAGCGAAATCAGGGCTGACCGCCCGATGTCCTGTTCACTCCACTGTCCATCCGCACCGACATCATACAGGCGTTCAAGATAGATGTCGCTACGGTTCGGATCGCTGGAGGCCATCGACTCTGATCCGAAGTATCCATAAATCGTTTTGCCATCCTGAAAAGAAAGGATAACGAAGCCCGGCTTCAGTTTCTGGGTGAAAGCATAGTCATAGGCCCGTCGGATCGAATGCTCCACCGGCATGGAAAGTCTGCGCAGCAGGGCGCGGTTCCAGCCCCGGGACAGGTTCGCGCCCGCCATCGTCCCGAGCAGGAGCGGAAGAAACAGTATCTCAAGCAGGAAGGCCACCTGCGCTGGAATCAATGGCCAATGGCTCCACGCGGAACTCCATGCAAAGAACGTCAGAATGATTTGCCAAACCAGTTGGTTGACCAGGCTCAGGATCACGGCCTCAAGAATCTGCTCACCAGCTTTCGGGCGATCCCCGATGACAAAGCGCGACCGCACCCAGATGATGATGAGGCCGGCCAGCACATAGCGCCCGAAGAATTCGAAGGTCTGCGGGGTGATCAGATTTGTCAGCGACATGGCGTCAGCTATCCCCGCCCATCAGGGATGTGGCAAGGGTATTGATGATCGGCCGCGCCTCGGCTTCCGTCATTCCAACGGACAGGCGCGGGTCGTACAGCATCTTCAGCATCAATTCGTCCATCGGGGTCAGCAGGGCGAATTCCTCGTCATCGTTGAAGATCGACGGGCGGGCCGAAGGGCTGTCATTTGCCAGACCCAAACCCTGGGTGATTTCTTCGTGAAGGCAGGACAACCGCATCAGGTCGGGGTGTTCTGCCCGGATCACGGCGAAGGCCTTGGTATAGGCGTTGCCCGTACCGCCGGAAAGTGCATAGACGAGGCAATAAGTGGCCCGCGGCATCTGCGTGATTCCGGCCACATCGGCTGTGCCCAGGCCCGGCAGAAGGGCGCGGATCGTCGGGCCAAGCGCCTGACGTTCGTCTTCGCTGACGACATAGATGAAAAAGTTCGGCTGCGATTCGGACAGGTGGATGGGATGGCCGCTGATCGCCTGCAACCGGCCCAGAAAGGATGCGATGCGGGCAAGGTCTGTCGCCTGACGGTCGGCAGGAACCGAATCCCCGAAACGCACGGAAACGCGGACCGGCTGATCCCAGCGCCGCAGGCGGCTTTGCACCGGCTGGGCGACAAGGCCGCGGTCAGACCGGATGTATTCGTCATAAAGTGCGACGCGGACAAAGTTGTCGGCCAGCATGCGGTCGGTGAAGGGGGCATCGGTGCTGCCGCTGTCGGTCCGCATCAGGCCCCGCGCCAGAAGATTGGCCTGGACCTTTGCATAATGCTGCCGGGCCGCCTGGCTGGCGGGCGAGGGCACCGGCGCCGCAACGGGCGTGCGGACGACCGGCTCTGCCGCCGGTGCCGGTGTGTCCCGGGCGACCGGCCCACATGCCGCCAGGCCAAACCCGGCAAGAAACGCGGGCACCGCGAAAAGGCGCTTGCAGCGGACCATCATGATGGCGGGCGCACCCGATCAGCCGGGGGCTGCGGGCGAAGAGACCGCCTTGCGGGCGCGGGCCGAAGACAGGGCATCCCGAAGATCGGCTTCCATCTTCACCAACTCGACCTCGGCTGCGGCGCGGCGGGCCTTGCCCTGATCGGCAATCTGAAGACTGTCTTCGATGGTGGCGATCAGCGTGGCATTGGCGTGCCTGACCGCCTCGATGTCGAAGACGCCGCGCTCCATCTCCTCGCGCACCACAAGGTTGGACTGGCGCAACGTGTCGGCTGTGGACTTCAGCAAATCGTTCGTCAGGTCATTGACCTCTCTCAGCGCCCCGGCGGCCTCGCGGCTGCGCTGGATGGTGACGGCCTGGGCCAGTTGCGTTTCCCAAAGCGGCACGGTGTTGACCAGGGTCGAATTGATCCGGGTCACCAGGCTTTTGTCGTTTTCCTGGACCAGACGGATCGACGGCAGCGATTGCATCGTGACCTGGCGCGTCAGCTTCAGGTCATGCACCCGGCGCTCCAGATCGTCGCGGGCCGACCGCAGATCGCGCAGGTCCTGCGCCCGCATCACCTGATCTTCCCCGGAGGCGGCGGCAACAGCGGCTTGCCGCGCCGGAATTTCTGTTGCGTCGACATCGGCGAGCCTGGCTTCCCCGGCCGCGATGTACAGCGCCAGTTCGTCGTAGAAGGCCAGCGTCTTGCCATAGAGCAAATCCAGCGACTGGATATCTTTCAGCAGCTTGTGCTCGTGGCTCAGAAGCTCTGTGGTGATGCTGTCAATCTGGGCCTGGACATCCTCGAAGCGGGCCACAAAGGCGGCCAGCGGGGCTGCCTGTCCGGTCAGCCGTTCCCACCAGCTTTTCCCGCGCCGCACGTCCAGCTCTTCCGAAGAGAACCCGCGCAGCGTCGAGACCATCTTGCGCAGCGAGTCTCCGGCGGGTCCCACATCCTTGTTGCGCACATCGGCCAGCATCGCCTGGCTGATCGCCTGCAATTCCGACTGCGCGCCAGAGCCGAAGGCGATGATCGACTGGGTGTTCGCAAGGTCGATCTCGGTCATCCTCTGCCGGATCGCCTGCGCCTTCGCGGCAGGGGCCGCAGTCAGGGGGACAATTTCAGAGACAGGCTCGGGCAGCAGAACGGCCGTCACCGCCCCGGCGGCGGCAAGGGTGGCTTCGGCTTCGGCGCGCAGCGTTTCGGTCATCCGTCAATCTCCCTGTGGGGGCAAAGGGGGTGCCGGGGCAAGGTCCGGCCCGGCGGTGCGGTTGCGTTCCAGTTGCAGCCGGTCGCGCAGCACCTTGATCTCGACATCCAGATCGATGTGATCATCGCTCCGCAGCGCCCCGGTCCGGTTGCGCAAATGCGTGTCGAGATCCGTCAGGAGCTGTTCGTAATCGGCACGGGCACTTGCGCTGCGGGTTTGCGCGTAAAGACCGGAAAACTTCACCGTGGCATCGCGTGCGGCCATCAGAAACACGCCGATGTCCTTGCGCGCGGCAGTCAGATCGCGCGGATCACCCTCGATGGTGCGAAACAGCGCCCGGGCCGTCGCGGCAAGGCGGTCGACCCGGGCCTCCAGCGCGCGGTCATTGGCCCGCAGGATCGCATCGCTCATGCCGGCGAGATAGGCCTCGCCCTCGTCCACGGCTTTGGCAACGCGGTCAGACTGAAAGCGGTCGATGCCTTCGCCTGCCTTGTCGCGCAGCGGGTCGGGGCCAAAGGCGATGATGTGCAGCACCGCCCCGATGACGCCGAACAGCACCGGCGTGGCCAGGCCGGGGGCGGCCACCATGCCACCGGCGAACAGGCCGGCACCGGTCAGAACCGCACCGACGATCTTGCGCGGAAACGCCGGCCGACGCGCCACCTTGCGGGCATCAAAGGCGTCCTGCGCCAACAGCCCCTCGCGCGTGACCCACGCGGCCGCGATCAGAAGCGCCAGCGCCGCCAGGTTCCAGCCCAGGGCGGTGGGCGGGCCGGTGAACGCCTTGACGGCAAAGATGAACGGGACAAGAAACAGGACATTGACACGGCCACCCGCGCGGCTGGGGCGCTTTGCGTCAAAGCCGGGACGCCGGCCATCGTCGGGCAAGGGCGTTGGGCTGTACTTGCCGCCGTACCGCTGCGCCATTCACGCGCCCCCCGATACGCCGACGTAAAGGATCAGCGCAACCAGCAGAAAGAAGGCAACTTTCTGAAGCCCGGATTCCGACATTCGATCCCCACTGCGGCCGCACGCCGTTTCCGGAATGACCTCTGTGACATATAGGGCAGCCCGCGCCCGCTTGCCAGACGATTGACGCGGGCGCAGCCTTATTTGCCCCGCCGCGGCGGAGTGCCGGGCGATGATCCGGGCGGGCGCGAAGGGCGGGTCGGGGCCGGGGGCACCGCCTTTGGCCCTGCGCGCGGCACCGTCCCCGTGCGGGGCACCGCAGAGGCACTGCGCGCCGCCCCGTCGCGCGGGGCAAAGGACCGCGCAGGCTTTGGCACCGGGCGGCCGGGGGGCGCCTTTGCGCGTGCGGACCCCGACATCGGGCTGCCCGGGGGCGCAGGCGGGGGTTTCGCGGCGGTTCCGCCGGGGCGCGCCCGCGTGGGCTTCGGTTTGGCGGTGCCGGTCATGTCTTCGGATGCGGGCGGCAGTCCAAGCTGGTCGCGCAGGGTCTTGCCGCGCACCTCCCTGACATCGCCCGGCGCCATGTCGCCCAGGCGGAACGGGCCGTAGCTGACCCGGATCAGCCGGTTCACGGTAAGGCCGATGGCAGTCATCGCGCGGCGGATTTCGCGGTTCTTGCCCTCGCGCAGACCCACGGTCAGCCAGGCATTGGCACCCTGCACCCGGTCAAGCGACACGATCATCGGCTGGAACCGCTCACCCTCGACCGTCATGCCACTGCGCAGAGGTTCCAGATCGGGGTCCGCCGGGTTGCCCTTGACGCGGACGCGGTACCTGCGCAGCCAGCCGGTCGAGGGCAGTTCCAGGCGGCGCTTCAGCTCTCCGTCATTGGTCAATAGCAGCAGGCCCTCGGAATTCAGGTCCAGCCGTCCCACCGACATCACGCGCGGCAGGTCGGGCGGCAGATGGTCGAAGACCGTTTCGCGGCCCTTCTCGTCTGAGGTCGATGTCACCAGACCTTCGGGCTTGTAATACAGCCAAAGCCGGGCGACCTCCGGCTCCTGAACCGGTTGTCCCGCGACCGTGATGCGGTCCTTCGCGGTGACGTTCAGCGCCGGGCTGCTGATCACCTTGCCGTTCACCGTGACCTGGCCAAGTTCGATCATCCGCTCTGCCTCGCGGCGCGAGGCGATGCCGGCGCGGGACAGGACTTTGGCGATCCGGTCGCCTTCTGGGGTGTCGGTCATCCGGGCTTTCCTCGGCAATCAATCGGCGGTCTGTCTGTGCAAGGCCGCCGGGGGTTTTCCACCCCCGGACCCCCGGAGGATATTTGTGAACAGGAAATGGAACAAGGCATGCTTGTGAACCGGGGCGGGTCTTGACATCAAGGGGGCATGAGCCGCTTTCGCAGCCATATGGAGATTGCCCTGGCCGAGGCGCGCGCCGCCGCCGCGCGCGGCGAGGTGCCCGTGGGCGCGGTCATTGTTTCGCCGGATGGCCGGATTGTGGCCCGTGCGGGCAACCGGACGCGGCAGCCGTCGGACCCCACGGCCCATGCGGAGATGCTGGTGATCCGCGCGGCCTGTGCTGCGACCGGGTCCGAACGGCTGACGGGCCACGACCTTTATGTCACGCTGGAACCCTGCGCGATGTGTGCGGCCGCGATTGCGGCGGCGCGGATCGCCCGGCTCTATTATGGCGCGGCCGACCCCAAGTCGGGCGGTGTCGCGCAGGGGGCACGGGTCTTCACCCATCCGCAGTGCCACCATGCCCCCGAGGTTTATGACGGCATCAACGCTGACGCCGCAGAGGCCCTGCTGAAGGATTTCTTTGCCGCCCGCCGCCCGTGATGCCAGGACGGCAGAGTCTGCGGCGGATCAGGCCGGCCATGCCGACACCGGGGATCGCCCGCTTTCGGGCCGGTGCCGGTGATTGGCCCGCAAGGTCGCCTGCCCCCTGCCTGCGCAGGGGGCGCGTCGCGCCGACCTGCGCCTTGTCTTCCCGGCTTCGGGAATCACCGGAATCGCCTTTGGCCGCGGGCGGCTGGCGACATGGCCGTTTCCCGCCTGATCCGCAAACCGGACCGGCCGGGCCGGATCAATCTTGTTGCCCCGCTCGGTTTGGTTGCTAAGTGAACGCGGGGCGGGTGGACGGAGACGGGAATGGCCTGGCGTGATGATGCGGTGGACGGCTATTGCGAGCGGCTGACGCCGGGCTACTGGGCCGAGCCGGTGAACGCCGTCACGAATATGGCCTTTGTGGTTGCGGCGGCCCTGATGTGGCGGCGCACGGCGGGGCTGCCGCTGGCACGGGCCATGGTGCTGGTGCTGGGGGCGATCGGGGTGGGGTCCTATCTGTTTCACACCCATGCCAACCGGGCAACCGGGGTGATGGATGTGATCGCCATCATTGCGTTCATTCTGCTTTACGTCTTTGCGGCAAGCCGTGATTTCCTGGGGCTTGCGCCGTGGCGGGCCGGACTGGCAACGGCGGCCTTCCTGCCTTACGCGGCCGCGACCGTGCCGCTGTGGTCGATGATCCCGGGGCTGGGGTCGTCGGCCGGCTATGCCCCGGTACCGGTGCTGATCCTTTTCTATGCCTGGCTGATGCGCCGCCGCGCGCCGGCGACGGCACAGGGTCTGGCGGCGGGGGCCGGCCTTCTGGTCCTGTCGCTTGTCTTCCGGACCCTGGACGAACCGCTTTGCGCCGTCTGGCCGATGGGCACGCATTTCCTGTGGCATCTTCTGAATGCGGTCATGCTGGGCTGGATGATCAACGTCTATGTCAGGCACCGCACCGGCAGGGCTTGATCTGCGGGCAGCGACTGGCCAAACAGGCGGTGGAGGATATTGCATGACCCTGACCGAACTGTTTCTTGCCCAGCTTGCGGACCCCTTCCGCATCGGCCTGCTGATTGCCCTGATCGTGACAACCATGCGCACCGTGGCGGTGACCGGCAAGGTCATTCCGCTGCTGGCAGGGGCTGTCTTTGTCGCGGTGCTGATCCCCGCAACCCTGTCGCCGCTGCCGGGGGTCACGATGCAGGCTGCGGCGGGTGTCGGGCTGGCGGCAAATGCCGTGATCCTTGCGGTGCTTCTGGCGGGTTACGCCCTGTTCCGGCGCATCCGGCGCGGTTAGACCGCGCCTTGCAGTGATCGCCCCGCGCGGCTAAACGGTGCAAAACGACCGTCGGAGGCCGAGGCTTGTCCATCGATATCGAAACCGCCCGCCGCGTGGCCAAGCTGGCGCGCATCCGCGTGGATGAGGCCGACCTGCCCGCCCTGGCGGGTGAGCTGTCCGGCATCCTGCGGTTCATGGAGCAGCTGAACGAGGTGGACGTGACCGGGACCGAACCGATGACCAGCGTCACGCCGATGCGGCTCAAGCGCCGGGCCGATGTGGTGACGGATGGCAATATCCAGGGTGCCATCCTGAAGAACGCGCCCGATGCGCGCGAAGGGTTCTTTGCCGTGCCGAAGGTGGTGGAATGAGCGCGGGTGCCAACACGCTGACGGTTGCGGCCGCGCGCGACGCCCTGCGCAAGCGCGAGCTTTCGGCGGTTGATCTGACCATGGCCTGCCTGACCGCGATGGATGCGGGCGACGGCCTGAATGCCTTTGCGCACAAGACGCCGGAAATCGCCCTGGCCCAGGCGCGGGCCGCCGATGCGCGGCTGGCCGCAGGTGCTGCACCCGATCTGTGCGGGATACCGCTGGGCATCAAGGACCTGTTCTGCACCAGGGGGGTGGCATCGCAGGCGGCGTCCAACATCCTGCGCGGGTTCAGGCCCGAATACGAAAGCACCGTCACCGCGCAGCTGTTCGCCGCCGGGGCGGTGATGCTGGGCAAGCTCAACATGGATGAATTCGCCATGGGATCGAGCAATGAGACCTCGTGCTATGGCGATGCCGTCAACCCGTGGCGGCGCGCGGGCGATGACACGGCCCTGACGCCCGGCGGGTCCTCGGGCGGGTCTGCCAGTGCGGTTGCCGCCGATCTGTGCCTTGCCGCCACGGGGACCGACACCGGCGGATCGATCCGCCAGCCTGCCGCCTTTACCGGGATCGTCGGCATCAAGCCGACCTATGGGCGCGTCAGCCGCTGGGGCATCATTGCCTTCGCCTCGTCACTGGACCAGGCCGGGCCGATGACAAAGACCGTCCGCGACGCCACCCTGCTTCTGGGGGCGATGGCCGGGCACGATCCCAAGGATTCAACCAGCGCAGACCTGCCCGTTCCGGATTTCGAGGCGGCCCTGACCGGCGACATCCGTGGCAAGACCATCGGCATTCCCAGGGAATACCGCATGGACGGCATGCCCGCCGAGATCGAGGCGCTGTGGGTCCATGGCACGGCGATGCTGAAGGATGCCGGGGCCAGGATCGTTGATATCAGCCTGCCGCACACGAAATACGCGCTGCCGGCCTATTACGTGATCGCCCCTGCCGAAGCCTCGTCCAACCTTGCGCGCTATGATGGCGTGCGTTACGGCCACCGCGCGAAGCTTGCGCAGGGCGACGGCATCACCGAGATGTATGAGAAAACCCGCGCCGAAGGCTTCGGCAAGGAAGTGCAGCGCCGCGTGATGATCGGCACCTATGTGCTGTCCGCCGGGTTCTATGACGCCTATTACAACCGCGCCCGCAAGGTGCGCGCCCTGATCAAGCGCGACTTTGATCTGGCCTTCGCGGCCGGCGTCGATGCGATCCTGACCCCTGCCACCCCGTCCAGCGCCTTTGGCCTGGGGGAAATGGCCCATGCCGATCCGGTGGAAATGTATCTGAACGATGTTTTCACGGTGACGGTCAACCTGGCCGGCCTGCCGGGCATTGCCGTGCCGGTGGGGCTGGATGCAAAAGGCTTGCCGCTGGGCCTGCAACTGATCGGCAAACCCTGGCAGGAGGCGGACCTTCTGAATCACGCCTATGTGCTGGAACAGGCCGCCGGTTTTGTGGCAAAGGCACCGAAATGGTGGTAATGGCCCCGATGTTCCGCCGGGTCTGGAGAGTATGATGCGGTCTGCCGTTCTTGTTGCAGCACTTGTCGGCCTGTCAGCCTGCGCCCCTGAACAGCCCGGCATGGGGGCGGGGTTCAGTGACTATGACACATACCGCGAAGCGCAGCTGACCGGTGCGGCCCCGCGGAACGGGACGATGGCACCGATGGGCCAGATGCCGGCGGCCGGGTTTGATCCTGCCAGGATCGGCGCCGCAATTGACGCCTCTGAACAGGCGGCGGGCGCGCCGCTGAGCGCGCTGTCGCCTTCGGCCTTTGCCCCCTTGCCGCAACAGGGCGCGTCCGGTGGCGCGATGATCGGTTCAGCCGATCTTTTTGATCCGAACCGTCCGCGCGGCGATGCCCCTGCGGGAATCGCCGTCGAAAGCGGCGAGATGATGCGGGTCAATGGCGGTATCTCGGACGAGCAGGATTTTGATGCCGTGGCCGGGCGCGAGACCATCGAAAGCGACGCGCAGCGGATTGCCCGCAACCGCGCGCAATATGTCGTCGTGGAACCGACTGCCCTGCCGCAGAGAACCGGCAGCAGCGGGCCGAACATTGTCGAATTCGCCCTTAACACCCGCAACGGGGTGGGCGAGCAGATGTACAGCCGGTCCGCGATCCGGCTGACCTCGCCGGAAGCGGCCTGCAGGCGCTACAGGTCGCCCGATCTTGCCCAGGAGGCTTTCCTGAGGTCAGGCGGGCCGAAGCGGGACCCCAGGGGGCTTGATCCGGACGGCGACGGCTTTGCCTGCGCCTGGGATCCGGGCCCGTTCCGCACCGCGCTGCAATAGGGCGATGGGCCCTGTCCTGTCGCCGAACTTCGGGGAACGGCGCGGCGGGGTTGCGCCGGATCTGGTCGTGCTGCATTACACGGCGATGCCCGGTTGTGCCGCCGCGCTGGAGCGTCTGTGCGACCCGCTGGCAGAGGTTTCGGCGCATTATCTGATCTGCGAAGCGGGCGATGTGCTGGCCCTTGTCCCCGAACGGGCGCGGGCCTGGCATGCCGGGGCGGGGTCCTGGGGGGCGCTGACAGATGTCAATTCGCACAGCATCGGCATTGAACTGGCCAATGATGGCCTGCAACCTTTTGCGGCACCCCAGATGGCCGCGCTGGAATTCCTGCTGGGCGGCATTCTTGCACGGTGGTCGATTCCGCCGCATCGCGTGATCGGCCATTCCGACCTGGCCCCTGCGCGCAAGGGTGATCCGGGCGCGCGGTTCGATTGGCGCAGGCTGGCGCGGGCCGGCCTTTCGATCTGGCCCGAAGCGCATGATTCTGCTGCGGACGCGGCCGCGTTTCAGGCGGCGGCGCGGCTCTTTGGCTATCCCGACGCGCCCCTGGACGTTCTGCTGCGCGCGGTGCGGCTGCGCTTCCGCCCCTGGGGTGTCGGGCCGCTGGACGGGGTGGACATGGGCATCATGCTGGACCTTGCCCGGCGCTTTCCGGTTGACGCGGGCGGGACGCGCCCTTAACTGCGGCCTGCGCGGATGGCTGGATGACCGCGGCGGGGCGAAGGCCCTGTCGAGGAAAGTCCGGGCTCCATGAAGCAGGGGTGCCGGGTAACGCCCGGCCGGGGCAACCCGAGGGAAAGCGCCACAGAGAAGAGTCTGCCCCATCGGACCGGAAACGGTTCCGGGGTGATGGTGAAACGGTGGGGTAAAAGCCCACCGCGGACCTGGCAACAGGGACGGCACGGCAAGCCCCACCCGGAGCAATGCCGAATAGGGGCCTCAGGCGGGCAGTCCGGCAACGGGCGGCACCGCAGGGACGTTTCAGCCCGGAGGCCCGGGTTGGCAGCTAAAGCCCGCCGGCAACGGCGGGATCAGAGGAATGGTCATCCAGGGGGTTTCGGCCCCCGGACAGAACCCGGCTTACAGGCTGTCCGCGCATGTCCTGCTGCTGAAATGTGCCGCCTGCGGCGGCACGCCTTTGTCTCGGCTCCGCGCTGTGCGCTGCGCCTCGGAGTGGCTCCGCCGGGGGTATTTTTGCCAAGAAGAAGCCGCATCGGGGCGGTTTTTCTGCGGAGCGGCAGGCGGCAGGCCGACATGCCGTTCGGGACGGTGCTTTCGCTGTTGACACCGCAGCCCCGGCGGATAAAAGGCGGGCTTCAAGGATTTCACCGGGTGCTGCGGTTCCCGGGCTGTTGGAGAAGCGACCATGGCGAAACCGGCGACCATCAAGATCCGTCTGAATTCGACGGCGGGCACCGGGCACTTCTATGTGACCAAAAAGAATGCCAAGACGATGACCGAAAAGATGTCGGTCCGCAAATACGATCCCGTCAAGCGGGAGCATGTGGAATACAAGGAAGGCAAGATCAAGTAAGGTCTGCCGCCGGTATTTCGAATGACAGGGCCGCTTCGCAAGAAGGCGGCCCTTTTCTTTTGCCTGGTGCGACCTCAGGTTGATCTGCATGACCGAGCTTCTGATCCTTCGCCCGTCCACGTCTGCTGACCTGGCCGAGGTCGACGCGCTGCTGGCGCGCAGCTATCCGCGACTGCTGGCGGGGGATTATCCGCCCTCGGTCATGGTGCTTGCGCTGCCGCTGATCGCGCGGGCCCGGCCCGAGCTGCTGGCCTCGGGCACCTACTGGCTGGCGCAGGAAGCGGATGGGCGGATCGTGGGGGCGGGCGGGTGGACGCGGGCCGCGCCGCAACCGACCGGGGGTGACGGGGCCGGGACAGGGCATGTGCGCCACGTGGTGACCGATGCGGACTGCGTGCGGCGGGGCATCGGGCGGGCGCTGATGGGCCGCGTGATGGAGCAGGCGCGGGAGGCGGGGGTGCAGCGGCTTGACTGCCTGTCGACGCGCACGGCGGTGCCGTTCTATGCCAGCCTTGGCTTTCGCGAGATGGGTGCCTTGGAGGTGCCGCTGCGGCCCGGCATCGTCTTTCCGGCGGTGCGCATGGTGCGCGGGCTGGACGCGCCAGCGTAATGCAAAAAGGGCCGGTCTTGCGACCGACCCTTTCGTTACCGGCGATGACCGCGTGGGTTACTCGCGGTTGCCCATGAATTGCAGCAGGAACATGAACAGGTTGATGAAGTCGAGGTACAGTTGCAGCGCACCCATGATCGCGGCCTTGCCCAGCCATTCGCTGTCGCCCGCCTCTGCGTGCTGCAGGTAGGTGTTCTTGATGTTCTGCGTGTCATAGGCCGTCAGCGCTGCGAACAGCAGCACGCCGATTGCCGAGATTGCGAACATCAGCGCCGACGAGGCAAGGAAGATATTCACGATCGACGCCACGACCAGCCCGATCACACCCATCATCAGGAAGGTGCCAAAGCCAGACAGGTCCCTTTTCGTGGTGTAGCCATACAGCGACAGGCCGGCAAAGGCGATGGCGGTGATCAGGAAGGTCTGCGCGATCGACTCACCCGTGAACACCAGGAAGATCGAGCTGAGCGACAGGCCCATCACGGCGGCATAGACGTAGAAGTACAGCTGCGCACCGGCCGTGGACAGGCGGCTCAGGACGGCCCCGAAGCCGAAGACCATGATCAGCGGTGCGAACATGATCACCCATTTCAGCGGGGTGTTGAAGATCGCCGCGCCAAAGGCGGTCAGATAGCGGTCCGCCCCGATCTGAACGGCCCCGTCCACGGCAACGCCGGTGACCGACAGGCCCGCCACCGCCCAGGCGACAGCGCCGGTCAGCAGCATGCCGACGGACATCAGCCCGTAAACCTTGTTCATATGGGCGCGAAGGCCCGTGTCGATCTGGGCGGTCCGGGTCCCGACACCAGCCGTCCGGATCGTTTGATAGTCAGCCATGTGAAGCCTCCGATGTTGTCCCTTTGGGCGGACCTGTTGAAGGATCCACCTCACGCGCTTTTATATCGGGCGACCTTACACGCTTTTCAAGGACTTCGACGGGAAAAGCAAAGGCACCTGACCGCACTTTCGGTGGGCGGGGCCGCTGCGCCCGGTCCAGGGTCAGCGCAGCCAGGTTGGCGGCACGTCCCAGACGGGCCGCTTCGCTTCTGCCAGGGCTTCGCTGCGGCTGATGCCGATGTCCTGCAGCGTTCTGTCGTCAAGCTTTGCCAGCAGCTTGCGCTGCCTGTGCAGGGGCAGCGCAAGCCGCAGAACGCGCAGTATTCTGAGCAGGTGGCCTCTGGAAGCCAAGTGGCGCGACCAGTTGGCAAGGTGCAGATACTTCATGGTGTCCTCGATTTCTTGCATTTGAATGCGTGATGATTTTCGCGCCTTCTATTCCCAAGGCTGATGTTATGCTTGACAAGGTGCATCTGTAAAATGAATGATAGTGTGAAAGTACATCAGGAAATGTGATGATCAGAAATCTCGACATGACCGCGCTGCGATCTTTCGTGGCGATTGCCGACGCGGGCGGGGTGACCCGTGCCGCAGGCTTTCTCAACCTGACGCAATCGGCCGTTTCCATGCAGATCAAGCGGCTGGAAGAGGTGCTGGGGGTCGGACTGCTTGACCGTTCGGCACGCAAGGTGGCGCTGACGGCGGCGGGCGAACAGCTGCTTGGCTATGCCCGACGGATGCTGACACTGAATGACGAGGTCTTCGGCCGCATGACCCATGAGTCCTACGAGGGAGAAATCGTCCTGGGCGTGCCGCATGACATCGTCTATCCGGTGATCCCCGGCGTTCTGCGGCGGCTGAACGCCGAATACCCAAGAATGCGGGTCAATCTTTTGTCCTCGTTCACGCGGATCCTGAAAGACCAGTTCGCCCGCGGCG
Source organism: Rhodobacter sp. (assembly GCA_020250125.1). Classification (GTDB taxonomy): domain Bacteria; phylum Pseudomonadota; class Alphaproteobacteria; order Rhodobacterales; family Rhodobacteraceae; genus Aliitabrizicola. The sequence goes on from JADCEL010000028.1 coordinate 56,344, forward strand.
ACTGCGACATCATCCTGACCACCGAAGATGATGTTGGGCAGGGCGGCGAAACCCTTGCCGAACTGCCTCTGGTCTGGATCGGCGCTCCGGGCGGGTCTGCCTGGAAACAGCGGCCTCTGCGGCTGGCCTACGAGCATAACTGCATTTTCCGTCAAGGGGTCCAGGCGGCGCTGGACCGGGCAGGCATCCCCTGGGAAATGGCTGTCGACTCGGACAGCACCCGCGCGATCGAGGCCAGCGTCAGCGCCGACCTGGCTGTTCATTCCGTGCTGCTGGGTTGTGAGGGACCCTATCTTGAGCGCGTTCAGCATGGCGGAACCCTGCCGGAACTGCCGCGAAAGAAGATCAACCTTTATGTTGCCGATCTGTCCCGCAGCCCGGTCGTCGATATTCTGGCGGGCCTGATCCGTCACGCCTATGCGCTTCGTCAACCGGCAGAACCTGTCAGGGCAGGATGATGACAACCTTGCCGGTCGCCTGTCGCGTCCGCAGCAGGTCAAGCCCCTCGACAGCGCGGTCCAGCGGAAGAACATGGCTGATATGCGGCGTCAAACTGCCTTCGGCAAACCAGCCGAACAGCCTGGACATGCTGGCCGTCAGCACCTCGGGGCGGAAGGCAAGGTAGCCGCCCCAGTACAGGCCGATCACCGAAAGGTTCTTTACCAGCAGCAGGTTCGCCGGAATCTGCGGAACATCGCCGCCCGCGAAGCCGATGCACAGCAGGCGGCCTTCCGGCCGGGTCGCGCGCAGCGCCTGCAGAAAGGCGGGGCCGCCGACCGTGTCAAAGACCACGTCCACGCCGCCTTCCGCGCGAAGCCTGTCGCGCAGATCGGCTGTGTCGCTGTCGATCAGAACATCCGCCCCGGCCTGCTGCGCGATGGCCAGGCGGGTCTGGCCGCGCGCAGAGGCGATCACCCTGGCCCCCATATGCTTGCCGATTTCCACGGCTGTCAGTCCCACCCCGCCGGCGGCCCCCAGAACCAGCAGCGTCTCGCCCGGTTGCAGGCGGGCGCGGTGATCCAGCGCCAGATGCGAGGTGCCGTAAGCGATCTGGAAAGAAGCGGCCTGCACGAAGCTCATGCCATCGGGAATGGCCACGCAGCGCGCTGCCGGGACGGATACAAGTTCAGCAAGCCCACCGCTGCCCGGCACGGCGGCAACCCTTGCACCCGGCGCAAAGCCGCTGACTCCGGGGCCGCAGGCCTCCACCGTTCCGGCAACTTCCATGCCAAGCGTGAACGGCAGGGGCGGCGTATCCTGATACCGCCCCTCGGACATGAGAAGATCGGCAAAGTTCAGCCCGCACGCCGCCGTGCGCACCAGAACCTCGCCTGGCTCAGGGTCCGGAACGGGAACTGTCCGCAGGCCGGGGGGAAGTCCGAACGTGCTGATCTGTAGCGCCCTCATGTGCACTCCCTGGCAGACGGTTGCAATCGTAATGCCGCCCCCTGCAGAGATCGAGGCGCAATTGCTTTGCGAAAAGCAAAGCATAATGCCATTTTGTTGCAAAATAGGATGCAATATGCAACATTACCCTGACGTGAGTCGTGGGGAATTCAGGAACGCAGAGCACGATCAAGCCGACAATTTGTGCAGTTGAACTATCAGACATCCCCCAAAAGACAGGTTCTTTCATTCGGCAGCCTTTCCTTGCGGCAACTTCGCGGCAAGGGTTTTCTGGCATGAAAATTGCCGATAGGCACACACAGGTACACCGTTTCAAGTGGAGCAGAGAATGAAACATCCGGTAGACGCCCATGTGGGCAAACGTATCCGCCATCGCCGGTGGATGATCGGCATGACCCAGCAGCAGTTGGCCGGCAAGGTCGGCATCAAGTTCCAGCAGATCCAGAAGTACGAAACCGGAATGAACCGGGTCAGCGCGTCGCGGCTGTGGGATATTTCCGATGCGCTTGGTGTCGGAATCAACTTCTTCTTCGAAGGGCTTGACGAAGCGCCCGGTGCCGTCCGCGCCGGTGAAGGCGACATCATGGGCGACAAGGAGGCCATGGATCTGGTCCGTTCCTATTACGCCATTCCCGAGGCGCAGCGCCGCCGTCTTTTCGACCTGGCCCGTGCTCTCAGCGACGCGGCCGCCTGATCCGGCCGACACCCCGCTTGACCGTTCCCGCCGCAGCCGATAGCGCCGGGGAAGGCCACGCGGGGAAAAGCCATGACCGATCTGACCGATGCCGAAACGGCGGATATCATCGCAACGGCCGCAGAGCTTGCCGATGTCGCCCGTGTGGCGACGCTGGGCCATTTCCGGTCCGCCGGGCTGCTGGCCGAATCCAAGACCGACGGCGGCTTCGATCCGGTCACCGTGGCGGATCGTCTGGCCGAAGACCTTATGCGCGGGGTTCTGGCCCGCCGCCGCCCGCGTGACGGGGTTCTGGGCGAGGAACGCGGCACCATCGAAGGCACGTCGGGCCTGACCTGGGTGCTTGACCCGATCGACGGGACGCGCGGCTATCTGTCCGGCACGCCAACCTGGGGCGTTCTGATTGCCGTCGCTGATCAGGGTGGTCCGATCTATGGGGTCATTGACCAGCCCTTCATCGGCGAGCGCTTTGAAGGGGGTCTTGGCCGGGCCGGGGTCACCGGGCCGATGGGGCGGTTCGATCTGCGCTGCCGCCCGTCCCGCGCCCTGGGCGAGGCCATCCTGTTCACGACCTTTCCTGAAATCGGCACGCCCGGGGAAGCGGCGGCATTCCGCCGTCTGGTGCCCCGGGTCCGGCTGACGCGCTATGGCATGGATTGCTACGCCTATGCGCTGATCGCGGCGGGCCAGATCGATCTGGTGGTCGAGGCGGGATTGCAGACCTATGACCTGATGGCGCCGATTGCCGTGATCCAGGCTGCGGGCGGCATCGTGACAGACTGGCAGGGCGGCCCCGCGCATGACGGCGGACAGGTGCTGGCCGCCGCAAACCGCGAGATTCACGCCGCAGCGATGCAGGTGCTGAACGCCGGGTGACACCTGCCTGGCAAGGGAGACGCCGATGACCGAACTTCTGCTGCGGCGGGCCGACTGTGTGGTGACCATGGATGCGGCCCGGCGCGAGATTGCCGGGGGCGATGTCCTGATCCGGGACGGCGTGGTTACCGCCGTGGGTGTCGGCCTTGCCACTTCGGGCCGCGTGGTCGAGGCGCGCGGCTGTGTCGTGACGCCCGGTTTGGTGAACACCCATCACCACCTCTATCAGACCCTGACCCGCGCCGTACCGGGCGGACAGGACGCGCTGCTGTTCGGCTGGCTCAAGACGCTGTACCCCATCTGGTCGCGCTTCGGCCCCGAGGAAATGTTCGTCTCGGCCCAGGCCGGGCTGGCGGAACTGGCGCTGTCGGGCTGTTCGATGACCTCTGATCACCTCTATCTGTTCCCCAACGGATCACGGCTGGACGACACCATCGCGGCGGCGTCCGAAGTGGGCCTGCGCTTTCACCCGACGCGCGGCGCCATGAGCATCGGGGAAAGTGCCGGCGGCCTGCCGCCCGACAGTCTGGTGGAACGCGAAGCCGCGATCCTTGAAGACAGCATCCGCGTGATCGATGCCTTTCACGATCCCCGCGAAGGCGCGATGGTCCGGGTCGGACTTGCGCCCTGTTCGCCCTTTTCGGTCAGCCGGGACCTGATGCGCGAGGCGACCCTGCTGGCGCGGGACAAGCGCGTCATGCTGCACACGCACCTTGCAGAGAATGACGAGGATGTCGCCTGGTCCCTGGCGCGGTTCGGATGCCGGCCGGGGCAATATGCCGAAGACCTGGGCTGGACCGGCGCCGATGTCTGGCATGCCCATTGCGTCAAGCTCAATCTGTCAGAAATTGAACTTTTTGCGCGGTCATCAACCGGGGTTGCCCACTGTCCCTGTTCGAATTGTCGCCTTGGCTCCGGCATCGCCCCGATCCGTGAGATGCGGGACGGCGGGGTGAATGTGGGTCTTGGCGTGGATGGATCAGCCTCGAACGATGCGGGCAGCCTGACCGGAGAGGCGCGTCAGGCCCTGCTGTTGCAGCGGGTGCGTCTTGGGGCCGATGCGATGGCCGCGCGCGAGGCGCTGGAAATCGCGACCTTGGGCGGGGCGCGCGTTCTGGGCAGGTCCGATTGCGGCACGCTCGAGTCTGGCAAGCGGGCCGATATCGCGGTCTGGGATGTGTCGGGCATCGAAGCCGCCGGGTCCTGGGACCCGGTTGCGGCCCTGGTCCTGTGCGGGCCGATGCGGGTGCGCGATCTGTTCGTTGAAGGCCGGCAGGTTGTGGACGGCGGCCGGATGGCAACCGTCGATCTGCCTGCCGTGATTGACAGGCAGAACCGGCTGGCCCGCGCGCTGATGGCCTGACCTGCGGTGCCAAGGCACCTCTGTCCCGGTGCCGGCCTTGTGACACGCTTGGCAGGTGAAGGCCCAATGCGGCAGATCGCGCTGCCGCTTTGCCGGGGCCGCCGAAAACACCGCCAAAGCCAAGCGGTCTGACGCCGGGGGGGTCGCCACCTGGCTTGCCTTGCCGGGGCACATTGCCGGGGCACGGGCGCAGTCCGCCCGGAAGCTTGTTTTTGCAAGAACGCCCCTGCGGCGTCGTATCAACTGATCTGTCGGGTTTGGCCCCTGCCCCCGTTGGCGCGGCGGCACCGGGCGCGGGGTTGGCACAGCCGCCGCAACGCTGCCCTTGGGGGGATCGGGGGATGCGCGTCCGGGCCGGGCTTTGCAACCCCGGTCAAGGGCGGCGACCCCGGGAAGGATGGGGCCGCCGCGCGTCCGATCAGCCCCGGGAAGAGGTGGAGCTTTTCGCACACCGCAACGAAGCCTTGGCTTCGCAAGAAGGGGCGGCGGCACCAGGGAGGAGGAGATGTGCCGCCGCCTTCGCTGCGAACCCCTGCGGGAGGAGACGGAGGGGTTCCGCAAAGAAACTCATTTGCCGCAGGCCGCCTGAAGGGCGATCTGCGGGATGTCTGCGCGGTGAATACCAAGGTCCGCCAGTTCGCGGTCCGTCAGGGCATTCAGCTCGCGTGCCGTCTGGTTGTACATCCGGCGGCGCACCATCGCGTCCCGGATATATCTGCTGACCGCAGTCAGGCGGTTCTGAAAGCCGCCGCTGGCGGCGCGGGTCGAATTCACATATGCCATCGCTAGCCTCATATCGGTGTCGGTCACGCATCCTGTCTGGCGGACCGTTAGAGCAAACATAACTCGATGCTGCACCTGCACAATACACGCCGTGCTCAATGCTGCTATGCAGCAAGTGCATGGCTGTATTCATGAATCCTTCACGCAACTGCGGACGCTTTGCCGGAAATCCGGGCAATGCGTGAACTTTCCCTTGTCGGGTGCCGCCGAAATGACGACCTATGCACCATCCAAGGGCAAAGGAGAACCGCATGTCCCCCACTGTTCCGTCCGTCCAGCAGGCGCTGGCGCAGATCCAGGTCCCCGGTGGCGGCGATCTGATGTCGCGGGATCTGGTGCGGGCGCTGACCGTCGAGGGCGGTCAGGTGCGGTTCGTCATCGAAGCCGCCGATCCCGATCAGGCCCGCGCCCTGGAACCGGTGCGCGCCGCCGCCGAGGCCGCCCTGCGGGCGCTGCCGGGGGTGGCGCAGGTGCAGGCCCTGCTGACGGCGCACGGCCCGGCGGCAAAGGCGCCGCCGCCCGGCCTGAAGATCGGCCAGCATCCGACGCCGCAACAGGGCGGGCCGCAGCGGATCACCGGGGTGGACCGGATCATTGCCGTGGCCAGCGGCAAGGGCGGGGTGGGCAAATCCACCGTTTCATCCAACCTGGCCGTGGCGCTGGCCCGCGCCGGGCGCCGGGTGGGGCTGCTGGATGCCGATATCTACGGCCCGTCGCAGCCGCGGATGATGGGCCTGTCCAAACGCCCCGCTTCGCCCGATGGCAAAACGATCATCCCGCTGCGGGCACATGGCGTGACGGTGATGTCGATCGGCCTGATGCTGAAGGAAGATGAGGCTGTGGTCTGGCGCGGCCCGATGATCATGGGGGCGTTGCAGCAACTCATTACCCAGGTGGACTGGGGCCGTCTGGATGTGCTGATCGTCGATCTGCCGCCCGGCACGGGGGACATCCAGCTGACGCTGTGCCAGCGCACGCATCTGACGGGGGCCATCGTGGTATCGACCCCGCAGGATGTGGCGCTTCTGGACGCGCGCAAGGCGCTGGACATGTTCCACAAGCTGAAGACGCCGGTGCTGGGCCTGATCGAGAACATGTCAACCTATATCTGCCCGAACTGCGGGCACGAGGCGCATCTCTTCGGCCACGGTGGCGTCCGGGCCGAGGCGGTGAAGCTGGGCCTGCCCTTTCTGGGAGAGTTGCCGCTGTCGCTGGATGTGCGGATTGCCGGGGATTCCGGAACGCCGGTCGCGGCGGGCGACGGCGCGACGGCGCAGGCCTATGCGGCGCTGGCCGGGCGGCTGATTGCCGGCGGCATGGCCTGACCGCCGTCCGGCTTACGGGAATTCCCGGGACAGCAGCCGGCTGCGAGTCGGCTCACAGCGAATCACGTCGGCGCGACCCGGCGTGAAGGCCATCATCTGGCCAGCATATTCTTTCTTTGTTCCATTTTCGCGCCGCGAGTGCCCAAAAAATCTTCAGGCGTCTGGGAAATTATGGAACTGCAAGTCACTACCATATATGGTGGCAAATCTGACAGAATACCCAAAAAATGGGGCATAATCCGAATAAACTCTGATCGGCACAGGGAACCTCTGCATCAAGTCAGCAGTGGCTGCGCTTGTCTACCCATAGATTCCATTTGCGTGGGGGGAATTCCCATGGCAGTTCTGTGTCATCGGAAGCAGCGGCGCAAACAGAAAGAGGGCACTCAAGACCCAGACAAAAGCGACGGCAGCTTCATACAGGCAACCGCCGCTTCCGATACAACACAGATCCGGCACGCGGGCGAGCAGACATCCCCCCAAGTGGCCTGCGCAGTTGGACAGACCCAGAGATGGGACAGGGCGGCGGATCGGGCATGGCAGCAGTCCCGATCCGCCGTTGTCCGTTTCAGGGGCCGGGCAGACGAAGGCAGTGAGGAGCCGCAAGGCCGTGTCGGAGAGTTTCAGAGGCGAACTCATCCAGAAGGTTGACAACAAGGCGCGGGTTTCCATCCCGGCAGCCTTCCGCCGTGTTCTTCAGGAAGGCGATCCGAAAGCTTCCGAAAAAGTCGGCGCAAGGATTGTGATCGTCTATGGCGGCCCGGGGCGCAAATTTGCTGAATGCTATAGCTATGCCGGAAGTGAAGACCTGGCAAGCAAGATTGCCTTGCATCCCGAAGGTTCAAGAGAACGGATCAACCTGACGAACAACCTGATTACAAAGTCGGCCATCATCGAGCTTGATCTGGACGGTCGCCTTGTTCTGCCGCCCCAGGTGCGCCAGAAGATCGGCGTGACGCCGGACGACCTGACAACCGGTTTCGACGCGGTTTTTGCAGGCACGCTGACCACGTTCCAGATCTGGAAGCGCGAGGTCTATGACGCGGAAACTGCGACGCTGGACCAGGATGGCATGGAATCGCTGGATGGCGCGCTTGACATTCTGGCCCTGCTGCACCGTCCGGCGGTGTGACCATGGCGCAAACCGGCCTGGCTGATACCCGTCTGCCGCATACGCCGGTGCTGCTGGGCCCGCTGCTTGCCGCAGTGGCCCCGGTCAGCGGCGTCTGGCTGGATGGAACCTTTGGCGCGGGCGGTTATACGCGCGGGCTGCTGGATGCGGGCGCAGCGCGGGTCATCGGGGTGGACCGTGATCCGCTGGCGCTGGAAATGGCGGCAGGCTGGGCAAAGGGCTATGGTGACCGGCTGCATCTGCTGGCGGGCACTTTTTCACAGCTTGACACCCTGGCGGACGGGCCGCTGGACGGGGTCGTGCTGGACCTTGGCGTATCATCGATGCAGCTTGACCGGGCGGAGCGTGGCTTTTCCTTTGTCAGGGAAGGCCCGCTTGACATGCGGATGAGCCAGAGCGGTGAAAGCGCCGCCGATCTGGTGAACAGCGCCCCGGAAGAGGTGCTGGCCGATATCCTGTATCAATACGGTGAAGAACGTGCGTCGCGCCGGATTGCGCGCGCCATTGTCGCCGCACGCGCCGGGGCGCGCATCGAAACCACCTTGCAGCTTGCCGCGATTGTGGCGCGCTGCCTGCCGCGCCCGAAGCCCGGCCAGAGCCATCCGGCAACCCGCAGCTTTCAGGCGATCCGCATTGCCGTGAACGCGGAATTGACCGAGCTTGCCGAAGGGTTGGTGGCCGCAGAGCGCGCGCTGAAGCCGGGCGGCAGGCTTGCAGTTGTCACCTTTCATTCGCTGGAAGACCGGATCGTGAAGCAGTTCTTCCTGCAGCGGTCCGGGGGCCAGGCCAATGCCAACCGCCATGCCCCGGCAACCGGGGCCGACGCCCCGCGCTTTACCCTGCTGACGCGCCGCGCCATCGTTCCGGATGATCAGGAACTGGCGGAAAATCCCCGCTCGCGGTCGGCCAGGCTGCGCGTGGCGCAACGCACCGCTGCCCCGCCCGGTCCCGGTGACCCCGACGCGCCGGGTATTCCGACGCTTCACCGAAAAGGACGCCGCTGATGCGCCCCATTCTTTATGCGCTGTCTTTTCTGGCCGTGATGGGGCTGGCGTTCTGGGCCTACCGCGAAAACTACGCGACACAGAATTCCCTGCGCAATGTCGAAGAGTTGCAGGCCGAAATAGCCACCCTGCGTGAGGCGCTGGCGGTGCAGCGGGCCGAGTGGGCCTATCTCAACCGCCCCGACCGCCTGCGCGAACTGTCGACCATCAACTTCGACCGTCTGGGGCTGTTTCCGCTGGAGCCGACCCAGTTCGGGCAGATCGGTCTGGTCAGCTATCCCGTACCGCCGGCCCTGGCCCCGGATGACACGCCGGATGGCACCGGAACCGCCGACCGAAGCGGAACGCTGACCGGTCCTGACGCCCCGGAGCCGGACAGCGCCAAGGCAGAAGGCAATGTCAACCCGCAAGTGGAGCAGGTACCATGATCCGCACCCCCCTGAGACCGCTGGCCCGCATCCTGTCCGCCCGGGCGCGCGGGGAAAACCCCGACAGCATCGAGCGCGAGAATATCCGCCTGCGGCAGGAAAAGACGCGCGACCGCGCCCGCGCCCGTGCAGAGGGCCGCCTTCTGCTGCTTGGGATTGCCTTTACCATAGCGTTCACCGTCATCGGCGGCCGGATGGGCCTGCTGGCCGCAACCGAACCGTCCGAGCCGCGCAGCGCCGCTTCGGGGGCGCAGATCCTGGCCGGGCGGGCCGATCTGACGGATCGCAACGGGCGCATTCTGGCGACCAACCTGCTGACCCATTCGCTTTATGCCCAGCCGAAGGACATGGTCGACCCCGCGCGGGTGGCCAGGGAACTGGCGCGCATCTTTCCGGATCTGGATGCCAGGCTGCTGCTGGCCCGCTTTACCGACGGGCGCAGCTTCATGTGGGTCCGCAGAACACTGAGCCCCGAACAGATGCAGGCCGTGCATGACATCGGCGACCCCGGCCTTCTGTTCGGGCCGCGCGAAATGCGCCTTTACCCCAACGGCCGCCTTGCTGCCCATGTGCTGGGCGGGGCCAGCTTTGGCACCGAAGGCGTGCATTCGGCGGAAGTGATCGGCACGGCGGGCATCGAAAAGTACCTCGACGCGCAGCTGCGCGACCCGGCGCTGGAAGGCAGGCCGGTGGCGCTGTCGCTGGACCTGACGGTTCAGGCAACGACCCAGGAAGTGCTGGAAGCCGGCATGAAGATGATGAACGCCAAGGGTGCGGCGGCCATCCTGCTGGATGTGCATACGGGTGAAATCCTGTCGCTGGTGTCCCTGCCCGACTTTGATCCCAATGACCGCCCGCAGGCGCTGGCCAAGGGCGATCCCGCCGACAGCCCGCTGTTCAACCGGGCCGTGCAGGGCGTTTATGAACTTGGGTCGACGTTCAAGATTTTTGCGGCCGCGCAGGCCCTGGACCTTGGGCTGCTGGAGCCTTCGTCGATGGTCGATGCCGATGCGCCGATGGTCTGGGGCAAGCACAGGATCAAGGAATTCGAGAACCGCAACTACGGTCCGCTGCTGTCGGTGCGCGATGTCATCGTGAAATCATCAAACGTGGGGGTTGCGAACATCGCGCTGATGATCGGGGCAGTGCGTCAGCAGGCCTTCCTGAAATCGCTGGGCTTTTTCGGGCCGACCCCGGTAGAGCTGGTCGAAGCGGCCGGGGCAAAGCCGCTGATCCCGAAACGCTGGGCCGAAATCGTGACCATAACCGCATCCTACGGGCACGGCATGTCGGCCAGTCCGATGCACCTGGCGGCGGCCTATGCCGCCATTGCCAACGGCGGCAAGGCCGTTCGGCCGACGCTGCTGCGGGTGGACAGGCCGCAGGACTACCCCGCCGTGATGTCCGGTGACACCGCCGTGAAGGCCATCGACATGCTGCGCGGTGTCGTGACCGAAGGCACGGCAAGCCTGGGCGACGTCGAAGGCTATCAGGTGGGCGGCAAGACCGGGACCGCAGACAAGCCGAAGGCGACGGGCGGCTATTACCACGACAAGGTCATCAACACCTTTGCCAGCCTGTTCCCGGCAAGCAATCCGGAATACGTGCTGATCGTGACCCTGGACGAACCGGTTGAAACCACGGGGCCGATCCCGCGCCGCACCGCCGGGTGGACCGCCGTGCCGGTTGCCGCCGAAATCATCCGGCGCGTGGCCCCCTTGCTGGGGATGAGGCCCACCATTGAACCCGCCGCCAGCGGTGCGGTAACACTGATCCGGAACTGAACCGCAGCACAGGGCAGGGCAGATGGCAGATCAGACGGCATCCCTTGCGGCGCTGGGCCTGACCGCAAAGGGCGGGCGCGAGGCGCGTATCACCGGGCTTGCCGTTGACAGCCGTGCCGTGCAGGGCGGCTTTCTGTTTGCGGCGCTTCCGGGTACGGCGGCCCATGGGGCGCAGTTCGTGCCGCAGGCGCTGCGCCAGGGCGCAGCCGCCATTCTGACCGATCCCGAAGGCGCGCGTCTGGCGCAGGCGGCGCTGGCGCGATCGGACGCGGCACTGGTGATTGCCGAAGATGCGCGGGCAGCCCTTGCCTGGGCGGCGGCCCTGTGGTTCCGCGACCAGCCCAAGACGGTGGTGGCCGTCACCGGCACCAATGGCAAGACGTCGGTCGCAACCTTTACCCGGCAGATCTGGATGGCGCTGGGCCATGCCGCAATCAACATCGGCACCACCGGGGTCGAAGGGGCCTGGGATGCGCCGTCGGGCCACACCACGCCCGAACCCGTCACGCTGCACCGCCTGCTGGCGGATGCCGCCCGTGCCGGGGTGACCCATGCCGCGATGGAAGCCTCCAGCCACGGGCTGGACCAGCGCCGGCTGGACGGGGTGCGCCTGACCGCCGCCGCCTTTACCAATTTCACCCAGGACCACCTCGATTACCACGGCACCTTCGAGGCCTATTTCAGCGCCAAGGCGGGGCTGTTCGACCGGGTCCTGGCCGAAGACGGCGTGGCCGTGATCAACGACAACGATCCGCGCGGGGCGGATATGGCCGGAATTGCCGCCGACCGCGGCCAGGCCATTCTGCGCGTCGGCCATGCGGCGGGGTGCGATCTGCGCATCACCGGCCAGCGCTTTGATGCCACGGGGCAGGACCTGCGCCTGCGCTGGCAGGGCGTGGCGCATCAGGTGCGGCTGAACCTGATCGGCGGATTTCAGGCGGAAAACGTGATGCTTGCGGCGGGGCTTGCCATCGCGGCGGGCGATCATCCCGATGCGGTCTTTGCCGTGCTGCCCCGGCTGACCACGGTGCGCGGGCGGATGCAACTGGCCGGCACGCGGCGCAACGGCGCCTCGGTCTTTGTCGATTACGCCCATACGCCGGATGCCGTGGCGACCGCGCTGAAGGCGCTGCGCCCGCATGTGATGGGGCGGATCGTGATCGTGTTCGGCGCGGGGGGCGACCGTGACCGGGGCAAGCGCCCGCTGATGGGGCGTGCCGCCGCCGAACATGCCGATGTGCTGTTTGTCACCGATGACAACCCGCGCGGCGAAGACCCCGCCAGTATCCGTGCGGCCATCCTTGCCGCCTGCCCGGAGGCGAATGAGGTGGGCGACCGCGCCGAGGCCATTCTGCGCGGGGTTGACGCGCTGGGGCCGGGCGATGCGCTGCTGATCGCGGGCAAGGGGCACGAAACGGGGCAGACCATTGCAGGCCATGTCTACCCGTTCGATGATGCCGAACAGGCCAGCGTTGCCGTGGCGGCACTGGATGGTCTGATATGACCGTGCTGTGGACCGCTGCCGACGCTGCTGCGGAAACCGGCGGCACCGCCACCGCCGGCTGGCAGGCAACCGGTGTGTCGATCGACTCGCGCACTTTGCTGCCGGGCGATCTTTTCGTGGCGCTGAAAAATCTGCGCGACGGGCATGAGTTTGTCGCCCGGGCGCTGGTTGGGGGGGCCGCCGCCGCGCTGGTCACGCACCGGCCCGCCGACGTGGCGGCGGATGCACCGCTGCTGATTGTGCCGGATGTGATGGCGGCGCTGACCGCGCTTGCGGCGGCGGCGCGCGCCCGCACAGGGGCGCGCACGGTCGGGGTGACCGGATCGGTCGGCAAGACATCGACCAAGGACATGCTGCGCGCCGTGCTGGGCGGGCAGGGCCGCACCCATGCGGCCGAAGCCAGCTACAACAACCACTGGGGCGTGCCCTTGACGCTGGCCCGGATGCCCGCGCAGACAGAGTTTGCCGTGATCGAGATCGGAATGAACCACCCCGGAGAGATTGCGCCGCTGGCCCGGCTGGCCCGGCTGGACGTGGCCATCATCACCCTGGTTGCCCCCGCCCATCTGGAAGCTTTCGACAGTGTCGAGGGGATTGCGCATGAAAAGGCATCGATCATCGACGGAATCCTGCCGGGGGGCACGGCCATTGTGAATGCCGATATGGCAACCACGCCGATTCTGCTGGCCAGGGCTGCCGATGCGGGGGTGAAATGTGTCACCTTCGGGCAATCGGACCGGGCCGATTATCGGATCACCGACGTTCATCTGACGCCGGATGCCACCGTGGTCAAGGCAACTGCGCGGGGAAACCCCATTCTGTTCAAGGTGATGACACCGGGCCGCCATTTTGCGCCCAATGCGCTGGCGGTGCTGGCGGCTGCGGACGCGCTTGGGCTGGACCCGACCATCGCGGCCTTCGACATCGGGCGCTGGGCACCGCCGGCGGGGCGCGGCACGCGCGAAAGGATCGTGATGGACAGGGTTGAGGACCAGTCCTTCGAACTGATTGACGATGCCTTCAATGCCAACCCCGCCTCGGTCGCGGCCAGCCTTGATCTGCTGGCCGTGATCCCGCCCACCGATGGCGTGGGCCGCGTCGGCCAGGGCCGCCGGATTGCGGTTCTGGGCGACATGCTGGAACTTGGGCCGACCGAGCACGAACTGCACGCGGCAATCGCCCGGCATCCCCGGCTGGCAGAGATTGACACGATCCATTGCGTCGGCCCGCGGATACGTGCCCTGCACGCCGTTCTGCCGCTGCGCAAGCGGGGGCTTTGGGTGGCAACGGCGGGCGAACTGGCCCCGCAGGCGCGCCATCTGGTCGATGCCGGGGATATCGTGCTGGTCAAGGGGTCGAAGGGAACAAAGGTGTCGCTGGTGGTTGACGCCCTGCGCAAACTGGGGCAGGCGGTCGCCCACGGTCATCAAGGAACCGACTGAATGCTGTTTTGGCTTACCCAGTTTTCGGACGGGGGCGATGTCTTCAACCTGTTCCGCTACATCACCTTCCGTGCAGGAGGCGCTTTCTTTACCGCGCTGATCTTCGGCTTTCTGTTCGGCCGCCCGCTGATCGACCTGCTGCGCCGCCGTCAGGGCAAGGGCCAGCCGATCCGCGAAAATGGCCCCCAGGGCCATATCGTCAAGGCGGGCACCCCGACAATGGGCGGGCTTCTCATCCTGTCGGCGCTGGCCTTTTCGACCGTGCTCTGGGCGCGGCTGGACAACCCCTATGTCTGGATCGTGCTGTTCGTGACGCTGGCCTTCGGCCTGATCGGCTTTGCCGATGATTTCGCCAAGGTGACGAAACAGAACACCAAGGGCGTCTCAAGCCGCGTGCGCATCCTGCTGGGGCTGCTGATCGCGGGGCTGGCGGCTTTTGCGGCCTCCAACTTTCATCCGCCGGAACTGACCGGCCAGCTTGCGCTGCCCTTTGTCAAGGATGTGCTGCTGAACCTTGGCATCTTCTTTGTGCCCTTCGGCATGATCGTCATCGTCGGTGCCGCCAATGCGGTGAACCTGACCGACGGCCTGGACGGGCTGGCGATCATGCCGGTGATGATCGCGGCAGGGGCCCTGGGGGCGATTTCCTATGTCGTCGGAAACTACAACTTCACGGCTTATCTGGGCGTGCACTTCGTGCCCGGTACCGGCGAAATCCTGATCTTCTGTTCGGCGCTGATCGGCGGGGGGCTGGGATTTCTGTGGTACAACGCGCCGCCCGCGGCCGTTTTCATGGGCGACACCGGCAGCCTGGCCCTGGGCGGCGCACTGGGTGCGATTGCCGTCTGCACCAAGCACGAGATCGTTCTGGCCATCGTCGGCGGTCTTTTCGTGGTCGAGGCGCTTTCCGTCATCATCCAGGTGCTGTATTACAAGCGCACCGGAAAGCGCGTCTTCCTGATGGCACCGATCCACCACCATTTCGAAAAGAAAGGCTGGGCAGAGCCGCAGATCGTGATCCGGTTCTGGATCATCTCGCTGATCCTGGCGCTGATCGGGCTGGCCACGCTGAAGGTCCGCTGACGCGCCACAGGGTACGGTGACGGAAACGTCAGGGCTGGCCGCTGTCCTTTGCGTTGCGCCGGGGCCGCAGGGGAACGCCTGTGCGACGACAGGATGGGGAAGAAGTGCGGCCTGTGCCGCCTGTCCCGGTCGTTGCAACGCGGCAGGTGAACGACGGACCCCGGCCATGACCGCGATGCACCTTTCTGACCACGCCGCGAAAGAGCCGCAGCACCGGGCGCGGAGTCCGGCCTGCCACCGCAAGCCGGACCAGGGTTGCAGCGCGCCGGAACCGGGCCTGCGCCTGATTGCCCTTGCCACCCTGCGGGGACCGGCAGGGTGGGCATTGTCCGTCAGCCACCGGACCCGCCGCGGGTCGGCCCCGGTCAACGGCGGATTTCCGCCGCGTCTGGTCATCATCCGGCACCCCTGCGGCCATGGCCCGGTCTTGCGCAACCGGCAGGTCAGCGACCGGACCAGGTGCGCGCCGGGCGCGCGGGCGCTGACATCCTGCGACGCATGGCGGCGCAGGCACCAGAAGGGTGCTGAAAAAGTGCCGTCCGGCATGCCTGGCGGGAAATTCTTTCCGGCCCGGGGAAAGGGATTGCCCGCCATGGGCGGGTCGGGCGCTTGTCTCTCTGATTCTTGCAGACCTTGTCGTCTGATGGGGTTGGTCCGGGGGGACGGTGGCCACCGTCCCCCCGGACGGACGGGATGCGGACCGTGTCGGGCGCTGGTTCAGGGAACCGTTGCCAGAGGGGTCGCTCCTGCCTTTCGCCCCGTC